>NZ_CEEDBP010000005.1:0-233927 GCF_979252845.1 Belnapia sp. AC561
GGACGAGGCGGGGGGGTGGGGTCATGTCACCGAGTGTAGCAGGACCGGGCGGCGGGAAGGAAAGCCCGGCTTGCGCCCCCGGGGTGGGGTTGCCGGCGGCACGGTTGGGCAGCAGGCTGGCCGCCACGAACCGGAGCAAGCGACCCATGGACCAGCCCGCCCTCGACCTGCCCTTCGATGCCCAGGCCATGCTGCCCGGACTGCGCGCCTGGGTCGAATGCGAGAGCCCGACCTTCGATGCCCCGGCGGTCGGCCGGGTGATGGAGATGGCGGCGCGCGACCTGGCGTTGCTGGGCGCGCGGATCGAGATGATCCCCGGCCGGATGGGCTACGGCCCCTGCGTGCGGGCGACCTTCCCGCATGCCGGGACGGGGCCGGGCATTCTGGTGATGGGGCACATGGACACGGTGCATCCGATCGGCACCCTGGCGCCGCTGCCCTGGCGGGTGGAGGGCAACCGGGTCTACGGCCCCGGGGTCTACGACATGAAGGGCGGCAATTTCATCGCCATCGAGGCGATCCGCCAGCTGCTGAAGGCCGGCATCGCCACCAGCCGGCCGGTGACGGTGCTGCTGACCAGCGACGAGGAGATCGGCAGCCCCTCGACGCGGGACCTGATCGAGGCGGAGGCGGCGCGGCATGCCTTCGTGCTGGTGCCGGAGCCGGCGCGGCCGGATGGCGGCGTGGTGACCGGGCGCTACGCCATCGCCCGCTTCAACCTGCGGGCCACCGGCAAGCCGAGCCACGCCGGCGCGCGGCTGGGCGATGGCCGCAGCGCGATCCGCGAGATCTGCCGCCAGGTGGTGGCGATCGAGGCGCTGACCACGGATGCGGTGACCTACTCCGTCGGCGTCATCTCCGGCGGGCAATGGGTCAACTGCGTGGCGACGCATTGCGATGCCGAGAGCCTGTCCATGGCCAAGCGGCAGGAGGACCTGGATGCGGCGGTCGAGACCATGCTGTCGCTGCGGCCGACCGGCAACGACGTGCAGCTCGCGGTGACCCGCGGCGTGACGCGGCCGGTCTGGGAGCCGGATGCGCAGGGCATGGCGCTGTATGGCGTGGCGCGGGACATCGCGCGGAGCATCGGCTTCGACATCAACCCGCAGAGCGCGGGCGGCGGCTCGGACGGGAATTTCACCGGGGCGATGGGGATCCCGACGCTCGATGGCCTCGGCGTGCAGGGGGCGGGCGGGCATACGCTGGAGGAGCACCTGCTGCTGGACAGCCTGGTGCCGCGGGCGAAGCTGATGGCCGGGCTGCTGCAGGTGCTGTGACGCCGCCTATTTGCCGCCGTCGATGCTCAGCACCTGGCCGTTGATGAAGGCGGCATAATCGCTGGCGAGGAAGATGACGGCATCGGCGATGTCCTTCGCCGTGCCGAGGCGGCGCAGCGCGATCCCCCCGATGGTCGCCTGCTGCTTCTCCGGGCCATAGGCCTCCCACTGCGCGATGCTGGCGCGGTTCGAGAGGATCAGCCCCGGCGCGACGCTGTTGGCGCGGATGCCATGCGGGCCGAGCTCATGCGCCAACTGCCGCGTCAGGCCGATGAGGCCGTGCTTCGCCGCGGTATAGGCCTGGATGCCGGTCATGCTCGGGCCGAGGCCGGCGCCGCTGCTGGTGGTGACGATGGCCCCCTGCCCCGCCTGCTTCATCCCCGGCGCCACCGCCTGGGCCAGGGTGAAATGGGCATGCAGGTTGATCGCCAGGATGGCGTGCCAGTCGGGCTCCGGCACCTGCTCAATCGGGCGCATCACCTGGCCGCGGACGCCGCCGGCGTTGCTGGCCAGCACGCCGATGGGGCCGCCGGTCGCGCGCTCGATGCCGGCGATCCAGGCGGCGGCGGCGCCGGGGGCGGTGAGGTCGAAGGCCTCGGTGACGATGGAGGTGCCGGCGGCGGTCTCGGCCAGCTCCGCGGCCGCGAGGTCGCAGGCGAAGACCCGGGCGCCGAGCCCGGCGAAGCGGCGGGCGATCTCCCGGCCGAAGCCGTGGCCGGCGCCGGTGACGGCGACCGTGGTGCCGTCGAAGCGGATGTCCATGGGACGGGGACCTTTCAGGCGAGGTGCGGCCATTCGGCCAGGGCGGCCAGCAGCGGCGCCGGGTCGAAGCCGAATTCGGCATAGCCGGCGCGGATGATGGCGACGTAGGCGGCGGTGGGCGGGCCGGCGCGGTCCACCACCTCGTGGTAGATCCAGGCGGGGCCGAGAGGCGTCGGCTCCAGCCGGCGTCGGTAGATGGCGGGGGCGCCCTCGGCGCGGTCCAGCGCCGCCAGATGCGCCGGGGTGATGCGCCAGAGGCCGATGGGGCAGCGGGCGGCGGGGTCGGGCTCCAGCCGGGCGTAGCGCCGCAGCACCAGGCGCCAGCCGGGCAATAGGCACTGCCCGGCGATGCTGGCGCCGGGGCAGCGGCGCTGCATCTGCGCGGCCGAGAGGTTGCTGCCGTAGGCGGCATAGAGATCGCTCATCGGCCGGCAGGATCGCGGGGAGCCGGGCCGGGGGCAAGCGAGGCTTCGCGCCTCGGCGAAACATCCGGCTGGGGCGATTCCGCCCGGCGCCGCTTTGCCCTAGGCTCGGCGGCATGAGCGACATGGCCGGCGACAGCGCGAAGGTGGTGGCCTCCCCCGATTGGGCGAAGGCGGAGCGGGCGCTGAAGCGCGACCCGGTCTTCAAGACAGTCATCAAGGCGATCGGCCCCTGCACCCTGCAGCCGGTGGAGCGGGAGCCCTATGAGGCGCTGGTCCGCGCCATCGCCCACCAGCAGGTGCATGGCCGGGCGGCGGAGGCGATCCTCGGCCGGCTGCTGGCGCTGCATCCGGGCCATGCCTTCCCGCCGCCGGAGGCGATCCTGGCGATGGAGCCGGAGGCGATGCGGGGCTGCGGCTTCTCCGGCTCCAAGGTCGCGGCCATCCGGGACATCGCGGAGAAGGCGGCGGGCGGGCTGGTGCCGACGCGGGAGGGCTGCGCCCGGCTGGACGATGCGGCGCTGATCGAGCGGCTGGTGGCGATCCGCGGGGTCGGGCGCTGGACGGTGGAGATGCTGCTGATCTTCACCCTCGGCCGGCCGGACGTGCTGCCGGTGGACGATTTCGGGGTGCGGGAGGGCTGGAAGGTCGCGGCGGGCCTCGAGGCGCAGCCGAAGCCCAAGGCGCTGGCCGAGCGCGGCGCCGCCTGGGCGCCCTGGCGCAGCATCGCCGCCTGGTACCTGTGGCGGGCGGCGGATGCGGCCAAGGCGAGCCGGTTCAAGCCGCAGTAGCGGGCAGCAATTCCTCCAGCAGCCGGGGGATGTGCTTACGGAAGGCGAAGTAGCCGCGGGTCGCCAGCGGCCAGCAGGCCTCGTCCCAGGGACGGCGGAGGCGGAGCAGCGGCAGGCCGCGGGCGGCGAGGCCGGTCTCGATTCCGGCCAGCGTCTCGGCGGTCCAGCCGACCGGGGCCCAGGGCGTGGCGACGGCGGTGCAGCCCGTGGCGGCGGCCCAGTCGGGGACCTCGGCCGGATGGAGTCGGCGGGGCGTCAGGCGGAGGTGGGCGCCGGCGCGGGCGAGGCCATCGGCCAGGGCGCCTTCCACCCAGTCCCTGACCAGGGGGGCGCAGCCGGCGGGGGAGAGGGCCTCCGGCGTGGCGATGCCGGCCAGGGCGACAACCTCCGCCCCGGCGAGGTCGAGCGACTCCGCGTTCAGATCATCCTCGTGCAGCAGCAGGGCGATGCGGCTGGCTGCCCGCTGCGCCGGGGGCAACGGCCGGGGCGGCGGCGGCTCGGGCGCGGCGAGCGGGGTCGGAGTCTCATCGAGCAAGCCCACCGGGTCGAATCGGCCGCCGGTGAAGCGGGCGATGTTCTCGGCGCGGGCGGCATAGGCCTTGCCGGGCGTCTGGATGCCGGCGACCCAGCGCCAGGACAGGGTATTGGAGGCGGCATCGCCGTCCCGCAGGTGCCGCAGGAAGAAATCGGCGCCGAGCACCCAGGGCAGCTTCAGGGTGAAGATCCAGATGCTGGCAAACCACATCCGTGCGTGGTTGTGCAGCGTGCCGGTCGTCGCCAACTCATGGGTCCAGGAATCGAAGCAGTCGAGGCCGGTGCGGCCGGCCAGGGCGGCTTCCAGCGCCAGGGTCCGGGGAGCCGCGGCGACATCGGCGCGGTAGTCGTCCCAGATGGCGGGGCGCAGCTCCAGCCAGCCTTTCCAGTAACTTCGCCAGAGAACTTCACGAATGAAGCTTTCCGCCGCTGCCGCGTTGTGCGATGCGACCGCGATTGCCACGACTTCACTTTCCAGAAGCAGGCGGTGCCTTAGATAAGGGCTGAGGCCGGAGACGGCCGCATCCTCGGGCGATGACCCGGGCGGTGCATTCGGGCCGGGATCGTGGTTCCGCCCCTCGGCATAGTGACGCCCCATGCGCGGGGCAAACGCCGCCAGCCGCGACAGGGCGGCGGTACGGGTGGACGGGATAGGGTCAGGCATGGACGGTGATTTGGCGGCACGGATCAGGGCCGCAAGGCTGGCCGAGACCCAGTCGGCGAGCCTGCGGGAGGCCGGGTTTGACGGGCCGGGGACGCGCGGCCGGCGACGGCTGCTGCGCTGGCTGGGCAATGCGGGCGCCGGCGGGACCGGACCCGGCGCCTATGGCGCTGGCCTGGAGCCCCGTCGGCAGCTGCGGCTGGTGCATCACCGGATCACCCCGGCCAGCTGGCCGCGCGACCTGCCGCTGCGCATCGCCATCATCGCCGATCCGCATACCGGCGGACCGCATTCCGGGCCGGAACGCTTGGCCCGCGCCGTCGCCATGGCCAATGCGGAAAGGCCCGACCTGGCGGTGCTGATGGGTGACTACCTCGCCGATCACCGCTTCGCCACCGGCCGGCCGAGCTTCCGCGATGTGGCGGATATCCTGGCCGGGCTGTCCGCGCCGCTCGGCGTCCATGCGGTGCTGGGCAACCACGACTGGTGGGAATGCGGGGGGGCCCAGGCCGGGCTGCGGCCGATGCCCGAGGCGGCCGATGCCTTCGCCGCCGCCGGCCTGCCCATCATGCACAACGAGGTCCGGCCGCTGGTCCACCAGGGGCGGGAGATCTTCCTGGCCGGGCTCGGCAGCCAGTGGGCCTATCGGCGCGGGCGGCAGGTGCAGGGCGCCGACGACCTGGCCGGCACCCTGGGCGAGATCCCCGCCGGAGCGCCGACCATCCTGCTGGCGCATGAGCCGGACATCTTCCCCGAGGTGCCGGACAGCGTCGCGGTGACCATCTCCGGCCATACCCATGGCGGGCAGGTGCGGGTCTTCAACTATTCGCCGCTGGTGCCGAGCCGATTCGGCAACCGCTATGCCTATGGCGCGGTGGAGGAGGACGGACGGCACCTGGTGGTCTCCGGCGGGATCGGCAACTCGATGCTGCCGGTGCGGCTCGGGATGCCGCCGGAAGTGACGATGCTGGAGCTGGCCTAGCCCTCGTCGAGGAAGGGCTCCAGCGCGGCGAGGAAGCCGGCGGGGTTCTCGGCATGCAGCCAGTGGCCGGCGCCGGGGATGGTGACGAAGGCGGCGGCCGGGAAATGCGCCGCGAAGGCCGGGCGATGGACCGGGCGGACATAGCCCGAGCGTTCCCCGGCCAGGACCAGCACCGGGCCGTCGTAGCGGCCGGGCAGCGCGGGGAAATCCTCCAGCACCGGCATGGCGGCGGCGATCTCCTCCAGGCCGAGGCGCCAGCGCGGCGGGTCCTCCTGCGCCAACTCCTTTGGCATGATCAGGTTCTGGGCGAGGAAGGCGCGGATGCCGGGCTCGGGGATGGTCTCGGCCAGCGCCGCTTCCGCCTCCCGCCGGGTCAGGCCGGGGCGGAGGGCGATGGCCTGGAGCGCCTCGACATAGCCGCGCAGCGCCGGGGGATAGGCCACCGGGGCGATATCCGCGACGACGAGGCGGGAGACGAGCTGCGGCTCGGCGAGCGCCAGCGCCATGGCGACCTTGCCGCCCATGGAATGGCCGAGCACGGCGGCGGGGGCGGCGGTGACGCCGGCGATGGTCTCGGCCACGTCCGCGGCCATGGCCGGGTAGTCCATGGCCTCGGCATGGGGCGAGGCGCCGTGGTTGCGCAGGTCGATCGCCAGGACCCGGTGGCGGGTGGCGAGCTTGCGCTGGATGGCGCCCCAGTTCTGCGCCGCGCCGAACAGGCCATGCAGCAGGACGACCGGGGGCTTGTGGTCGGCGCCTTGCCCCGCCTCGATCAGATTCAGCCGCATGGATGCTCCCTTCAGCCGCGGGCGGCGAGGATGACGCTGGCGGCGATCAGCCCGCCGCCGGCGAGGACGTCCCAGCCCAGGCTCTCGCCCAGCCAGAGCGTCGAGATGAGCACGCCGAGCGCCGGCACCACCAGGAAGCCGACCGAGGCGAGGATGCCCGAGAGGCGACGGCCGGCCTCGATGGTGGCCCAGGTGCCGATCGGCGCGGCGACGGCACCGACGAAGATGGCATAGGGCCAGGCCTGGCCATGGATGCCGCCTGCAGGCTCCCGCAGCAGGGCCAGCGGCAGCAGCAGCAGGGTGGCGACGCCGAAGCACCAGGGCAGCAGCTCCAGCACCGGGCGGCGCGGCGGCAGCTTGCGGGTGACGAGGATGGCCAGGCTCCAGAACAGCGAGGCGCAGAGCAGCATGAGGTAGCCGGGCAGCAGGGCGAGGAAGGGGGTTGCACCGGGCGCCGGAGAGACCAGGGTCCAGGGCTGCATCAGCACGCCGACGCCGAGCAGACCGACCGCGACCGCCCACCACTGGTTGCGGGAGACCCGCTCCCCCAGCACGAGGACCGAGAGCGGGATCAGCCAGAAGACGGTGACGTTGGTGAGGATCGCCATCCGCCCGGCGGGAATCCAGGACAGCGCCACATGGGTGAGCGCGAAGAAGCCGCCCAGCTGCAGCAGCCCGATCGCCAGGATGCAGGGCAGGTCGCCCCGCGCCGGCAGGCTGAGCCGGCGCATCGCCGCGAGCAGCAGGGCGCAGACTGCCATCGCCATGGCGCAGCGGTTGACCGCGAACCAGAGCGGCGTGGAGGTGGCCAGCGCCGCCTTGGTGACCGGCCAGATGCCGCCGAAGAGGCAGACCGAGACCGCGAGGTAGCGCAGCCCCTGCCCTATCGTCGCGGTGGGCGAAACCGGCCTTGCCGTGGCGGACAAGCGCTCAGAGAGGTTTCCGTTCGCCATGCTCACTGCAACCTCTCTGGCGTATCGATCGTGCGGGCAAGTGACCCCTTCCGGATGCAGGCATCCGTCCGGGGTTTGCCCTAGTCCGCGACCTTCAGCACGATCTTGCCGATATGCGTGCTGCTTTCCATCAGCGCATGGGCGGCCGCGGCCTCCTTCAGCGGGAAGACCTTGAAGATCGGCGGGGCGCAGCGGCCGGCATCGAGCAGCGGCCAGACCTTCTCGCGCAGCGCGGTGGCGAGTTCGGCCTTCTGCGCCGTGGTGCGGGGGCGCATGGTGCTGCCGGTGACGGTCAGGCGGCGGGTCATGACCGGGCGGAGGTCGGCCTTGCCCACCTCGAAGCCGCCGAGGAAGGCGATGATGACGAGCCGCCCGTCCATCGCCAGGCACTTCAGGTTGCGGTTGAAGTAGTCGGCGCCGACCATGTCGAGCACGACATTCGCCAGCTTGCCGCCGGTGATGCGCTTCACCTCCGCGACGAAATCCTGGGCGCGGTAGTCGATCGCCGCATCGGCGCCGAGGTCGAGGCAGGCCTTGCACTTGTCGGCGCTGCCGGCGGTGGCGATGACCGTCGCGCCGAAGGCCTTGGCGAACTGGATCGCGGTGACGCCGATGCCGGAGGTGCCGCCATGGATCAGCACCGTCTCCCCGGCGGCGAGCCGGCCGTGGCCGAAGAGGTTGGCCCAGACGGTGAAGGCGGTCTCCGGCAGGGCGGCGGCGCGGATGGCGTCATAGCCCTTCGGCCAGGGCAGGCACTGGCTGGCCGGCGCGGTGCAGTATTCGGCATAGGCGCCGCCATTGGTCAGGGCGCAGACCTTGTCGCCGATCCTGTAGGCAGTGACCTCGGCGCCGAGGGCGACCACCTCGCCGGCGGTCTCGAGGCCGATGAGCGGGCTGGCGCCGGGAGGCGGCGGGTATTCGCCCTTGCGCTGGGCGACGTCGGGGCGGTTCACGCCGGTGGCCTCGACGCGGATCAGCACCTCGTCCGGCTTCGGGGTCGGGACCGGGGCGGTGCCGGGGACCAGCACCTCGGGGCCGCCGCCGGCGCCATGCTGGATGGCAATCATCGTCTCGGGCAGCGTGGCCATGGCGTGGTTTCCCTTCGGAATGCGGCGGGGAGGTTTCCGCGCGGCGCGGCGCGGCGTCAAGCATATGCGGGGGGGCATGTGCGGGGGCGGCAGGGCAGGATCGCGCCGAATGGGGTTGCCAGCGGCGGCGGGCATGCGAAGACTCAAGGCGACCGCGCGTCCGCCGCGGGAGGATGCTGATGTCGAGGATTGCCCGTCGCCCGCTGTTCGGCGGCCTTGCTGCCTTGGCGGCGCCCGCTGGACGAGCCATGGCCCAGGCCGTTGCCCCGGCGGCGGCGAACGAGCTGCGGCTCGGCGCGCTGTTCCCCTTCTCGGGCGGGCTGGCGCTGCTGGGCGACGAGAGCTTCCGCGGGCTGGAGCTGGCGGCGGAGGAGCGGAATGCCGCCGGCGGGCTGCTCGGGCGGCCGATCCGGCTGGTGAAGGGCGATGCGACCGGGCAGGACCAGGCGATCGCCGAGCTGCGCCGGCTGATGACGGTGGAGAAGGTGGCGGCGGGCTTCGGCACCTTCGCCTCCCACCTCGCCTTCGCGGCGAGCCAGGTGGCCGAGCTGCAGGGCCTGCCCTATTTCGAGTTGGGGGCGATCGCCGACCCGATCACCGAGCGCGGCTTCCGCAACCTGTATCGGCTGTGCCCCAGGGCGAGCGACTTCGCCCGCGACTCCGTGGCGGCGATCCCGGAGCTGCTGGCCGGCGCCTGGTCGACGCCGGCCGACGTCCTGCGGGTGGCGATCCTGCATGAGGACGGGCTCTATGGGCAGACGGTGAGCGGGCTGCAGGAAAGCCAGCTCCGGGCGCGCGGGCTGACCCAGGTGGAACGGCTGGGCTATTCGGCGCGCAGCGTGGAGCTGTCCCCGGTGCTGCAGCGGCTGCGGGCGGTGGGCGCCGACGTGGTGCTGCATACCGGCTACCAGAACGACATCGTGCTGTTCTACCGCGGCATGAAGGAGGCGGGCTGGCGGCCGCGCATGGTGATCGGCTCGGGCGCCGGCTATAGCCTGACCGATACCGCGCGCTCCGTCGGGCCGGATTTCGAGGGCACGCTGGACGTGGACTTCACCCAATTCGCGGTGAACGAGGCGGTGGCGCCGGGGCTGCCGGCCTTCGTCGAGCTGTACAAGAAGCGCTACGGCAGCGACCCGCGGTCCGGGCATTCGCTGGCGAATTACGTCGGTGCGCGGCTGGTGCTGGAGGCGTTGCAACGGGCCGGGAGCCTGGAGCGCGACAAGCTGCGGGCGGCAATGCTGGCGACCGACGTGGCGGAGGGGACGACGGCGACCGGCTGGGGAGCGCGCTTCGACGAGAAGGGGCAGAACCTGCGGGCGCGGCCCTACCTGGCGCAGTGGCAGGGCGGCAAGCTGGTGACGGTGGGGCCGGCGGAAGCGGCGGTGGCCGGCATCCGGGCGGTGATGGGGTAGGCAGCAAGGTCGGGGAGGAAAAAGCATTTCCTCCCCAAGCCCCACCTTTGTTTTTCGTGAGTTGGCACGCGCCGCGCGGCGCGTGCCAACTCATAGAAATAGAGGAGGGTCCAGGGAGGATACTTCCTCCCTGGCCTTCCCTTCAGGCCGCCAGCGCCATGCTGTCATGCACCCCGGCAAGGATCTCGTAGGACCGCTTCCGGGCAGCGTGGTCGTGGATCTGGCCGGTCACCATCAGCTCGTCGGCGCCGGTGGTGCGGATGAACTCGGCGAGGCCCTGCCGGACGGTCTCGGGACCGCCGACGACGGAGCAGGCCAGCGAATGTTCCAGCATGGCGCGGCCATGCGGGTCCATGCGGGCCTCCATGTCGTCCACCGGCCGGGGCAGCTTGCCGGGGCGGCCGCGGCGGAGGTTCAGGAAGGACTGCTGGTGCGAGGAGAAGAGGCGGCGCGCCTCGGCATCGCTATCGGCGGCAACGATGTTCACGCCCAGCATGACATGCGGCGCGGCCAGCTTGGCACTGGGGCGGAAGCCGGCGCGGTAGATCTCGATCGCCTCCATCATCTGCTGCGGGGCGAAATGGCTGGCGAAGGCATAGGGCAGGCCGAGGGCCGCCGCGAGCTGGGCGCCGTAGGTGGAGGAGCCGAGGATCCAGACCGGGACCTCGAGCCCGGCGCCGGGCACCGCCTGGAGCTGCTGGCCGGGCTGGGCCGGCTCGAAGTAGCGCATCAGCTCCATGACGTCGCGCGGGAAGTCGTCCACGTCGCCGCCGAGGTTGCGGCGCATGGCGCGGGCTGCGACCTGGTCCGAGCCGGGGGCGCGGCCGAGGCCGAGGTCGATCCGGCCGGGGTGCAGCGCGGCCAGGGTGCCGAATTGCTCGGCCACCATCAGCGGGGCGTGGTTGGGCAGCATGATGCCCCCTGCCCCGAGCCGGATGGTGCTGGTGCCGGCGGCCACATGGGCCAGCGCCACCGCGGTCGCCGCGCTGGCGATGCCGGGCATGTTGTGGTGCTCGGCCATCCAGTAGCGCCGGTAGCCCAGCGCCTCCGCATGGCGGGCGAGGTCCGCGGAGTTGCGCAGCGCCTGACCGGCGTCCGAGCCTTCCGGGATGGGGGAGAGGTCGAGGATCGAGAGGGGGATCATGCCTGCCATATGGGTCGGGCCTTGGGCGCCCGAAAGGCCGGGCGGGCGCGGAGGATGAGCCAGAGGGCAATGGCCATGGTGAGCGCGTTCCAGGCGAGGCCGTTGAGGACGGCGGCCTGGTAGGAGCCGGTGGCATCGAAGATGGCGCCCGACATCCAGCCGCCGATCGCCATGCCGATCAGCGTCGAGGAGAGCACCAGGCCGACCCGGAAGCCGGCCTGTTCCGCGGGGAAGGATTCCCGGACGATGATGGCGTAGCTCGGGACGATGCCGCCCTGGAACAGGCCGAAGACCGCGGAGACGACATAGAGCGAGACGAGGCCGTCGAAGGGCAGGAACAGCGCCAGCGCCACCGCCTGCAGGGTCGCGCCCATCAGCAGGGTGGCGAGGCTGCCGATCCGGTCGAGGATCCAGCCGGAGGCGAGGCGGCTGACGACGCCGCAGGCGAGCATGAGGGAAAGCATCTCGGCGCCGCGGGCCGCGCCATAGCCGAGGTCCACGCAATAGGCGACGATATGGACCTGCGGCATGGCCATGGCGACGCAGCAGGAGACGCCGGCGAACATCAGGATGGCCTGGAGGGTATTCGGGCGCAGGCCGAAGGTGCCGCGCTGGCGGCCGCCGGGCAGCGGCGCGGTGCTGGCCGCCTGGAGCGGCGGGCGGCGGCGCAGGACCAGCGCCAGCGGCAGCATGGTGACGAGGCAGACGATCCCGATGCCGATGTGGGTCTGGCGCCAGCCCACCGTCTCGATGAAATGCTGCAGGATGGGCGGCCAGAAGGCGCCGGCGAAGTAGTTGCCGCTGGCGCAGAGCGAGACCGCGAGCCCCCGCCGGCGGCTGAACCAGAGCGAGGTATCGGCGACCAGCGGGCCGAACATGGCGCAGCTGCCGAGCAGGCCGATCAGCCCGCCGTAGATCAGCGCGAAGGCCAGCATGCTGGTGGCGAAGGCGGTGGCGATATAGCCGGCGCTGAGCATCAGGGTGCCGAAGATGATCGGGACCATCACGCCGAAGCGGTCCGCCGCCCGGCCCATGGCGACGCCGCCGATGGCGAAGCCGATGGTGGTGAGGGTGTAGGGCAGCGAGGCGCCGGCCCGGAGGGTGCCGAATTCCTGCTGCACCGCCGGCAGGGCGACGACGATGGACCAGAGCCCGACCCCGCCCAGGGTGCTGAGGCAGACCGCGGCGACGAGGCGGACCCAGGCATAGCCCGATTCCACGCCGCCTTCAGGCGTTGGGGACACGCGGTTTCCTCCTGACATTTTTCACAGCATGGCAGGCCGGGCGGCCGGGAGGGAGGGGCTGCGTGCTGCGGGGCTGGGCTGTGGCGGGCGCATGGGGTCTCTTGATGGATCGGCCGGGCGGTCGCACCCTATGGCCCGATGGACCGAATGGCCGCCTGGGGAGGATGAGCATGACCGCCGAGATCGATCGGGCAATGGGCTTCGCGCCGGACTACGACAGCCCGGTGCCCTACATGCAGCGGACCCGCGAATACTATAAGGCGATCGGCTACGACCCCTATCGATGGGCGCATTACCGGGAGGTCCCCTTCTCCCCGCTGCGGCAGCCGCTGGCGGAGAGCCGGGTGATGCTGATCACGACGGCCGCGCCCTACGACCCGGCCAAGGGCGACCAGGGACCCGGGGCGCCGTATAATTCGGGGGCGAAATTCTACGAGGTCTATGCCGGCGACACCGCCGAGGAGCACGACCTCCGCGTCTCCCACATCGCCTATGACCGCAAGCACAGCCCGGCGACGGATGCCAAGGCCTGGTTCCCGTTGCAGGCGATGCGGGATGCGGCGGCGGCCGGGCGGATCGGCGAGCTGACGAAGCATTTCCTCGGCGCCCCGACCAACCGCAGCCACCGGCATACGGTCGAGATCGACTGCCCCGAGGTGCTGTCGCGCTGCCTGCAGGAGAAGGCCGACGTGGCGGTGCTGGTGCCCAATTGCCCGGTCTGCCACCAGACGGTCAGCCTGACGGCGCGATACCTCGAGGAGCATGGCATCCCGACCGTGGTGCTCGGCTGCGCCAAGGATATCGTCGAGCATTGTGGCGTGCCGCGCTTCGTCTTCAGCGACTTCCCGCTCGGCAATGCCGCGGGCAAGCCGCATGACGAGGCCAGCCAGGCGGCGACGCTGGAGCTGGGCTTCCGGCTGCTGGAGAGCGCCTTCGGGCCGCGCACCACGGTGCAGTCGCCGCAGCGCTGGGATGCCACGGGGGAATGGAAGCAGGACTACCTGAACCTCGAGCAGATCGGGGCGGAGGAGCTGGAGCGGCGGGCGCAGGAATTCCTGCGGCAGAAGGCGATCGCCAAGGGCCTGCGGGAGAAGGCGGCGTGACCCCAGAGGAAAGCATGGGCGAAGGGGCACGGCCCTTCGAGGGCATCCGCATCCTCGACTTCACCCAGGTGCTGGCGGGGCCCTTCGCGAGTTACCAGCTTTCGTTGTTGGGGGCCGAGGTCATCAAGGTGGAGCGGCGGGAGGGTGAGGACATGCGCCGTACCCCCCTCTCCCGCGAATGGGCCGAGCGGGGCATGGCGCCGGCCTGGCAGGCGGTGAACGGCAACAAGCGCAGCCTGACGCTCGACCTGCAGAATCCGGAGGCGCAGGCGATCGTCAAGCGCCTGGTGCAGGACGCCGACGTGGTGATGGAGAATTTCCGCCCCGGGGTGATGGGGCGGCTGGGGCTGGGCTACGAGGACCTGTCGGCGATCAATCCGAAGCTGATCTGGTGCAGCGTCTCCGGCTTCGGGCAGACCGGACCGGACAGGAACGAGGCGGGCTACGACGGGCGGATCCAGGCGATGTCGGGCATCATGGCGATGACCGGGCATCCGGGCGCCGATCCGCTGCGGGCGGGCTTCGCCATCTGCGACCAGTTGTCGGGCATGACGGCGGCCTTCGCGGTCTCCTCCGCGCTGTTCCAGCGGACGCATACCGGGCGCGGGCAGAAGCTGGATGTGTCGATGCTGGAATCGACGCTCGCCTTCCTCAGCGGCCAGGTCGCGGATTGGACGGTGGCGGGGCACAAGCAGAAGCAGTGGGGCAACCAGGCGGTCAGCCGGCGGGCGACGGCCAACCTGTTCCTGGCGCGCGACGGGCACCTGCTGCTGGCCTGCAATACCGACGCGCAGTACCGCAAGCTGATGGTGGCGATCGGCCGGGCGGATGCGCTGGAGGACCCGCGGCTGGCGGACTGGTTCCTGCGGCTGGAGAACATGGCGGTGCTGCGGGAGGTGATCGAGGGCGCGCTGGCCTCGGAGGATGCCGCGACCTGGGAGGAAAGGCTGAATGCCGCCGGGGTGCCCTGCGCGCGGATCTGGCGGGTGGACGAGGTGATCGACCACCGGCAGGTGCTGGCCCGCGACGCGCTGCAGGAGGTTGAGACGCCCTGGGGGCGGCTGCGCTTCGCGACCACGGGATTCCGGATGGCGCATGGCGGGGCGCGGCTGGAGCGGCCGGCACCGGCGCTCGGGGCGCATTCGGAGGAGGTGCTGGCGGCCGCGGGGTATTCAGCCGAGACGATCGCGGCGTTTCGGGAGGCGAAGGTGATTTGAGGTAAGGTCGGGGAGAAAGTATTCTCCCCGACCTTACCTCATCTATTTTTGTTATTTTACATTCAGCGATATTTTTTTAAATTTACTGTTTTATTGGGAATAATAAACCTATTCTTTCTTATTTATTATGAATTCAAAAATAATGTATGTTACTTGCCTATTGCGGTTGATTGGGAAAACAGTTATTTATTCTGACGAAATTTAAAAAGCTAAAAATAACTTATTATAGTTCCACTAAGCTGGCTTTATTAAAGACTGCACTAATTCAGGCGATGCCGCGGCGAAAGCAGAGCTCTGCTGTGAGATTGCAATATTTAATTGGCGCACTTCCGCTGGGATTAAATCAAGAACGTGACCATTATGAGGGTTTCCCCATACAAATCCAACGGCTACTTTAGAAGAAATCGGCATCCAAATTTCGCATTTTTTATCCTGCAGCCCGCTAGCGCCGACCTTAACAACTGGTATACTCCCCACAATAAAAGATTTATTTTTGTTTGTAATACTAATAACGCAGATTGACATTTTCTCAAATACTGAAAGTATTTTTTCAGATCGCAAGCTAAGAGCACCAACCCTAACGTTATGAACCATTCTCGGCAAGCGTTTTTCGTCTAAAAAATCTATTATTTCGGCAGATTTATGAGGGAATTCGGCCGTTAACTTAGTGGCAGACTCGTGTAAAGCGTTTTGAACCGCATCGTTCGATGCGATTCGTTCATGATAATCTGGACACCTTCTAAGTTGGTTGTAGACGAACTCAGCGACCATGCCCTTCACATCAGGTTCCCAGTCGAGCCTCATCCCAGGCTGTGCCGCAGCACATATCTGCTGAAAAACAGGATCAAGGTCGCTTTCAAGTTCTGAATAATATTTTTCCAAAGTTAGGTCTTTAGAGTTATTTTCTTTAATCATCGAGTACAAATGAGTTTCAGCAAATAATTGATTGGGACCAACTTCAAATATTTTGGTAGGACTTTCCCGCCGAACACAATATAAATTGCCCCGCTCATTCACGAAGCGTTTTTGCATCATCCTTGGTACGTAATGGTGGCGCTTAGGCCCAGCATTGCTTTGCATCTGCGCTGTAGCATCCATTCTTGTCTATCTGAATTTATATTGAGGCACATAAGCCTATGCTGATCGCGGAGCACACGCTCTCATGAAACCGTACTCCGTTGCGCCAAATACGCCACGGATTGAAAACCATCAATCTATTTTTGGAACGATTTTTCAACTAACGTTGTATTTCTGATTTCGGCATTTTTACTCAGGGTCAAGATCTTAAATACGAAAATAGATGAGGGTCTGGGAGAATACCTTCTCCCAGCCTTTCTTGCCTTGTTTCGTAACCGGCTGGTGCCTGGGTCAAGCCCTGGCATGACGGTGGATAGGCCCGCTATTGGCGACGGGTAGGCCCGGGCTTGGCGGTGGGTGGGCTTGGTTGCGATGAGGGCGGGCGGGGGAAGGCCCACTACCCCTCGTCCTCCAGCCCCAGCGCCCGGATCCGCCCCCGCTCCTCGTCCCAGCCGGGCCGATCCTTGACGTTCAGGAACAGGTGCACCCGGCGTTCCAGCAGCGCCTCCAGCTCCTTCCGCGCCTTCTGGCCGATCTCCTTGATGCGGGCGCCGCCGTCGCCGATCAGGATGGCCTTCTGGGTCGCGCGGCCGACGTAGATGGTGCAGTCGACGCGGACGCTGCCGTCCTTCTTCTCGGTCCAGCTCTCGGTCTCGACCGTCGCGTGGTGCGGCACTTCCTCATGCGTCTGGCGGAGGATCTGCTCGCGCACGATCTCGGCGACCAGCATGCGGTTGGGCAGGTCGGACAGCTCGTCCTCGGGGAAGAGGAAGGGGCCGGCGGGCATGTCGGCGGCCAGCCGGTCCAGCACCTTGTCCAGGCCGCGCTTCTTCTCGGCGGAGATCATGAAGGTCTCCTCCACCGGCAGCAGGGCGTTCAGCTCCTGGGCCAGCGGCAGCAGCCGGGTCGGGTCGATGAGGTCGACCTTGTTCAGCGCCAGCCAGACCGGCTTGGTCGATTTCGCCAGGCGGTCGGTGATGGCGCGGACGGCATCGGTCAGGCCGGCGCGGGCATCGACGATCAGCAGGGTGCGGTCGGCGTCCTGCGCCCCGCCCCAGGCGGCGGCGACCATGGCGCGGTCCAGCCGGCGGCGGGGGGCGAAGATGCCGGGGGTATCGACCAGGATGAGCTGGGCGCCGGCATGCATCACCACCGCGCGGATGCGGAAGCGCGTGGTCTGCGGCTTGGGCGAGACGATGGTGACCTTGGAGCCGGCCAGGGCATTCACCAGGGTGGACTTGCCGGCGTTCGGTGCGCCGACCACGGCGACCAGGCCGCAGCGGGGCTGCGAGGGGGCAACGGGGGTTTCGGTATTCGGGACTTCGTTCATTTTCGGCCTAATCCGGCCAGCCAGGCTTCGGCGGCCAATTGTTCCGCGGCGCGTTTCGATTCGCCCAGGCCCTCCGCCTCCCGCCCCGCCGCCGCGACGGCGACGACGAAGATCGGCTGGTGGGAGGGGCCGGTGGTCGAGACGAGGCGGTATTCGGGGAGGCCCAGGCCGCGGCCCAGGGTATATTCCTGCAGGCGGCTCTTCGCCGACATGGGCGGCCGCGCCTCGGCACCCATATGCGCCTCCCACTCGCGCCGCACCAGGGCGCGGGCGGCGGGCAGGCCGGCATCCATGTAGAGCGCGCCGAGCAGCGCCTCGACCGCATCGGCCAGGACATTGGCGCGCTCGCGCAGGCCGGCCTTGCCCTCGGAGGTCGGGACGCGGATGACGCCGGCGAGGCCGAGGTTCTCGGCGACGCGGGCCAGCGTGTCCCGGGCGACGAGCACGCCGAGCCGCTTGCCGAGGTCGCCCTCGCGTTCCTCGGGGAAGCGCTCGGCCAGCCATTCGGCGATCAGCAGGGCGAGGACCCGGTCGCCGAGGAATTCCAGCCGCTCGTTGCTGTCGAGCTGGGAGCGGCGGGGATCGGCGGCGGAGCGGTGGGTCAGCGCCTGGACGAGCAATTCCGGCTGGGCGAAGGCATGGCCGAGGCGGGCGGCGAAGACCGTGAGGTCGCCCCCGGTGGTCACGGCATCACCGGATGACCGAGATCAGCCGGCTCCAGCGGATCGCGAAGGGCCATGCCCAAACCTCCCACCAGGCGGCGGAGCCATCGACCGAGAAGAAGATGAATTCCGCCCGGCCGACCAGGTTGTCCACCGGGATGAAGCCGACCGCATTCTGCACCCGGCTGTCCAGGCTGTTGTCGCGGTTGTCGCCCATGGCGAAGACGTGATTCTCGGGGACCCGGTACTCGTTGGTGTTGTCGAGCGGGCCGTCGTCCGACTGCTCGATGATCTGGTGGGTGCGGCCGGGGCCGCCGGCCACGCCGGGCAGGCTCTCGCGGTAGAGGCGCACGCTCATGCGCGGGCCGTCGCCGTCGACCACGTAGGGGCCGACGACCTCGCGCGGGACCAGGGTGCCGTTGATGTAGAGCTGGCCGGCGCGGACCTGGATGCGGTCCCCGGGCAGGCCGATGATGCGCTTGATGTAGTCCTGGCTCGGGTCGCGCGGCAGCTTGAAGACGGCGACGTCGCCGCGGGCCGGCAGCGAGCCGAAGATGCGGCCCTGGAAGAGGTTCGGGCCGAAGGGCATCGAGTAGCGCGAATAGCCGTAGGAATACTTCGAGACGAACAGGTAGTCGCCGACCAGCAGGGTCGGGATCATCGAGCCGGAGGGGATGTTGAAGGGCTCGAAGGCGATGGTGCGGATGCCGATGGCGATGAGCCCGGCATAGACCACGGTCTTGATGCTTTCGAGCCAGCCGCCGGTCTTCTTCTTCGCCATGGAGGTGCTCAAGGTGGGACCCATCGGGCAAGGGTGACGCCCGCGGGTCGGGTCCCCAGCCCGGGAGAGTCGGGTGGGGAGACGGCATCAGGCGGCGGGATGAAGCCCGGCGGGGGGTGGGGTGTCAAGGAAGCGCCGGTGACGGGCCCTCGCCAAGGGTTACGGCATGTAGCTGCCGCCGCCGACATCGAGGGTCGCGCCGGTCAGGTAGCCGGCGGCGTCGGAGGCGAGGAAGGCGACCACCTCGGCCACGTCCTCCGGCGTGCCGAGCCGGCCGAGCGGGATATTGGCGGCGAAGGCGGCATTGGCATCGGCGGTGGTGCCGCGGGCCATGGGCGTGTCGATCCGGCCGGGGGCGATGCTGTTCACGGTGATGCCCTCCGGGCCGAGCTGGGTGGCGAGGCTGCGGGCGAAGCCCATGAGCCCGGTCTTGGCCGCGGCGTAGTGGGCGCCGGCGATCTGGCTTTTGGCCCGGGCGGCCTGGCTGGTCATCATGATGATGCGGCCCCAGCGGCGGGCGGCGAGCGGCGGGATGCAGGCCTGGGAGACGAGGAAGGCGCCGGTGAGGTTGACCGCCAGCACCCGGCGCCATTCCTCGGCCGGCATGGCGGCGACCGGGCGGGCGCGGCCATCCGGGCCCTTGGGGGAAATCCCGGCATTGTTCACCAGGATGCCGAGGCGGGGCCACCAGTCGGCGAGCGCCTCGGGCAGCGCGGCGACGGCGGCTTCGTCGGCCACGTCCAGCCGGATGGCGCGGGCCTGGTGGCCGGCGGCGCGGAGGGCGGCGGCGGTCGCCTCCACCTCATCGATGACGTCGGCCAGGACCACGGGGTGGCCGAGGCCGGCGAGCTTCGCCGCGCAGGCGGCGCCGATGCCGCGGGCGGCGCCGGTGACCAGGGCGACGCGGTCGGTATTCGTCATGGCGTGAGGATGACCTTGCTGGCGGCGCGCTGGCGGGCGAGCTCGAAACCCTCGAGGCCGCGGGAGAGCGGCAGGCGGTGGGTGATCATCGGGCGGAAGGCCTCCGGATCCCGGCTGAGCTGGGCCATGACCCGGTCCCAGGTGCGGCGGGCGGCGCCATGGGTGGCGCGGAGCTGGTGGCGCTGGCGGACGAAATCGGTCAGCGGCAGCACCACCGCATCCGCATGGATGCCGGCGGCGACGATGATGCCGCCCCGCTTGAGGACGGAGAGGCCGTCGTTCAGGGTGCTGGGGACGCCGGTGGCCTCCAGCACCACGTCGACCGCGCGGCCGCCGGTCAGCGCCATGACCTGCTCGCGCAGCGGGGCTTCGGCGACGTCGACGATCTCGGTGAAGCCGAGGGCGCGGAGGACGTCGAAGCGCGGGGCATCGGCGCGGCCGGCGACGATGACGCGGGCCGCCCCGGCGAGCCGGGCCATCAGGGCGATCGCCTGGCCGATGGTGCCGGGGCCGAGCACCAGCACGGTATCGCCGAGCCGGACCTCGCCGGTCAGCACCGCCTCGGCGCCGACGCCCAGGGGCTCGGCGAGCGCGGCCAGTTCCATGTCCACGTTGTCCGGGACGGCGACGCAGCAGCGGGCGGGGATGCGGACCTGGCGGGCGAAGCCGCCGTCCCGGGTCAGGCCGATGCCCTGGCGCCGGGTGCAGTTGCGCGCGTCGTCGGCGCGGCAGGCGGCGCAATGGCCGCAGGCGACGAAGGGGATGACGGCGACGCGCGCCTGGTTCTGCCAGCCGGAGCCGGTGCCGGTGCGCCAGACCCGGCCGGCGAATTCATGGCCCATGATCAGCGGGAAATGCGGGACCATCATCTCGTAGCCGCCGGTCCATTCGTAGGCATGGACATCGGAGCCGCAGATGCCGACGGCGTCGACCTCGACCACCACGTCGCCGGGGCCGGGCGGCGGCGCCTCCGGGACCTCGGCGAATTCCAGGCCGAAGCGGGCGGCGGTCTTCCTGAGGGCGAGCATCAGAAGGGCTCCGGGTAGTGGCCGGCGTAGAAGGAGATCGGCGGCTTGGCGTCGGGGTCGGTGATGACGTCCAGCAGCACCGGGCCGGGGGCGGCGAGCGCGGCGGCGAGCGCCGAGCGGATCTGGCTGGAATGCGCGACGCGAATGCCCTCGACGCCGCAGGCGCGGGCGATGGCGGCGTGGTCGACCGCGGTGAAGTTCACCGCCTTGGTATGCTCGCCGAATTTCACCTCCTCGGCGTGCTTCTGGTAGCCGAGGATGCCGTTGTTCAGCACCAGCAGGGTGATCGGCAGCTCCATCCGGCGGAGGGTCTCGAGCTCGGCCCAGCTATGGCCGAAGCCGCCGTCGCCGCAGAGGCAGACGACCTTGGCATCCGGCGTGGCGGATTCCTGGGCGGCGATCCGGGCGCCGATCGCCATGGGCAGGCCCCAGCCGAGGCCGGCGATGCCGCGCGGGGTCAGGAAGCGCTGCCCGGGGCGCTTCGCCGTCAGGTAATTGGCGACCCAGATGGAGCTGTAGGAGGCGTCGGCGACGACGATGTCGTCGGGGCCGATGAGCTGGTCGAGCTCGGCCATCAGCCGTTCGGGGCGGCAGAGCTCGGCGTCGCGGGTGGTGATATCGGCGATTGTGCTGCGCCAGCCGGCGACGGCATCGGCGATCTCGGTCTCCAGCGCGGCGCGGGCGGCGGCGCGGATGGTCAGGTCGCGCTTGCCCATCTCGGCCGCCAGCGCCGTGAGGGTCAGCTTGGCGTCGCCGACCAAGCGCCGCGATTCATAGTTGCGGCCGACCTCCATCGGGTCGGCATCGAGGTGGATGAAGCGGGTCTTCGGGCCGAAGAGCTTCCAGCTATCCGTGCCGTTCTGGTTGGTGCGGCTGCCGATCAGCAGCACGACATCGGCACGGTCGACGATGGGGCGCATCGCCGCGGTGCGGGACCCCTGCCCCATGATGTAGCCGATGACGCCGAGGGTCAGCGGATGGCCCTCATCCACCGCGCCCTTGCCCATGACGGTGGTGCCGACCGGCAGGTGGGCTGTCTGCTGCAGGGCGGCGAGCTCGGCGGCGGCATCCGAGAGGTGGATGCCGCCCCCCGCGACCACCAGCGGGTGGCGGGCGGTGGCCAGGGCATCGGCCGCGGCGGCGATGGCGGCGGGGTCGGCCAGCGTCCGGTCGAGCGGCGCCTGGCCGAGCGACATGCTCCGCGGCCGCAGCAGGGCGGAGACGGGGGCGGCCGATTCGGTCAGCAGGTCGGCCGGGACCAGCAGCACGGCCGGGCCGGGGCGGCCGGAGGTGGCGGCGGTGAAGGCCATGTCGACGTAGTCGTCGAGCCGGTCGGCGCGCTCCAGCCGGCGCACCCACTTCGCCACCGGGGCGAACATGTTGAGGTGGTCAAGGTCCTGGAAAGCGTTGCGGTCCATGGCATCCCGGGTGACTTCCTGCACGAGGGCGAGGATGGGGATGCTGGCTTTCAGGGCTTCCGCCAGCGGGGCCACCAGCAGGGTGGCGGCGGGGCCGTTCTGGGCGGTGACGATGCCGACCTTGCGGGAGATGCGGGCATAGCCATCCGCCATCGAGCCGCCGGCATTCTCCTGCCGGTAGACCTTCTGGTCGATGCCGGCATGCGGCGCGGCGAGGTGGAAGGCGGAGGGCAGGCTCTGGCCGAAGGTCAGGGTCACGCCGTGGCGGGCGAAGGCCTCCGCCAGGCGCAGGGCGACGGTGGCGTTTGTGGGCTTGGCTTGGGGCTTGGCGTGATCCGGCATGATGGGCGTTTTCCCCTGGACGTCCGGCCTGCGCGGGCCGGGCTTTGCGGGTGCAGTCCATCGCCAAGCCGGGGCGGGCGTCAAGCCGTGGGCGGTGGCGTCCTGCCAGCGCCCGGGATGCGGGGGACGGGCGGATCGCGGTCCGCGCTGCGATCCGCCGCCGCCAGGCGACATCCGGCAACTATTTGCCCCCTAGCTCAATGGACGGTTGATTTTAACCTTCTGTTGAATTCATTTTCAGGCTATTGCATGGGTACGGCCGGAAATGTCCTGAATTAGACTTTTGTCTCATTTTCGAACCGTCTTCTGTGTCGAGGTCTCGTCACAGGCGCTGGTCACTGACGGGCGGACAACAGCCCTGGATGGAATGCCGCCATGGCTGCCACGCCCCCTCCCCCCACAGGCCGCGATATGCCTCGCATCCTGCAACAAGCCCCGGCTTTCGCGGCGCCCAGGCGGCTGGCCGCGCCGGGTTCGTCGCAGGGTGCATGGCCCATAAGTTGATGAGTCCGTCCCGACTTCGCCCATCCGTCCGCAGGAGCCTCCCATGACCGCGCAGCCGATCGTCAGCTTCCTGAATGGCAGCGCCCAGGACGCCTTCCTCGGGACCAACCAGACGCTGACCCTGCGGTTCGACAATGCCGCCGCCGGCGCCGATGTCGGCTATGCGCCCTATGTCGACGTGGTGCTGCCGACCAATGGGATGGACGGTGCCGGCGTCGGCAGCATCGCGCCGAAGCAGAACGACGGCGTCACCTTCGTCTCGGCCAATTACCTCGGCGTCGACCTGCAGGCGACGCAGATCGAATTCGACCAGTTCGGCCATGCGACGCATCCCTTCGCCAAGGATGCGGCGGGGGCGGCGCTGATCGTCACCGGCACGCCGGGCGATACGCTGCTGGTGCTGAAGCTGCCCTTCGGCAGTTTCACCACGACCCAGACCGCGGCGGATATCGCGCTGACGCTGCGCGTCTCGAACCTCGCCGATGTCGGGCAGCCGCTGGCGGTGACGGCAACGGGCGGCTTCGCCTATGGCGCCGATCCCTTCAACAACCCGGCGACCGACCCGCCGATCGCCGGGCCGAGCGCCACGCTGGCCATCGCCCCGGTCGTCGCCAAGCTCGACGTCATCTACAACGGGCCGGAGCAGGAGACCGCCACCGGGCCGTCCTATGCGCGCGCCTGGACGGTGAAGGGGGAGCTGGCGGCGGGCCAGGTCTTCCAGAATTTCACCCTGAGCGACACGACGCCGGATGGCGTGGTGGTGCTGGGCGCGCATCTCGAGATCAATGGCGTCACCATCGCCACGCCGGTCACCATCACCCAGAATGCCGATGGCACCACCAGCCTGGTGGGCCAGTTCCCCGGCAGCATCACCGGCGGCACCCAGGTGCCGACGATGGTCATCGACTGGTACGCGACCGAGTTCCTGCATGACGGGACGCCGGTGCTGGACCCGGCGACAGGCAGCTTCCGGCCGCTGGCCGACAATGCGCGGCTGCAGGCGAGCTGGACGCCGACCGATACGCGCGACACGGCGCCGACCCTGATCGACATCAACCCGGCCGGGGCCGAGGATATCGTCACCGCCAAGTCCATCGCCATCCAGAAGGGCGTGGCCCTCGTCAGCGGTGACCAGGACCACAACGGCGTGCCGGACTGGCAGCCGCATGGCGTGCTGGAATACACCCTGAACGGCCAGGTCTCGAACTACTTCGAGCTGGGCGGGCTGCTGGTGAAGGATACGCTCGGCGACGGGCAGACCTTCGATGCCGGCTTCGCCCCGACGGTGGTCATCCGCGAGGGCGGGGCCATCATCTACAGCGGCCCGGTGCTCTATACCCTCGGCGCCAAGACCTCGGCCGGCACCACGCCGGTGAGCTTCGACATCTCCCAGACCATGCTGAATGGCGGCCGCGACGCGGTGCTGGACGGCAACGGCGGCGGGTTGCTGGCGGCGCAGCATGCGACCAGCTACAACCAGGCGACGATCCAGGTGGTGTTCCACACCCGGCTCGACGAGACCTGGACGGCGACGGGTGCCGCCGCGGTGCCGGGCGACCCCTACGTGGACCAGGGCGACAGCGTCCGCAACACCGTGCTGTACGACGGCAACGTCCTCGCCACGGGCACTACCACGGAGGACAACAGCGCGGCCGGCGTGACCCTGCCGGTCAATGCCGTCTCCAAGTCCATCTACGCGATCAACGGCGACACGACCAAGGGCACGACGAGCTTCGCCACGCCGTCGAAGGTGCAGGCGGGCGACCTGGTCACCTTCCGCCTCGGCCTCGATATCCCCCTCACCTCCTCCCATGCCGTCAACCTGAAGGACTACCTGCCGCTGCCGGTGCTGACCGCGGCGGATCCGGATGGCGACGGCACGCCGAGCGGCTTCAGCTTCATCGGCGTCTCGGATGCGGCATCCCCCGGCGCCGGCGTGGTGAAGTATGGGCCGGGCGATACCTTCCACCTCCAGGTGCCGGGCGTGACGCCGACGCTGCTGGCCGATGCCAGCGGCAATTCGCTGACCCTCGACTTCGGCGGCGCGGTCAACGGCAGCTATCCGGCGACGCATCTCGACCTGCTGGTGACGCTCCGGGTGAACGACCGGCCCTTCGGCGACGGGCTGCTGCTGACCAACCAGGTGACCTCCTCGGAGACGAATTCCTTCCTCCTCCCCTCCGAGGACAATGCGATCATCCAGTTCGTGCTGGGCGAGCCGGCGCTGAGGATCACCAAGGGGGTGATCGGCGTCGACAATCCGCTCGGCAGCTATCTCAACGCGACGACGGGCGATGCCAGCACCGGGCCGGTGAGCTTCACCGCGCCGGGCAGCAACGGCGTGCGCTTCAGCGGCACGATCAACAGCACCAATCTCGCCGCCCATCCGGTCGATGCCAATCTCCGCCAGGCCGATGCCGGCGATATCGTCTCCTTCGCCATCATCGTCGAGAACAAGGGCCAGGGCTGGAAGGGCGCCTTCGACGCGCTGATCAAGGACCAGGTCCCGGCCGGCTTCGTCCTGCCGCCGGGCGGGCTGCACCTGACCGTCACCGACGGCACCGGCGCGACGCTGAGCTACAGCGGCAGCGCCGCGAACCTCTTCACCACCGGCATCCGGATCGACGACCCCGGCGTGAACCAGGGCGGCATCGGCAGCTACGACGCGACCAGCGGCAAGAACATCGTGGTCATCACCTATGACCTGCAGCTGGCCAATACCCTGGCGGTGCCGGACCTGGCGCTGACCAATACCGCCACCATCGCGTCCTACGCGGCGCAGGAAGGCGGCATCGACCGCAACGCCTACGACAACCTGGCCGATAGCGACATCGCCAGCATCACCGTGATGCCGACCATCACCAAGCTGGTCAGCGCCACCAGCCTGTCCGCGACGGCCAAGGCGCAGGGCGATGCCACGATCGACGACCTGGCGATCGGCGAGACGGTGACCTACACCATCACGGTCCGCATGCCGGAAGGCGTGCAGGGCGCGGTGCATGTCGACGACTTCCTGCCGACGGCGAACGGCCAGATCAAGGCGATCTCGGCGACCGTGACGCAGCTCGGCGCCAACCTCAGCGGCAATGCGGCGCTGGCGATCGGGCAGACCGCGGCGCTGGCCGATACCAACAGCGACGGCGTCGCCGACAAGCTGAGCTTCGACTTCGGCACCGTGACGAATGCGGTCGACAACCTGAACGACGCGAACGACACGGTGACCATCACCGTGGTCGGGCAGCTGACCAAGGCGGCGACCAACACCGCCGGCGACGTCCTGGTGAATACCGCGACGGTCAGCGCCGCCAATCCGGCCGATGCCTCCGGCCGGATCAGCCAGAGCGCCACGGCGAGCGTCGAGGTGGTGGAGCCGCACCTCGGCATCACCAAGACGGTCAGCCCGAACAGCGTCGTGGATGCCTCGGATACCCTGACCTATACGGTGGTGCTGACCAACAGCAACGCCACCACCTTTAATGCCCCCGCCTTCGACGTGCTGATCAACGACCTGCTCAGCCAGGTCGGGCCCAATGCGCAGTACCAGTTCGGCAGCGCCAGCATCCTCAGCGGGCCCGGTTCCGTCACCAGCGGCAATGCCGCGGGCGATACCAGTCTCAGCGTCTCCGTGCCGCAGCTGGACCCGGGCCAGTCGGTGCGGATCCAGTTCAAGGCCAAGGTGATCGATACCGCGGTCAGCGGCCAGACCGTGGCCAATACCGCGACCTATGCCGCCGGGTCCCTGCCCGGCGTCGATGCGCAGGAGCGGGCCTATAGCGGCAGCGCCACCGCCTCGGTCACCATGACGGCGTCTTCCGTCACCAAGGCGCTGACGGCGACCAGCTATGCCGATACGGCGATGCCCTCGGCGACCGGGAACCAGCTGGTCGCGGCGAATGGCGACCTCAAGGTGGATGAGGTCGCGACCTATACCATCACCGTCACCATCCCGGAGGGCGTGAGCGTCAACTTCCGGGTCATCGACCAGCTGATGGACCTGCTGACGACGGGCGACAACACCGGGCAGCTGCTCTATGTGCCGGGCTCGGCGAAGGTGACCGGCGTCGGCGCCAACCTGTACAAGGACGCCGGCTACGCGACCCAGCTGACCGCGGCCGATGCGGTCGTCACCAATACCAACGGCGGCGGCTCGGCGGCGCTGGAGACGGTCACCTGGACCTTCGGCACCATCTACAACAAGCCGGATTCCGACCACGGCGCCGCCACCGGCGCCGACAAGATCACGCTCGAGATCCAGGCCAAGGCGGCGGATGTCACCGCCAACCAGAGCGGCGACCTGCTGACCAACAAGGTCCAGGCCAAGGCCGACAACAACGCGAATTCCAATATCGCGACCGTCACCACCGATTTCGTCCAGGCGCACCTGACGGTGGACAAGACCGTCGCCTTCAGCGGCGGCGGCACCACCGGCGATGCCGGCGACATCGCCACCTATACGGTGACGATCCGCCACGCCTCGGACAGCACCGCCAAGGCCTATGACCTCGATCTCTCGGACGTGCTGCAGCCGGGCGTGCAATATGTCGCGGGCAGCCTGACCAGCCCGGGGGCGACCGCCACGATCAGCGGCAATACGCTGAGCTTCCACCTGGACGAGCTGGCGCTGGGCGCCGCGGCGGTGACCCTCAGCTACCGGGTGAAGCTGCTCGATACCGTGGTGAACGGCCAGGGCATCCTCAATACCGCGACGCTCGACTACCAGACCCATGCACCAGGCCAGGCGGATGCGCCGGGGCGGCAGCTTCTCACCAGCGATACCGCGCAGATCGACGTGGCCATCCCGGATACGCTGACCAAGACCATCACCGGCACCGACAATGCCTTCACCACCGGCAGCAACCTCGCGGTGGGCGAGACGGTCACCTACCTGCTGACGGCGACCCTCGGCGAGGGCAGCCAGCACTTGGTGCTGCGGGATGCGCTGCCGACCGGGCTCAGCTATGTCTCCTCGCAGGTGCTCTCGCTCGGCGGCATCACCGGCTCCAGCCTCGGCGTCGGGGCGGCGGGCAGCGTCAGCGGCGGCGCGCTGAGCTTCGACTTCGGCAATGTGGTCAATGCGGGCGACAACGACCCGCTGACCGGCACCGTCACCGTGCAGGTGGTGGCGAAGGTGGCGGCCGGGACCGCGGCGGGCACCACCCTGACCAATACCGCGACCCTGGCGCCGCTGGTCGGCCCCAATGGCGCGGGGATCGATCCGAATGCCGCGATGGCGGTGAAGACGGCGAGCGTGGGCAGCCCGGTCGTCGCGGCGCAGGTCGGCAATTTCGTCTTCGAGGACCTGAACGCCAATGGCGTGCAGGACAGCGGCGAGACCGGCCTCGCCGGAGTGAAGGTGGAGCTGATCAGTACCGCCAGCGGCCTGGTCGTCGCTTCCGCGACCACCACGGGCACCGGGCTCTACAGCTTCACCAACCTGGTGCCGGGCAGCTACCGGGAGGTCTTCACCGCGCCCACGACCGGCACCTGGTATGCCTCCCCGCAGGGGGCCGGCACGGCGGCGACCGACAGCGACCCGAATGCGAGCGGCCAGGGCGCCACCTTCACCCTGACCGACAGCCAGTCCGACCAGACGCATGACGCCGGCTTCTTCCGCAAGGTCAGCCTGGGCGACGTCGCCTTCGTTGATGCCAATGCCAATGGCCTGCAGGACAGCGGCGAGGCGGGCCTCGCCGGGGTGACGGTGCAGCTGCTGGATGCCGGCGGCAATCCGGTGGCGGGTGCGGTGGTCACCACCGGGGCCAATGGCGCCTATGCCTTCACCGACCTGCTGCCCGGCAGCTACGGCGTGAAATTCGTGACGCCCGCGGCCGGCGGCTATATCCTCACCGCCCGCGACCAGGGCAGCGACGACGCCCGCGACAGCGACGCCGATCCGACGACCGGCAAGACCGTGGTGAAGGCCTATGTCTCCGGCGCGGTCGACAACTCGGTGGATGCCGGCTTCTACGTGCCGGCGAAGCTGGGCGACCTCGCCTTCGTCGATGCCAATGGCAACGGCGTGCAGGATGGCGGCGAGGCCGGCCTCGCCGGCGTCGTCGTCACGCTCTACAGGTTCGGCACGACCACCGTGGTCGGCACGGCGACCACCGATGCGAATGGCGCCTATGGCTTCACCGGGCTGAAGCCGGGCGACTACTACGAGACCTTCCAGGCGCCGGCCGGCTACCGGCTGACGAAGAGCGGCGCCGGCACCGCGGCGACGGACAGCGACCCCGGCGGGGTGGGCACCACCAGCGGCACCGGGCCGAAGATCACCCTGGTCTCGGGCGACAACGACACCACGCATGACGCCGGCTTCTATGCGCCCATCACCATCGGCGACAAGGTCTTCTACGACCTGAACGGCGACGGCAGGCAGGGCTCGGGCGAGCCCGGCATCGACGGCGTCGGCGTGACCCTGCTCAACGGCAGCGGCGCGACCCTCGCCACCACCACCACGGCGGGCGGTGGCGCCTACAGCTTCGGCGGGCTGGCGCCGGGCGACTACGCGGTCCGCTTCGCGACACCCGCGGGCTATACCATCACCGCGAAGGATGCCGGCGGCGACGATGCCGCCGACAGCGACATCGATGCCACCGGGCTGACGCCGACCAGGACCTATGCCTCCGGCACGCAGGACGGCACGGTGGATGCGGGCTATTGGCGGCCGGCGGCGATCGGCGACAAGGTCTTCCTCGATGCCAATGGCAACGGCATCCAGGACAGCGGCGAGGCCGGGGTCGATGGCATCGCCGTCGAGCTGCGCAATGCCGGCGGCCTGGTCGCCACCACCACCACCACGGGCGGCGGCGCCTATGGCTTCAGCGGGCTGGTCCCGGGCGACTACCAGGTGAAATTCGTCGCCGCCGGCGGCCTCGTGCTGACGCGGCAGGACCAAGGCGCCGACGACGCCAGGGACAGCGACGCCGATCCGGCGACCGGTCTGACCGGGACCTATAGCCTCTCGGCCGGGCAGACCAATGCCACGGCCGATGCCGGGGTCTATGCGCCGGTGACGATCGGCAACGTCGCCTTCGAGGACCGCAACGGCAACGGCGTGCAGGAGACCGGCGAGGCCGGGGTCGGCGGCGTCGGGGTGAAGCTGGTCAACGACCTGACGGGCCAGATCTACACCACCACGACCCTGGCCGATGGCAGCTACAGCTTCGCCGGCCTGCCGCCGGGCACCTACCATGAGGAATTCACCAGGCCCGCGGGCTGGGTCTTCACGCCGAACGGCGCCGGGACCGCGGCCAGCGACAGCGACCCCAATCCGGCGACGGGCATCGCCCCGGCCTTCAGCATCACCTCCGGCCAGACCGACCTCTCGCACGACGTCGGGCTGTACCGGCCGATCAGCATCGGCGACCGCGTCTTCACCGACCTGAATGCCAATGGCCTGCAGGATGCCGGCGATACGGCGCTGGCCGGGGTGACGGTGCGGCTGCTGGATGCCGGCGGCACGGCGATCCCGGGCAAGTCGGCGATCACCGGCGCGGATGGCGCCTATCGCTTCACCGGCCTCGCGCCGGGCAGCTATGGCGTGCAATTCGTGACGCCGAGCGGCATGGTCCCCTCCCCGGCCGATGCGGCGGCGGATGACCTCGATAGCGATGCCAGCGTCGGCACCGGCAAGACGCCGGTCAAGGCCTATGTCTCGGGCGACGTGGACAACTCGGTCGATGCCGGCTTCTACGTGCCCACCGGGCTCGGCGACCGCGTCTTCCTCGACACCAACGGCAACGGCATCCAGGACGGCGGCGAGCAGGGCATCGACGGCGTCACGGTCACCCTGCTGGACGGCAGCGGCATCGCGCTGCCGGGGCGGGTGACCACGACCGCGGGTGGCGGTGCCTATCGCTTCACCGGGCTGGTGCCGGGCGACTACAAGGTGCAGTTCACCGCGCCCGGCGGCTATGCCTTCACCGCCCGCGACCAGGGCAGCGACCTGGCGGATAGCGATGCCAATCCGGCCACCGGCATCACCGGCACCTATACCCTGGTCTCCGGCCAGATCGACAACAGCGTGGATGCCGGGCTGTACCAGCCGGTGAGCATCGGCGACCGCGCCTGGATCGACGTGAACGGCGACGGCATCCAGGGCCTGGGCGAGCCGGGGCTTGCCGGCGTCACCGTCACGCTGATCAACGACGCGACCGGCGCGACCGCGAGCAGGCTGACGGATGCTTCCGGCAACTACCTCTTCACCGGCCTGCCGCCGGGCAGCTACCACGAGGTCTTCGGCGCCCCGGCCGGCACTGTCTTCACCCGGACCGGCGCGGGCACCGCGGCGACCGACAGCGACCCGAATGCCTCGGGCGTAGGCCCAGGCTTCAGCATCGGCAGCGGCCAGGCCGACCTGACGCGGGATGCCGGCCTCTATGTCCCGCCGAAGATCGGCGGCACGGTGACGCTGGTGCTGCCGCCGGGCATCTGCGACACCAAGCGGCCGGATGCGGTCTTCGCCGGCATCGTGGTGAAGCTGCTGGACGGGCTGGGCGCGGTGGTCGCCACCACCAGCACAGCCGCCGACGGCACCTACCACTTCGAGGGGCTGGTGCCCGGCACCTATGCGGTGCAGTTCGTGGCGCCGGCGGGGATGCGGGTCGGCAGCGCGCCGAACCAAGCCATGACCCTGGTGAGCGGCGATGCCGTCAGCGGCCTCGACGCCGGGCTGGACCACCTGACCGGCACGATCCTCGACACCGCGCCGCTGGTGCCGCCGAACGGCAATGCGCTGGACGTGAATACCGCGTCCCACGTCGCCTTCAGCGGGGCCGGGCAGGTCAACCTGAATGCGCCGGGCAGCTACATCCTCGGCGGCACCGGCGGACTGACCGCCAGCAGCAACCATGCCGACCAGTACATCATCGGCGGCATCGGCTTCAACGTGCTGCACGGCGGCTCGAACGGGTCGGCGCTCGGCGGCAGCATCCTGGTGGGCGGCGCCGGCGACAACGTCTTCGAGGGCACCAGCGGCAACGACATCATCATCGGCGGCTGCGGCAACAACGTGATGCAGGGGCTGGGCTCGGTCGCGGCGACGGCGCCGCATGGGCTGGGCGGCTTCGACATCCTGGTCGGCGGCCCCTCGGGCGATACGATCGAGGGCAACAACAGCACGACGGTGATCTTCGGCGGGGCCGGCAACGACGAGATCCACGGCGACGGCACGCTGATCGGCGGCAGCAACGCCGGCACGATCAGCTATGCCGGCGGCGTCTTCTCCAACCTGCGGATCGGCGACCACCTGAATGCCGGCGGCCAGGCGGATACCTTCGTCTACCAGAAGGGCGACGGCGTCCAGTGGATCGAGAACTACAAGCCGGCCGAGGGCGATAGCCTGCAGATCTACGGCTACGGCAAGCCGCTGGCGACCGGCACGGTGGATGGCTTCACCGTGCTCTACTTCGGGCCGAACGAGGCGCTGCTGTTCAACAGCGCGGCGCCGACCGACAACGTCACCTACTTCGCGCACCAGGACGGCATCTCCGGCGCCTTCGGCCACTTCATGCCGCTGCCGCCGGTGAAGCTCGCCGCCTCGGTGACCGAGTTCGCCGGCACCCAGGGCGACGACATCGCCATCGGATCGGACAGCGCCACCACCTTCCGGGCCGGCGGCGGCGACAACCTGCTGATCGGCGGCGCCGGGGCCGATACCTTCCATGGCGGCACCGGCAATACGACGATGATCGGCAACGGCGGCGCCGATGTCTTCTTCGGCGGCAGCGGCGACGACACCTACTACGTCGAGAATGCCTTCGAATCGATCACCGAGGCGGCGGGCGGCGGCCAGGACATGGTCATCGCGGCGGTGAGCTACTCGCTCTTCGCCAATGTCGAGAACCTGACCCTGGCGGCCGGGGCCGGCGCCATCAACGGCTTCGGCAATGCGCTGGGCAACGTGCTGATCGGCAACGAGGGCGCCAATGTCCTGCTCGGCTACCAGGGCGACGATGTCGTCTCCGGCGGCGGCGGCAACGACATCATCTTCGGCATGGAGGGGAACGACAGCCTCAACGGCGATGCCGGGGCCGATACCCTCAACGGCGACGCCGGCAACGACACGCTGAACGGCGGGTCGGGCGCCGACTCGCTGCAGGGTGGCGACGGCGACGACAGCCTGGAAGGCGGTGCGGGCGCGGCCGGCGACATCCTGATGGGCGGCGAGGGCAACGATACCCTCGACGGCGCCTCCGGCTTCGGCGAGAGCGACCTGATGGACGGCGGCAACGGCCGCGATACCTATGTCGTCGACAGCCTCGCCGACCTGATCTTCGAATCGGCGACCGGCGGCATCGATACCGTCGTGGTCGATTTCGGCTCGGGCTATACCCTCGGGGCGAACCTGGAGAACCTGGTCCTGCGCGGCATCACGCCCTTCGGCGTGGGCAATGCGCTGGACAACCAGCTGACCGGCAATGCGCAGGCCAACTGGCTGCTGGGCGGAGCCGGCAATGACACGCTGAACGGCAAGGAGGGCAATGACCAGCTCTTCGGCGAGGCGGGGGCGGATACCTTCGTCTTCGGGCGCGGCACCGGCAGCGACGTGATCGGCGACTTCCAGGCCGGCATCGACCATATCCGGCTGCAGGGGCTGGGCTTCGCCAGCTTCGCCGATGTCCAGGCGCATATGACCGAGGCGGCCGGGACGACGACCATCGACCTGGGGCTCGGCGACCTGGTGCTGCTCAACGGGGTGGCGAAGGCCGGCCTGACGGCGGCGGACTTCCTGTTCGCCTGAGGGGCTGTCTGCCTGAGGGGAGGCCCGCGGCGGCCGGCGCTACCGGATGGGGCGCCGGCGCATGAAGGGCCGGCCGAGCAGCCAGCCCAGCAGCATCAGCAGGGCGACGCCGCCGCCGTGCCAGAGCAGGATCATCACCGCCGCATCCAGGTGATGGAACAGGCTGAGCCCGGCGGAGCAGAGCGCCGCCGAGGCGAGGCCGCCCAGCAGCAGCACCGGCCCGGGCCGCACCGGGCCGGCATGCCGCAGCAGCCAGAATTGCGCCGCGGCGAGCGGGATGCCGAGGCCGAGGATGAATTTCAGGCAGCCCCAGCTGGTGCCGAGCTGGTCGGACATCGGCCCCAGCCGCTGCAGGTCCGCCATGCAGCCCCAGCCGAGGCTGCCGAGCCAGAGCACCAGCGGCGGCAGCGGCAGCAGCGCCCAGCGCCAGGAGCGGTCCGGCCGGGCCAGCATGGCGGCGGCCAGCGCCGCGGTGCCGCCGGCGGCGATGGAGGCCAGCCACTGCGCGACCTCCTGCGGCAGCAGCATCCGCTCGTGCATGTCGTGGCGGAGCCCATGCGCCAGGACCGCGATGCCGATGGCGGCCACGGCGAGGCCGAGCCAGAGCGCCGCCTGCCGGCCCGGCCGGGCCATGCGCGGCACCGGCTTCAGCCCGGTGGCCAATTGGGCGATCAGCTCCTCGTTCCGCACCTCTAGTCCTCCGCCCCCAGGCGCTTGCGCAGCGCCTTCATGGCCCGATGGGTCGCCACCTTGAGAGCGCCGACGGACATGCCGGACCGGGCGCTGGCCTCCGCCAGCGGCAGGTCCTGCAGCTTCGCCAGGCCGAGCGCGGTGCGCTGGGCCTCCGACAATTCGGCGACTGCGGCCCGCAACTCGGCGGATGCCACCTTCGCCTCCCCCTGGTTCGCTCCAGGGGCCGCCAAGGTTTCGCGGAAATCGTCGATCGGCGTCTCGCGGCCGCCGCGCCGGCCGTGGCGGCGGAGGCGGTCGATGGCCCGGCGCTCGCAGATCGCCACCAGCCAGGGGCGGATGGGGCGGTCGGGCTCGTAGGTATGGCGCAGGGTATGGATGGTCAGCAGCGCGTCCTGCACCGCATCCTCGGCCTCCGCCGCATTCTGGATGCGGCGGCGGGCGATGGCGCGCAGCATGGGCAGGGCGGCGCGCAGCAGCCGGTCATAGGCGCGGGCATCGCCGGCCTGGGCGGCGGCCATCCAGCCCTCCCATTCGCCTTCGATCCGGGTCATGGAGGCGCGGCGAGGGTCAGGCGGCGGCGTCCTTCTTCTGGTGGACGTAGTTCTTGCGCGCGAACCAGATGATGTAGTCGTCGAAGAGGATGGGCGGGTGCTTCGCCGGCCGCTCGGGGCCGGTGCAGCTCGGCAGCGCCTCGATCATCGTGTCCGGATGCGGGTCGAAGAAGAAGGGGATGGCGTAGCGGGCGGCCGGCGAGAGGTTGCGGACCCGGTGCGGGGTCGAGAGGAAGACCTCGTTGGTCCAGCGGGCGAGCATGTCGCCGCTGTTCACGGTGAAGGCGCCGGGGACCTGGGGCACGTCGAACCAGGTGCCGTCCGGCAGCCGGACCGAGAGGCCATCGACCGGATTGGGCGGCAGCATGGTCAGGAAGCCGCTGTCGGTATGGGGCGCGATGCTGAACTCGCCCTCCTCGAAGCCCTCGACCGCGGGGTAGTGGGTCAGGCGGAGGATGAGGTTGGGGGTGGCGAAGGCCTGTTCGAAGTAGTCGGGCACCAGGCCGAGGGCGCGGGCATAGACCGGGGCCAGGCCCTGCCCGAGCGCCTTCATCCTATCCATGTAGGCCAGGGCATCCTCGCGGAAGCCGGGCAGGTCGGCCGGCCATTGGTTGAGGCCGCGCAGTGGCTTGTTGGCGAGGACGTCGGGATCGTCCGGGGCGCGCTGGCGGCGGAGGAAGAAGGCCTCGTTCACGCTGGGCTTGGCATTGGTGTTGTAGATGCTGGTGCGGTTCAGCGAGCCCTTCATCGGCATATAGCCGAGGTTGTGCTCGTTGATCTTCACCGCCAGCTTGGCCTCGAGCGGCTGGGCATGGAAACGCTCGGCGGCGGCATAGGTCCGCTGGATGAGAGCGGGCTCGATGCCATGGCCCGTCAGCAGGTAGAAGCCGACGTTCTCCAGCGCGAAGCGCAGCTCGGCGGCGAGCGCCTCCAGCGCGCCGGCCTCGCCGCGGAGGAAGGGGGCGGCGCCCAGCACGGGCATGCGGCCGCCGGCCATCAGGGCCGGGGGGCGGGCCGCGGGGGCGGCGAGCAGCGGGCTCATGCCGGCACCATCGAGGGGCGCCTGGCCCGCCAAGCATGGGCCTTCTCATAGGCATCCGCCGCGCGGAACAGGGTCGGCTCGGCGAAGGGCCTGGCGACGAGTTGCATGGCGACGGGCAGGCCGCCCTCGCCATGGCCGGTCGGCACCGTGATGCCGGGCCAGCCGGTGACGTTGAAGGGGATGGTGAAATTGGGCTTCTCGAGGAAGCCCCATTTGGGGACGGCGTCGATGCGCGGGGCCTCGCCGGGCTGGGCGGCGGTCAGCAGGATGTCGCAATCGGCGGTCGCGGCCTCGGTCGCGGCGATCAGCGCGCGGCGCTGCTTCTGCGCCTGCATGACATCGGCGGCGGAGAGCAACCCGCCGAGCACCAGGCGGTCCCGCATCAGCTCGCCGTAGAGGTTGGGGTCGCGGCGCATCCAGGTCTCGTGCACGGCGAAGGCCTCGGCCAGCAGGATGATCCAGCCGCAGGCGTTGAAGGCGGCGAGCGAGGGGATGGTGACGTCGCGGACCGTGGCACCCTCGGCGCGGAAGAAATCGGCGGCGGCGTCGATGCCGGCCAGGGTCGCGGGGCTGACGGGGTGGTCGGTTTCGTGGAAGTGGCGGATCAGGCCGATGCGGAGGCCCTTCACGCCCTTCCCCAGTTCGGCACGGAAGTCGGGCACCGGGCGGTTGGCGCTGGCCGGGTCGGCGGCGTCGTAGCCGGCCATGGCCTGGAGGAGGATGGCGCAATCCTCCACCGTCCAGGCCATCGGGCCCGCGTGGTCCAGCGACTGGGCCAGCGGCAGGATGCCGGCGCGGGAGCAGAGCCCATAGGTCGGCTTGATGCCGGTGATGCCGCAGAGCGCCGCCGGGCCGCGGATGGAGCCGCCGGTATCGGACCCCGTGCCGCCGAGGATCATCCCCGCGGCAACGGCGGCGCCGGTGCCGGAGGAGGAGCCGGCGGTGAAGTGGTCCGGGTTCCAGGGATTGCGGACGGGCGGCCAGGGCAGGTCGAAGCTCGGGCCGCCGAAGGCGAATTCATGGGTGGCGAGCTTGCCCAGCATGACCACGCCGGCCGCGGCCAGCTTCGCCACGGTTGTCGCATCGGCCGCCGGGACATGGTCCTGCAGCACCTTGGAATGCGCCGTCGTCGGGATGCCGGCGGTGCAGTAGATGTCCTTGTGGGCGAAGGGGATGCCGTCCAGCGGGCCGCGCGGGCCGGAGGCCGTGATGCGGGCCTCGGCGGCGCGGGCGGTGGCCAGGGCGCTATCCGCCTCCAGCCGGATGAAGGCGTGCAGGGTGCCGTCCATCGCCTCGATGCGGGCGAGGCAGGCCTGCGTCAGCTCGACCGGGGAGAGCTTGCGGGCGGCGATGAGGGCCGCGGCTTCGGCGATGCTCGGGATCATCGGCCGGGCTCCGCGGAAAAGGTATTGGCGGGCTCGGCGGCGGCCTCGGGCAAGGGGGTGCGGATCAGGGCCTGCATCGCCTCCAGCCCGCCCAGCGCGGGATAAATGCCGGCCTTCTGGGCGGCGCTGAGGGGTATGCCGGCGCGGGCCAGCAGCGCCTCGAACTCGGTCTCGGTCATGGTCGGCGGCATCGCGGAATCCCCCGGGCGACGGATGGCTGCGGTGCAGTATGGCGGGTTTCGCCTTCGCGTGAACCTCCCACGGGACGGTCGGCGCTGGCGGTTGCGCCCGGCGGGCGGCGGGGGCTAGGCTCACCTGGGAAACGGATGCGTGGCCGGGCTGCCGGCGCGCGACAAGGGCACAAGCCCGGATCGGGAGAGTCGGCCATGAAGCTCGGCGAGGCCATTGCGGAGATCATGAAGCGCGAGGGGATCGAGATCCTCACGGGCTATCCGGTCAATCACCTCATCGAATATGCGGCGGCCAAGGATATCCGGCCGGTGATGGTCCGCCAGGAGCGGATCGGGCTGCACATGGCGGATGCGATCTCCCGCGTCACCTCGGGCCGCAAGATCGGCGCCTTCTGCATGCAGCATGGGCCGGGCTCGGAGAATGCCTATGGCGGCGTGGCCCAGGCTTACGGCGAGAGCGTGCCGATCCTGGTGATGCCGATGGGCTATGCCCGGCGGCTGGCGCATGTGGACCCGAACTTCAACTCGACCAGTGCGATGCGCGGCATCACCAAAAGCGCCGAGCCGATCACCCTGGCCGCCGAGGTGCCGAACATCCTGCGCCGCGCCTTCACCCGGCTGCGGAACGGGCGCGGCGGGCCGGTGCTGGTCGAGATCCCGACCGACATGTGGAACGAGGAGGTGCCGGAGCCGCTGGACTACCAGCCGGCGCTGGTGACCCGCTACGGCCCCGACCCGGCCGAGGTGCGGAAGGCCGCGGCGATGCTGGCGGCGGCGAAGCGGCCGGTGCTCTATGCCGGGACCGGCGTGCATTGGGCGCAGGCCTGGCCGCAGCTGAAGGCGCTGGCGGAGCTGCTGGCGGCGCCGGTGACCAGCAGCCTCGGCGGCAAGTCGAGCTTCAACGAGGATCATCCGCTGAGCCTCGGCTCGGGCGGCCTTGCGGTGCCGAAGCCGGTGCGGCATTTCCTCGACAATGCCGACGTGATCTTCGGCATCGGCTGTTCCTTCACCGAGACCAATTTCGGCGTGCGGATGCCGAAAGGGCCGAAGTACATCCATGCGACGCTCGATCCCATGCATCTCAACAAGGACCTGCGGGCGGATATCGGGCTGATCGGCGATGCCGGGCTGATGCTGGATGCGCTGCTGGAGGAGCTGCGCGGCCTGGTGACCGCGCCGCGCGACCCGGCGCCGGTGCAGGCGGAGATCCAGGCGCAGCGGGAACCCTGGCTGGCCGAGTGGATGCCGAAGCTGACGCACCCGGATGCGCCGCTCAATCCCTACCGCGTGCTCTGGGACCTGCAGCATACGGTGGACCGCGACAACACCATCATCACCCATGATGCCGGCAGCCCGCGCGACCAGCTCTCGCCCTTCTGGAAGTCGACGACGCCCCTCTCCTACCTTGGCTGGGGCAAGACGACGCAGTTGGGCTACGGGCTCGGGCTGGCGATGGGGGCGAAGCTGGCGGCGCCCGACAAGCTCTGCATCAATGTCTGGGGCGATGCGGCGATCGGCTTCACGGGCATGGACTTCGAGACCTGCGTGCGCGAGCGCATCCCGATCATGTCCATCCTGCTGAACAATTTCTCCATGGCGATCGAGCTGAAGGTGATGCCGGTCAGCACGGAGAAGTACCGCAGCACGGATATCTCGGGCGACTATGCCGCCATGGCCCGGGCCTTCGGCGGCTATGGCGAAAGGGTGACGGACCCGGCCGAGATCATCCCGGCGATCAAGCGGGGGATCGAGAAAACCCAGCAGGGGATTCCGGTGCTGCTCGAGTTCATCACCTCGAAGGAGACCAACGTTTCCCGCTTCGCCTGACCAGACAGCCTGCCAGATCAATAAGGCCCGTCAGAGGCCGATGAGGGAGACACAATGGCGACCGTCGATATCCGCAATGTCATGAAAGCCTTCGGCGCCGTGAAGGTGTTGCACGGTGTCAGCGTCGATATCGCGGATGGCGAGTTCGTCGTGCTGGTCGGCCCTTCCGGCTGCGGGAAATCCACGCTGCTGCGGATGCTGGCGGGGCTCGAGAACATCACCGCCGGGGAGATCGCGATCGGCCCGCGCGTGGTGAACAACGTGCCGCCGAAGGACCGGGACATCGCCATGGTGTTCCAGAACTACGCGCTCTATCCGCATATGACCGTCTTCGAGAACATGGCCTTCTCGATGAAGCTGGCCAAGGCGCCGCGCGAGGTGATGGAGCAGGAGGTCGGCCGGGCCGCCAAGATCCTCGGGCTGGAGGCGCTGCTGCAGCGCTATCCGCGGCAGTTGTCCGGCGGGCAGCGGCAGCGGGTGGCGATGGGGCGGGCCATCGTGCGCAACCCGCAGGTCTTCCTGTTTGACGAGCCGCTGTCCAACCTCGACGCCAAGCTGCGGGTGCAGATGCGGGCGGAGATCAAGGAGCTACACCAGCGCCTGAAGGTCACCACCGTCTATGTGACGCACGACCAGATCGAGGCCATGACCATGGCCGACAAGATCGTGGTGATGAACAGCGGCAACGTGGAGCAGGCGGGGCCGCCGCTCGAGCTCTACGACCGGCCGGCGAACCTGTTCGTCGCGGGCTTCATCGGCTCGCCGGCGATGAACCTGGTGAAGGGCGGCGTCGGCGGCGGCGGCTTCACCGCCGAGGGCGGCGCGGTGCTGCCGCTGCCGCAGGGCGCCAGCGCCAAGGCCGGCGTCTATGGCATCCGCCCCGAGCATATCCAGCTGCGCCCGGACGGCATTCCCGCGACCGTCATGCTGGTGGAGCCGACCGGCTCGGAGACCCAGGTGATCGCGCGCATCGGCGAGACGTCGCTGACCTGCGCCTTCCGCGAGCGGGTGGTCGCGCGGCCGGGCGAGACCATCCACATCATGCCGGAGATGGGCCTGGTGCATCTGTTCGAGGAAGGCTCCGGCCGTCGCCTCGCCGCATAAAATAAGAAACCACGGGGAGATCCAGGACATGCACATCATCACGCGCCGGTCGGCGCTCCAGCTCGGGCTTTCCGCCGCGGCGCTGGCCGCGACCCAGGCCTCGGCGCAGGCGCCGATCGCGGCCGCCAGCGCCACCGCGCCGACCCTGCCGATCGAGAGCGGCGCCACCCTGCGGATGCTGCGGCCGGTGCGCTTCGTGCAGCCGGACGAGGAGGTGTTCCGCGCCAATGCGGCGAAATTCACCCAGAAGACCGGCGTGCAGGTGCGGATCGACTTCGTCGGCTGGGAGGACATCACCCAGCAGACCGCGGTGACGGCGAATACCGGCGCCGGGCCGGACATGATCATCGGCTTCGGCGATGCGCCGCATATCTACGCGGACAAGCTGGTGGAGACCACGGATGTCGCCGACTACCTCGGCCAGCGCTATGGCGGCTGGCTGGCGCTGGCGCAGAAATACGGCAAGCGGCACGGCACCAACAACTGGATCGGCCTGCCCTTCGGCGCCTCCTCCGGCCCGACGGTCTATCGGAAATCCGCGGTCAATGCGGCGGGCTTCAACGCCATCCCCGAGGACCATGCCGGCTTCCTCGATCTCTGCAAGAAGCTGAAGGCGGCGAACAAGCCGGCCGGCTATGCGCTGGGCAATGCGGTCGGCGACGGCAACGGCTTCGCCAATTGGCTGGTCTGGTCGCATGGCGGCTACTTGGTGGACGGGGACGGCAAGGTCGCCATCAACAGCAAGGAAACGATCGCCTCCCTCAACTACCTGAAGGAGCTCTACCCGACCTTCGCCCAGGGCACGCTGGCCTGGGGCGACATCAGCAACAACCGCGCCTATGCAGCGAGCGAGTGCTGGATGACCTCGAACGGCGTCTCGCTGTATTTCTCGCTGAAGAACGACCCGGCGACGGCGCCGATCGCGGCGGATACCGAGCATCAGCTGCTGCCGAAGGGCGTGGCGAGCAGCGCGCCGATGGCGGGGCTGACCCTGAATGCCATGCTGTTCAAGCACAGCCGCTATCCCAATGCCTCCAAGGCCTTCCTGCAGTTCATGCTGGAGCACGAGCAGTATGATCCCTGGCTGAATGCCAACCTCGGCTACTGGGCGCATCCGCTGGCGAATTACGCGACCAGCGCGGTCTGGAGCAGCGACCCCAAGGTCGAGATCTTCCGCGACACGATGAAGAGCGAGTTCTGGAACGGCTACAAGGGGCCGCTCAGCGAGGCGACCGGCGCGGCGACGGCGGATTACGTCATGGTGCAGATGTGCGCCGCGGTCGCCTCCGGCCAGTCCACGCCGGAAGCCGCGGCGCGCGAGGCCGAGCGCCGCGCCCGCCGCTACTTCCGCCGCTGAGCGGAGGGGCCGGCCATGTCCGCGACGACGACTGCCCCGGCCTGGAACCGGGTCCGCCAGGAGCCTGGCTGGCTTGCCCGGGTCTTCGAGATCAAGGCGGTGCTGGTGCTCGCCTGCCTCTTTCCGGCGGTGGCGCTGCTGATGGTCTTCCTGACCTATCCGCTGGGCCTCGGCATCTTCCTCGCCTTCACCGACACCACCATCGGCCGCAGCGGGCAGTGGGTGGGGCTCGAGAATTTCGAGTACCTGCTGGAGGATCCGCTGTGGTGGAACGCGGTCTTCTACAGCGTCTTCTACACGGGGGTGGCGACCTTCGGGAAATTCGCCCTCGGCCTCTGGCTGGCGCTGCTGCTGAACAACAACCTGCCGCTGAAGTCGCTGCTGCGGGCGATCATCCTGCTGCCCTGGATCGTGCCGACGGTGCTCTCGGCCATTGCCTTCTGGTGGATCTACGATCCGCAATTCTCGATCATCTCCTACCTCGCGGTGGATGTGCTCGGGGTGCGGACGACGAATATCGACTTCCTCGGCAGTGCCTGGCCGGCGCGGTTCTCGTTGATCGCGGCGAATATCTGGCGGGGGATTCCCTTCGTCGCCATCTCCCTGCTGGCGGGGCTGCAGACGATCTCGCCTTCATTGTATGAGGCGGCCTTGCTGGACGGGTCCTCAGCCTGGCAGCGGTTCCGCTTCATCACCTTCCCGATGCTGCTGCCGATCCTGGCGATCGTCATGACCTTCAGCATCATCTTCACCTTCACCGACTTCCAGCTGGTCTATGCCATCACCCGCGGCGGGCCGGTGAACTCCACGCATCTTCTGGCGACCCTGGCCTTCCAGCGCGGCATCCCCGGCGGCCAGCTCGGCGAGGGTGCGGCCATCGCGGTCTCGATGATCCCGTTCCTCGTCTTCGCAACGCTGTTCAGCTACTTCGGCCTGGCGCGGCGCAAGTGGCAGCAAGGAGAAGGCAATGACTGAGGCCGCCGCACTGCCCCAGGAAACCCCCGGTCAGACGAATGTTTCCACCGCCCAGGCCGAGACCATGGCCTGGGACAGCCGGGCGCGGCGGACGGTCACGCTCTATGTGCCGCTGGCCTGCTTCGTCATCATCCTGCTGTTCCCCTTCTACTGGATGACGATCACCGCCTTCAAACCGAATGCCGAGCTCTTCGACTACAAGCAGTACAATCCCTTCTGGATCGGCTCGCCGACGCTCGATCATATTAAGCATCTGCTGTTCAACACCGCCTATCCGAAGTGGCTGCTGACGACGATGACCATCGCCGTCTGCTCGACCTTCCTGTCGCTGTTCTCCAGCACCCTGGCGGCCTATGCGATCCAGCGGCTGCGGTTCAAGGGCAGCCAGTATGTCGGGCTGGCGATCTACCTTGCCTATCTCGTGCCGCCCTCCATCCTCTTCATCCCGCTGGCGACCATGGTCTACCAGCTCGGGTTGTTCGACAGCCCGCTGGCCTTGATCCTGGTCTATCCGACCTTCCTGGTGCCCTTCTGCACCTGGCTGCTGATCGGCTACTTCAAGTCGATCCCCTACGAGCTGGAGGAATGCGCGCTGATCGACGGCGCGACCCGGCTGCAGATCCTGCGGCAGATCACCCTGCCGCTGGCGGTGCCGGGGCTGATCTCGGCGGGGATCTTCAGCTTCACGCTGTCCTGGAACGAGTTCATCTACTCGCTGGCCTTCATCCAGAGCAGCGAGAAGAAGACGGTGCCGGTGGCGATCCTGACGGAGCTGGTCTCGGGCGACGTGTACCAGTGGGGCGCGCTGATGGCGGGGTCGCTGCTGGGTTCGCTGCCCGTCGCCATCTTTTATTCCTTCTTCGTCGACTACTACGTCTCCTCGCTGACCGGGGCGGTCAAGGAATAGACCGCCCCGCAATTGCGACTACAGCTTGCGGCCGAGGGCCGCGACGTAGCCGCGGTTGTGGGTCGGCGTCAGCCAGATCTCGTTCATGGTGACGCTCGGCGGCAAGCAGGCGACGTAGCGGATCAGGTCGCCGCAATCCTCGGGCTGTAGCATCCGGCCGAGGTCCTCGGCGCTCAGCGGGTTCGGCCGCTTCTTCATGATCGGGGTGTTGACCTCGCCCGGGCAGAAGGCGGTGCTGCGGATGCCGTTGACGCATTCCTCCATGTTGATGGTGTGGCTCATCGCCACCACCGCGTGCTTGGCGGCGCCATAGCCGGGGCCGCTCATGATGCTCACGTTGCGGCCGGCCATGGAGGCGGTGTGAATCATCTGGCCGCCGCCCTGGGCGCGCATCTGCGGCAGCACCGCGCGGGCGCAGTAGAAGGCGGAGGAAAGGTTGCCCTGGATCAGCTCGTCGATGCCCTCGGGCGAGATCGCCTTCCAGCTCCGCTCGGTGATGTTGACGCCGGCATTGCTCACCATGATGTCGAGCCGGCCGTGCTGGGCCACGATGCGGGCGACGGTCGCCTCCACCGCGGCGGCGTTGCGGAGGTCGCAGGGCTCGACATTGGCGGTGCCGCCCTTGGCACGGATGCGGGCGGCGACATCCTCCAGCGGCTCGCGCCGGCGGCCGGTCAGGACCAGGGTCGCGCCTTCCTCGGCGAGCGCATAGGCGGCCGCCTCGCCAATACCGCTGCCGCTGCCGGTGACCCAGGCGATCTTGCCCTCGAGCTTGCCCATCGGAACCCCTCCCCTTGCGTGATCGGGGCAGGCTAGCCCCCCGGGGCCGTCTTGTGGAGGCGCCCTCCCCATGCTTCGCTCCGGCCAAGGGATGAAATGGAGCAAGCGATGAAGATCGCCCGGGTCGAGACCTTGCGCGCGGATGCCGGCTGGCGGCTGTTCTCCTTCCTCAAGGTCACCACGGACGACGGCCTGATTGGCTGGTCCGAGTACAACGAGAGCTTCGGCAGCACGGGCCTGTCCGCCGTCATCGAGGGGCTGTCGCCGCTGATCATCGGCCGCGACCCGACCCGGTGGGAGGAGGTGACGGCCTGGCTGCATGTGATGACGCGGCAGTCGCGCGGCGGGCTGAACCAGCAGGCGATCGCGGCGATCGAGAATGCGCTGCTCGATATCGCGGCGCGGGCCCGCAACATCCCGGTCTATGCGCTGTTCGGCGGGCCGATACGGGAGCGGATCCCGGTCTACTGGTCCCACTTCGGCAGCTACCGGGTGCGGAACTCGAAATTCATGGGCACGCCGGCCTGCCTCGACTGGGACGAGGTCGGGCGGCATGCGGCGGAGGTGAAGGCGCTCGGCTTCCGCGGCCTCAAGACCAATATCCTGATCCCCGGCGAGGACGGCAAGCTGTTCCAGTATTCGCCCGGCTTCGGCCGCCACGCGGGCTGGCCGGAGCTGAATTGGGACAACAGAACCCTGTCGCTGCTCAAGCAACATTTGCGGGTGATCCGCGATGCGGTGGGGCCGGAGTTCAACCTCCACCTCGATACCAATTTCCACTTCCGCACTGAGGGCTTTCAGCGGGTGGCGGAGGCGGTGGCGGAATTTGACCTCACCTGGCTCGAGATCGATATCCATGATGCGCCGGCGCTGGCCAGCATCAAGCGGATGGCCCCCTGCCCCATCGCCAGCGCCGAGACGCTGCATGGGCGGCGGGAATTCCGGCCGTATCTCGAAGCCTATTCCATGGATGTCGGCATCGTCGACGTCATCTGGAACGGACTGGCGGAATCGATGAAGATCGCCTCGCTGTGCGATGTGTATGAGGTGAACTGCGCGCCGCATAATTTCTACGGCAACCTGTGCAGCATGATCAGCGCGCATTTCAGCGCGACCATCCCGAATTTCCGGGTGATGGAGATCGATATCGACAGCGTCTCCTGGCGCGACGAATTCACCCCGGCACCGGTCATCGAGAATGGCGAGCTGCTGCTGCCGAAGGGGCCGGGCTGGGGTGTCGAGGTGAATGAGGCGGCGATCCGCGCGCGGGCGCCGAAGTAGGGAGAATTAGGATATGGCCAAGTACAGGATCGTCACGCCGGCCTTCGCCCAGGTCGGCTATGCGCTGGAGAACGAGGCGCTGGCGGGGCTCGATGCCGAGATCGTCGAGGCGCCGATGGACGAGGCCGGCTTCATCGCCGCCGCCCGGGATGCCGATGCGATCTACGGCAAGGGCATGCCGATCACGAAGGCGATCATCGATGCGCTGCAGAATTGCAAGGTGATCACCCTCGGCAGCGTCGGCGTCGACAGCGTCGACGTGAAGGCGGCGACCGCCCGCGGCATCCCGGTGACCAACATCCCCGATACCTTCATCGAGGAAGTCGCCGACCACGCGATGATGCTGCTGCTCGCCGGCTTCCGCCGGCTGCTGGAGCAGGACCGGATGGTGCGGGAAGGCCGCTGGAAAGAAGGCCGGCCGGCGCTGCTGAAGATCCCCCGGCTGATGGGGCAGACGCTGGGCTTCATCTCCTTCGGCCGGGTGGCGCGGGCGGTTGCCAAGCGGGCGGCGCCCTTCGGCCTCAGGATGATGGCCTATGACCCCTTCATCGAGGAGATGACGATCTCCGATGCCGGCGTGCTACCGGCGACCCTGAACGAGGTGCTGAGCCAGTCAGACTTCCTCTCCATGCATGCCCCGGCCCGGCCGGAGGTGCATCACATGCTGCGGGAGGAGCACTTCCGGCAGATGAAGCCTGGCGCGGTCTTCATCAATACCGGCCGCGGCCCGACGGTGCAGGAGGAGGCGCTGATCAAGGCGCTGCAGGAGGGCTGGATCGCCCATGCGGCGCTCGACGTGCTGGAGACCGAGCCGCCGTCGCACAACAACCCGCTGCTGCGGATGGAAAACGTCACCCTGACGGCGCATGTCGCCTCCGCCTCCGCCCGGTTCGATGAGGCGCGGAAGCGTCGCGTGGGCAATGAGCTGGCGCTGGTGCTGTCCGGCAAGTGGCCGATGTCTTGCGTCAACCCGGCGGTCTTGCAGAATACCGCCTTGCGCCGCTGGCAGCCGGTCGGCATGGGCCGTGGGCCGAACAGCTAGGAGAGTCCAAGACATGACGACGAAATATGCCGTGGTGACCGGCGCCGGATCGGGCGTCGGCCGGGCTGCCGCCCTGGCGCTGCTGGCGGATGGCTGGAGCGTGGCGCTGGCCGGGCGCCGGGCCGATGCGCTGGCCGAGACCGTGACCATGGCCGGCAATGCCGGGCCGCGGGCGATGCCGGTCTCGACCGATGTCGGCAATCCGGAGGCGGTGAATGCGCTCTTCGCGCAGATCAAGTCCGAATGGGGCCGGCTCGACTTCCTGTTCAACAATGCCGGGGGCAATGTCCCGGCCGGGCCGATCGAGGACCTCAAGTACGAGGATTGGGCGCGGGTCGTGCAGGTGAACCTGACCGGCAGCTTCCTGTGTGCCCAGGCGGCCTTCCGCATCATGAAGGAACAGGATCCGCAGGGCGGCCGCATCGTCAACAACGGCAGCATCAGCGCGCATGTGCCGCGGCCGGACAGCGTCGCCTATACGAGCACCAAGCATGCCATCACCGGGCTGACCAAGACCCTGGCGCTGGATGGCCGCAAATACGACATCGTCAGCGGCCAGGTGGATATCGGCAATGCGGCGACGCCGATGACCGCGCGCATGGCGAAGGGCGTCAAGCAGGCGACCGGCGAGATGAAGGTCGAGCCGACCTTCGACGTGGCGCATGTCGGCAACAGCGTGGTGATGATGGCGAACCTGCCGCTGGATGCGAATATCCAGTTCATCACCATCACCGCGGCGAAGATGCCCTGGATCGCCCGGGGGTAGTGGGCGGCGGCCCGGTCCGGTTCAGGCCGGCCGGGCCGGCTCGACGACGCCGAGCATCCGCATCAGCGCCGCACGCTGCACCGGCTTGCCGAGGTACTCGTCCATGCCGGCGGCCCGGCATTGCTGCTCGAAGACCGGGCCCACCGCGGCGGTGAGGCCGATGATCCGGGTGCGGCGGTTGGGGCCGGTGCTGCGGCGGATCTGGCGGGTGGCCTCCAGCCCGTCCATCACCGGCATCTGCAGGTCCATCAGGATGGTGTCGTAGCCGAAGCGGCGGGCGGCGGAGACCGCCTCCGAGCCATCGGCCGCGACATCCACCTGGCAGCCGGCGCGCTGGAGGATGGTGCGCATCACCAGCTGGTTGGTCGCATTGTCCTCGACCAGCAGGATGCGGAGACGGGCACCCTCGGCGAATTCCGCCCCCGGGGCCGCCGCCGGGACCGTGACCGTGGCTGGGGCCGGGGCCGTGGGGCGGGCCTCCTGGCCGCCGCCGCCCAGCGCCTGGAGCACGGCATCGCGGAAGCGGGTGGGAAGCGCCGGCTTGAGCAGCACGGCATCGACCAGCCCGGGCGCCGGCGGCTCCCGCATCGCCGCGGCACCGGTGGAGCAGAGCACGATCGCCGGCCGGTCGCTGGCCGGCTCGGCCCGGATGCGGCGGGCGGCTTCCTGGCCATCCAGGCCGGGCAGTATGGCATCGAGCACCACGGCGGCGAAGGGGCGGCCGGCGGCGCGGGCTTCCTGCAGGGCGGCCAGCGCATCCTCGGCGCCCTCGGCGGCCATCGGCTCGGCCCCCAGGACCATGAGCTGGCGGGTCAGGATTTCCCGGTTCAGGGCCAGGTCGTCCACCACCAGCACCCGCCTGCCGGTCAGCGGCCGCGGATCCAGCGGTCGGGCCTCCGGGGCCTCCGCGGCCGCACCGACCAGCAGGTCGAAGCGGAAGATGCTGCCGCCGCCGGGCCGGGCGGCGGCGCCGATGGAGCCGCCCATGCCCTCCACCAGCTTGCGGCAGATGGCGAGGCCGAGGCCGGTGCCGCCGTATTTCCGGCTGATCGAGGCATCCGCCTGGGTGAAGCGTTCGAACAGCAGCGGGATCTTGGCGGGGTCGAGGCCGATGCCGGTATCGCTGACGCGGCAGGTCAGGCGCCAGTCCGCCCCGTCCCGCTCGGCCGAGAGGCCGAGTTCGATCCAGCCGCTTTCGGTGAATTTCACCGCATTGCCGACGAGGTTGAAAAGCAGCTGGCGGAACCGGCCGGGGTCGCCGACGACCCGGGACGGCATGGTGGGGGAGAGGGAGACGACGAGTTCCACCCCATTGGCGGCGGCCTTGGGGGCGAAGAGTTCGACGATGGTCGAGATCTCGGATTCGATGCCGAAGGCGACCTCCTCGCGCTCGACCATCCCGGCCTCGAGCTTGGAGAAGTCGAGGATGTCGTTCAGGACCATCAGCAGATGCTCGGCCGAGCCCTGGATGGTCTCGGCATAGCGGCGCTGGAGGGTGTCCAGCTCGGTATCCAGCAGCAGGCCGGACATGCCGATGACGCCGTTCATCGGGGTGCGGATCTCGTGGCTCATCGCCGCCAGGAAATCCTCCTTGGCACGGCCGGCGGCGACCGCCTCCTGCTCGCTGATTGCCAGCCGGGTGCCCTGGCGCTGCAGCTTCTCGGCCAGGCGGACCAGCATCCAGAGCGCGAACAGGGTGGCGACGGCCGCGGCGCCGACGCCGCCGCCGAGGATGAAGCCCAGGCTGCGCAGGGCCTCGAAGGCATCCTGGCGGGACCGGGCGACCTCCACCACGAAGGTGCCCTGGCGGGTCACGGCGAAGCTGGCGATGACCTCGGTGCCGGCCTCGTCGGTGCCCTGGAAGGTGCCGCCTTCCCGCCGCGGCAGGAAATCCCGGAAGAGCCAGGAGCCGGAATGGAGCTGGCCGATGCCGTCGAGGCTGCCGTCGGACCGGCCCAGCAATTGGCCGTTGAAGGAATGCAGCCGGACGGTGACGCCGAAGGCCTCGGCATAGCGGCGGGTCACGCCCACGAAGTAGTCCGGGTTCAGCAGGGCGACGGCGGCGCCCTCGAATTCGCCGCGCGGGTTGCGGATGGCGCGGGCGAGCGGGATGGACCAGAGCCGGGTCTCGGCGATGCTGCGGCCGCCATTGCCGAGGAAGCGCCCGGCCTCCGGCGCGCCGAGCCGGAGCGGCTGGCCGCCGAAGCGCAGCACGCGGAACCAGTCGCGCTCCCCCACCGAGAGGTCGCGCAGGCTGTCGACCGTCGCCCGGCTGACCCGGCCGGCGGCATCGGTGACCAGCAGGGCGCGGATCTGGGCGATGTCGCGGATGCGGTTGGCCATCTGGTCGGCGAAACCGGCGGGGGTGGTGCGGTCGGGCAGGCCCTCGGCCAGGTCGTTCAGCACGAGGTCGACGGTCTGGGTGGCGCGGGTGAGCTGGTCGGCCAGGGCGGCGGCGACGCTCTGGGTGAGCTTCTCGGCATCGGCCAGGGCATCCCGCTGGCCTCGTTCCAGGACTATACCGTAAATGATCGCGAGACAGGCCGCGACCAGCCCGACCGCCGCCCCGAACAGCAGCCAGGGGCGCGGCTCCGCCGGCCTGGGCGCGCCAAGGCGGAGGGAACGGCGGATGGCGGCGTCCAGCTTGGCGAGAGGGTGCATGGCAGCGTTCCTTATTGCACCATTGGTTATTATTTTCGAGATCATTGCAGGTCCGGCCTGGGGGCAATCGGGGCGGAGCCAGCCGCCCGGTCGCCCGGCCGCCAGCCAGCCGGCCCAGCCCATGCCGGCCACGCCGCCGGTTGCTGCAGCGCCGGCGGAGGTGCCGGCGGCCGTGGTGGAGCTGCCGCCCCCTCCCCCGGCGCCGCCGCCAACACCGGAGCGGCTGACGGCGATCCGCGCCCGCGGCGAGCTGGCGGTCTGCATCTGGCCGGAATACTTCGCCATCAGCTACCGCAACCCGCGCAACAGCGAGCTGGAGGGGATCGACATCGACATGGCCCGGGCGCTGGCGAACCGGCTTTCGGTCACGCTGCGCTTCGTCGAGACCAATTTCGCCGAGTTCGCCGACCGGGTGGAGAGCGGCGCCTGCGACCTGGCCATGATGGGCGTCGGCATCCTGCCGTCACGGCAGGAGCGGCTGGCCTTCACCAAGCCCTACCTGTCCAGCGCGGTCTATGCGGTGACGACGCGGGAGAGCACGCGGATCGGCGGCTGGCGGGACATCGACTCGGTCGGCACGGTGGTGGCGGTGGCGGCGGGGACGCTGATGGAGCCGCTGATGCGGCAGGTGCTGAAGCAGGCCGAGCTGCTGGTGGTGCGGCCGCCGCGGACCCGGGAGGCGGAGGTCCAGTCCGGCCGGGCCGATGTCTTCATGAGCGACTTTCCCTATACCCGGCGGATGGTGCTGATGCACGACTGGGCCCGGGTGATCGACCCGCCGGGGCGGTTCGGGGATACGCTCTATGGCTATGCCGTCGCGCGGGGTGACACCGCCTGGCTGACCGAGGTGAATGCCTTCGTCACCGCCGCCAAGGCGGATGGCACCCTGGCCCGGGCCGCGGCGCGGCACGGGCTGACCCAGATCCTGGTCTACTGACCCGGTCTGTCGATGGTCAGCTGTCGCCCTGGCCGAGGGCGACCAGGGCCTGGGCCACCTCCGCCGGCAGGAGGCGGAGGGCGCCGGTCAGGCCGGTGGGATCCTGGCGGCGGGCAGCGGATTCGACCGCCAGCAGTTGCTCGGCCAGGACGCCGAGGCCGAAATTGGCGGCAACGCCGCGGAGGGCATGCGCCTCGGCCTTCAGGGTCTCGAAGTCGCCGGATGCGGCGGCGGCGGCGATCCGGGGATGGCGTTCACGGAGCTCGTCCGCGCAGAGCGCCGCCAGCGCCGGCCCATGGCGCCGGGCGAGATAGGCGCGCGAATCCTGGGTCATGGCCGGATCCGGGCTGCGACGGAAATCGCCCTGGTTCGCCCCACCCTGGTTCGCTGCACCCTCAAGCATCGAAAGCTCCCTGGATGGCCCCATGCGGCGCCTGGCTGGCAATGGCTGCCACGACCACACCACGGCAGCGAGTGATCAGGCGGGGTCATGATGGATACGGGAAATCACGACCCAAACCATGGCACATTCCCGCAGCAGTCACCAAGCGTCAACACGTGCGACGCGATTAAACACATCGGGGCCACTACCGGCAAGTGTACCGCAATCGCAACGTCATGCCCCGCCGCGGGTGGCCGCCCCACCCCTTGCCCGCAGGGGTGCCGGGTGCGATGTTCCGCCCGCCCCAAAACCACCCTCCGCGCCCGCGCAGCGCCTCCGCAGCGCCCGGCGGCGGGAGACCACGAGGACCGGCATGGCAAAGATCCAGGTAAAGACTCCCGTCGTCGAGCTCGACGGAGACGAGATGACCCGCATCATCTGGGGGTTCATCAAGGAGAAGCTCATCCTCCCCTACCTGGACGTGGACCTGAAATACTACGACCTTGGCATCGAATACCGCGACCAGACCGACGATCAGGTGACCGTCGATGCCGCCAATGCCATCAAGCAGTATGGCGTCGGCGTGAAATGCGCGACCATCACCCCGGATGAGGCGCGCGTCGCCGAATTCGGCCTGAAGAAGATGTGGCGGAGCCCGAACGGCACGATCCGCAACATCCTCGACGGAACGATCTTCCGTGAGCCGATCATCTGCAGCAACGTGCCGCGCCTGGTGCCGCATTGGTCGAAGCCGATCGTGGTCGGCCGCCATGCCTATGGCGACATCTACCGCGCGGTCGAGATGAAGGTGCCGGGCGCCGGCAAGGTGACCATGACCTTCACGCCGGAGAATGGCGCGCCGGTCGAGATCGGCGACTTCACCTTCAAGGGCGCCGGCGCCTTCATGGGCCAGCACAACCTGAACGCCAGCATCGAGGGCTTCGCCCGCGCCAGCTTCAACTACGGCCTGGCCCGCGGCTATTCCGTGTACTTCAGCCACAAGAACACCATCCTCAAGGCCTACGACGGCAACTTCAAGGACATCTTCAAGTCCATCTTCGACGCCGAATTCGCCGACCGCTTCAAGGCGAAGGGCCTGGTCTACGAGGACCGGCTGATCGACGACATGGTCGCCTCCGCCCTGAAGTGGGAAGGCGGCTACATCTGGGCCTGCAAGAACTACGACGGCGACGTGCAGTCCGACATCGTGGCGCAGGGCTTCGGCTCGCTCGGCCTGATGACCTCGGTGCTGCTCTCCCCGGATGGCAACACGGTCGAGTCGGAAGCGGCGCATGGCACCGTGACCCGGCACTACCGCGAGCACCAGAAAGGGCGGGAGACCTCGACCAACCCGATCGCCTCGATCTTCGCCTGGACCCGCGGCCTGGCCTACCGGGGCAAGTTCGACAATACCCCGGACGTCACCGCCTTCGCCGAGGCGCTGGAGAAGGTCTGCGTCGAGACCGTCGAGAGCGGCTCGATGACCAAGGACCTGGCGATCCTGATCGCCAAGGACCAGCCCTACCTCAGCACCCAGGCCTTCCTGGCGAAGCTGGACGAGAACCTGCAGAAGGCGATGGCCTGAGCCATCCGACTGCGGCAGAGACACGGGGCGGGTCCTTCGGGGCCCGCCCCTTTTTTATGTCAGGCGGCTGCCATGGAATCGCTCTCCCTTTTCGACTGGATCGCGCTGGGCGTCTTCGCCGGCTGCTGGATCGGCTACTCGACGCTGGTCGACCGGCTCCCGGCGCTGCACCGGCGCAGCGTCATCGCCGCGATGGACGAGCACCGGCGGCGCTGGATGCAGACCATGGTGACGCGGGACAACCGCATCATGGATACGCAGATCATCGGCAACCTGATGAACAGCACTTCCTTCCTGGCCAATACCGCCATCTTCATCCTGGGCGGCCTGGTGGCGATGCTGGGCAGCCCGGAACTGGGGGCGCGGGTCTTCGGCGCCCTGCCCTTCGCCACCCCGCCGGGGCTGGCGCTGTGGGAGATGAAGATCGCACTGCTGCTGCTGATCTTCGTGCGGGCCTTCTTCGAGCTGACCTGGGCGCTGCGCCAGTTCAACTACTGCTCCATCGTGATGGGCGGCATCTCGCACGACCCAACGGCGGCGGGCCGCGAGGCGCATGCCGAGATCGCCGCCAAGGTGGCCAACCGGGCGGCCGGGCATTTCAACAGCGGGCTGCGCGCCTACTACTTCGGGCTGGCCGCCCTGGCCTGGATCCTCCATCCGCTGGCCCTCGTCCTGGCGAGCCTGCTGGTATTGCGCGAGTTGTACCGGCGCGAATTCCGCTCCGTGGTGCGGGATGCGCTGCAGAGTTGATTGATCGCAACGGATTTCCCGCACTGATATTGATACGGAAACGAGACCTGCTCGATTGAACAGCTATTCATTGATGCCTTCTATACTTGAATTCACCGATCCGTTATTGAAAAATTCTCAGGTAAGTTACTTTCCCGTCACCGAACGATCAGGTACCAGTCTGCTACTGATAATCGGTTGCAGTAAGGACGCGCGCTGATGGAGTTCCGATCGATCGACGGGTCAGGCAACAACCTGGCCGACCCGGGCACCAACATGGCCGGGACGGATTTCATCCGGATCGGCGAGGCCCATTATGCCGACGGCATCTCGGTCCCGCTCGGCGGGCCCAATCCGCGCACCATCAGCAACCTCGTCGTCGGCGAGGGCGATGCGGTGGTTGCCAATACCGCGGGGCTCTCGGGCATGATGTATGCCTGGGGCCAGTTCATCGACCACGACCTGACGCGCTCGACCGGCGACGGCAAGAATTCCATCAGCATCACGGTGCCGAACGGCGACCCGATCTATGCCGACGGCACCTTCATCCCCCTCACCCGGGCGATCCAGGACCCGACGACCGGTGCCGGGACCGGGACCCCGGCCATCGCCGTGAATGCCAACACCGGCTGGCTCGACGGCTCCATGGTCTATGGCTCGACCACGACCGTCGCCGCGGCGCTGCGGCTGGCGGATGGGCACATGGCGACCTCGGAGGGGGCCAACCTGCCGATGGTCAACGGCGGCTCCTTCGCCGGCGACGTGCGGGTGATGGAGAATCCCTCGCTGACCGCGCTGCAGACCATCTTCGTGCGCGAGCACAATTACCAAGTGGACCGCCTGGCCGCGGCGGATCCCTCGCTGACCGGCGACCAGCTCTATGACCTGGCGCGGGCCATCGTCACCGCCGAGATCGCGCATATCACCTACAACGAGTTCCTGCCGAAGCTGCTCGGGGCCGATGCCCTGCCCGCCTATGCCGGCTACGACGAAACGGTGGATGCGACGCTCAGCGTGGAGTTCACCGGCGCCGCCTATCGCTGGGGCCATTCCACCGTCTCGGCCGAGACCGAGCGCAAGGACGAGCAGGGCAATGTCACCGGCCCGGCGCTGACCCTGCGCGACACCTTCTTCCTGACGCCGGAGGCCTTCGCCGCGGATGGCGGCGCGGATGGCTTCCTGCGGCATCTCGGCTCCGACCGGTCGCAGGCGATGGATGCCCGCATCGTCGAGGACCTGCGCAGCTTCCTCTTTGATCCGCCGGTCGGCCAGGACCTGGCGGCGATCAACATCCAGCGCGGCCGCGACCTCGGGCTCGGGACGCTGAACCAGACGCGGGAATCGCTGGGCCTCGAGGCCTATACCGATTTCGCCCAGATCACCTCGGATCCCGGGACGCTGGCCGGGCTGCGGGCGGCCTATGCCTCGGTCGCCGAGGTCGATCTCTGGACCGGCGGGCTGGCGGAGCAGGCGAAGGGGAATTCCTTCCTCGGCGAGACCTTCTCCCGCATCGTCGGCGACCAGTTCGAGGCGCTGCGCGACGGCGACCGCTTCTGGTACCAGAACCAGGGTTTCGATGCGAAGACGCTGGACCAGATCGAGCATACCAGCCTGAGCGACATCATCCTGCGCACCACGGATACGCAGTACCTGCAGGGCGACATGTTCACCTACTACGAGCGCCATGCCCCGGATGCGGCGCCCGAGACGCCGGACTCACCGCAGCTGATCGTCGGCGGTGCGACGGACGAGGTGCTGATCGGCGGCGACCATGACGACATCCTGGCCGGCCGCGGCGGCGCGGATACGATGTATGGCGGGGCCGGCAACGACACCTACCATGTCGACAGCACCTACGACCTGGTGATCGAGGCCGCCGGCGGCGCCGATACCATCGTCTCCACCGCCAACTGGTTCTGGGACGTCTACTCGGTCGCCGAGCGGATGGTGATCGCCGAGGGCGCCGCCGATCCGGAGGGTGCCGGCACGACCGCCATCGGCTCGATCTTCGACAACATGATGATCGGCAACTCCGGCACGAACATCCTGTTTGGCCGGGGCGGCTCGGATACCTACCGGGCCGGCGACGGGATCGACTACATCTCGCTCTCGACCCTGGGCGTGCCGGATTCCGATGGCTATGTCGCCAATGGCTGCAACACCATCATCGTCGATCCGCGGACGACCGGTGCCTTCTCCTACGACATCATCTTCGAGTTCGAGACCGGGCACGACCGGATCGATGTCACGAACTTCCACTATGCCTCGGCCGAGGAGGTCCTGGCGCGCGGCGTGGATGACGGCCAGGGCAACAGTTACTTCATCCTCGGCGACGGGCTCGACTACGTCTATCTCATCGGGGTCGAGCGCGCCTCGGTGACCGCCGAGGATTTCGTGATCTGAGGGAAGGCCCTGGCCGGCATTCAGCCGGCCAAGAGGAGGAAGAACCTGGCCGGCACTCAGCCGGCCAGGGCGCCCCGGACCGCATCCAGCGCGGCATCGGCCAGGGCGGCATCCGGGCCGCCGGCCTGGGCCATCTCCGGCCGGCCGCCGCCGCCCTTGCCGCCGGCCGCGGCGCTGGCGGCGCGCACCAGCGGCACGGCATCGACCTTGCCGCGGGCGGCCTCGCCGATGCCGACGACGATGCTGGCCTTGCCCTCCGCGGTGGAGACCAGCGCGACGACATCGGTGGCGCCGCCCTTCAGGATGGCCTCGGCCACGCCCTTCAGGTCGCGCGGCGGCATGTCGCCGAGGTTGCGCAGCGCCACGCGCCAGGCGCCGATGACCTCGGATTCTGTGGCGGCGCCGCCGGTCGCCAGCTTCTTGCGCAGCTCGGTCACCTCGCGTTCCAGCCGGCGGCGGTCCTCCAGCAGCGCGGTGACGCGGGCCGGGACCTCGGCGGCGGGGCTGCGGAGGATGAGCGCGGCTTCGGTCAGGCGGCGGGCCTGGTCCTCGATGAGCGCCAGGGCGGCCTCGCCGGTGACCGCCTCGACCCGGCGGACGCCGGCGGAGACGGCGCCTTCCGAGACGATCTTGAACAGGCCGATGTCGCCGGTGCGGCGGACATGGGTGCCGCCGCAGAGCTCCAGCGAATAGACGCCGTGCTTCTCGGTGGCCGAGGGGTCGTGGCCCATGCCGATGACCCGGACCTCGTCGCCGTATTTCTCGCCGAACAGGGCCATGGCGCCGACGCCGACCGCCTGTTCCGGGGTCATCAGCCGGGTGGTGACCTCGGCATTCTCGCGGATGCGGGCATTCACCTCGGACTCGGTCCAGGCGAGGTCGGCCTCGGTCATCGGCGTCGGCTGGGAGACGTCGAAGCGCAGCCGGTCCGGGGCGTTCAGCGAGCCCTTCTGTGCCACATGGGTGCCGAGGCGGCGGCGCAGCGCCTCATGCAGCAGGTGGGTGGCGCTGTGATGGGCGCGGATGGCGCCGCGGCGGATGTGGTCGACCTCGGCCTGGACGGCCATGCCGAGCTTCGCCTCGCCATGCGCGACGGTGCCGAAATGGACGAAGAGGTCGCCCAGCTTCTTCTGCGTGTCGCGGACCGTGATGCGGCAGGCGTCGCCGGCCGAGATCTGCCCGGCATCGCCGACCTGGCCGCCGCTTTCGGCGTAGAAGGGCGTCTGGTTGAGGATGACGGCGACCTCGGCGCCGACCGGGGCGCTGTCCACGGCCTGGCCATCGCGGATGATGGCGAGGATCTCGCCCTCCGCCGTCTCGGTGCTGTAGCCGAGGAATTCGGTGGCGCCGAGCTTCTCCTTCAGGTCGAACCAGACGGCATCGGTCGCCGCCTCGCCGCTGCCGGCCCAGGCGGAGCGGGCGCGGCGCTTCTGCTCGGCCATGGCGGCGTCGAAGCCCGCGGTATCGACGGCGCGGCCCTCGGCGCGGAGCGCATCCTGCGTCAGGTCGAGCGGGAAGCCGTAGGTGTCATAGAGGCGGAAGGCGACGTCGCCCGGCAGGGTGGCGCGGTCGCCGAGCTTCGCCGTCTCCTCCGCCAGCAGGCCGAGGCCGCGTTCCAGCAGGCTGCGGAAGCGGGTCTCCTCCAGCTTGAAGGTTTCGGTCACCAGCGCCTCGGCGCGGATGATCTCGGGATAGGCGCCGCCCATCTGGCGGATCAGCGCCGGGACCAGGCGATGCAGCAGCGGCTCGCGCGAGCCCATCATATGGGCGTGGCGCATGGCGCGGCGGAGGATGCGGCGAAGCACGTAGCCGCGGCCCTCGTTCGAGGGCAGCACGCCATCGGCCATGAGGAAGGTGCCGGCGCGCAGGTGGTCGGCGACGACGCGGTGGCTGGTGCGCCAGGGGCCGTCCGGGTCCTGGCCGGTCGCCTCGGCACTGGCGAGGATCAGGGCGCGGAGGGTGTCGGTGTCGTAGTTGTCGTGCTTGCCCTGGAGGATGGCGGCGAAGCGCTCGAGGCCCATGCCGGTGTCGATCGAGGGGCGCGGCAGGCCGACGCGGGTACCGGGCGGCCCCTCCTCGTACTGCATGAAGACCAGGTTCCAGATCTCGATGAAGCGGTCGCCGTCCTCGTCCGGGGAGCCGGGGGGGCCGCCGGGGATATGGTCGCCGTGGTCGTAGAAGATCTCGGAACAGGGGCCGCAGGGGCCGGTATCGCCCATGCGCCAGAAATTGTCGGCGGTCGGGATGCGGATGATGCGGCTGTCGGGCAGGCCGGCGATCTTCTTCCAGAAGACCGGCGCCTCCTCGTCCTCCGAATAGACGGTGACCAGCAGCTTGTCCTTGGCGAGGCCGAAATCGCGGGTCAGCAACTCCCAGGCATGGCCGATCGCCTGTTCCTTGAAGTAGTCGCCGAAGGAGAAATTCCCCAGCATCTCGAAGAAGGTGTGGTGGCGGGCGGTGTAGCCGACGTTGTCCAGGTCGTTGTGCTTGCCGCCGGCGCGGACGCATTTCTGCGCCGTGGTGGCCCGCACGTAGGGACGCTTTTCCTGGCCGGTGAAGACGTTCTTGAACTGGACCATGCCGCTATTGGCGAACATCAGCGTCGGGTCGTTGCGCGGGACCAGCGGCGAGCTTTCGACCACCTGATGGCCGTTGCGGCCGAAGTAGCCGAGGAACGTCGCGCGGATATCGTTGCTGCTGGTCATCGCCGGTCCTGTCTGCCCCTTGGCCGGGCAGACACGGTAGGGGGCCGGGGACGGAACACGTCCCTCCCCGGCCCTACCGGCTGACGCCCATGGCCTTCCAGCCTCCTACCGCGCGCGACGGGAGGCGTCTACTCGGCGGCGGCGGCCTCGTCCTCGCTGCCGCCGTCGCTCTCGCCCACCAGCATCGCATTGGCGACGATGCCGGCCTGGGCGCGGACCTTGGCCTCGATGGAATGGGCCATCGCCGGGTTGTCCCGCAGGAACTGCTTGGCGTTCTCGCGGCCCTGGCCGATGCGCTGGCCCTCGGCGCTGAACCAGGCGCCGGACTTCTCGACCACGCCGGCCTTGACGCCGAGGTCAACCAGCTCGCCGACCTTGGAGACGCCCTCGCCGTACATGATGTCGAATTCCACCTGGCGGAAGGGCGGGGCCATCTTGTTCTTGACGACCTTCACCCGGGTCTGGTTGCCGACCACGCTCTCCCGGTCCTTGATCGCGCCGATGCGGCGGATCTCGAGCCGGATGGAGGCGTAGAACTTCAGCGCATTGCCGCCGGTGGTGGTCTCCGGGTTGCCGAACATGACGCCGATCTTCAGCCGGATCTGGTTCAGGAAGACCAGCAGGCAGTTGGAGCGGGAAACGCTGCCGGTCAGCTTGCGCAGGGCCTGGGACATGAGCCGGGCATGCAGGCCGACATGGCTGTCGCCCATCTCGCCCTCGAGCTCGGCGCGAGGGACCAGCGCCGCGACGCTATCGACCACCAGCACGTCGATCGCACCCGAGCGGACCAGCGTGTCGCAGATCTCGAGCGCCTGCTCGCCGGCATCCGGCTGGCTGATCAGCATGTTGTCGATATCGACGCCGAGCTTCTTGGCATAGCCGGGGTCGAGCGCGTGCTCGGCGTCGATGAAGGCGCAGGTGCCGCCCTTCTTCTGGGCTTCCGCGATGATGTGCAGCGCCAGCGTGGTCTTGCCCGAGCTTTCCGGGCCATAGATCTCGATGATGCGGCCCTTCGGCACGCCGCCGATGCCGAGCGCGATGTCGAGCCCGAGCGAGCCGGAGGAAACGACCTCGATCTCGCCATCCTGCGCCTGACGGGCGCCCATCTTCATGATGGAGCCCTTGCCGAAAGCCCGCTCGATCTGGCTGAGCGCGGCGTCGAGCGCCTTTCCCTTGTCCATTTTGGCTATCCCTGGCTACTGGCCCTAGCGACTGGCCTGATGCTGGCTCGATCCGAGGTCGTTCAACGGCCACAGCGCTTGCAGTGACTGAAGCGGGTACGGCCGAGGGTTGCAACGCCCGTCAGCCTAACACGCCCCTTAATCGGAACGAAATAGTATCGAAAACCACTCCGCCACCTTGCGGTGGCCATGACCAGAGTATGGTCCCTGGACCCGGGAAAAACAAGAACATTTAGTAAACACGGACGCCGTTCAGGCGGCGGCGAAGGCGGGCCGCAAGGCCTCCGCCAGGGTCGCCAGCAGCTCGGCCGGGGCGTAGGGCTTGGCCAGGAAATGGAAGCCCTCCCCGGCCAGATCGGCCTGCAGGGCGGCCTGGGCATAACCGGAGACCAGCACGACGGGCAGGTCCGGCCAGCGCTGGCGCAGGGCACGGGCGAGTGCCACCCCATCCATGCCGGGCATGGCCACGTCGCTCACCAGCAGGGCGGGACGCGGCGCCGCCTCGAGCCGGGCCAGGGCCGCTTCGGCGGAATCGGCCGGCAGGACGGTGTGGCCGGCCCGGGTCAGGACGCGCTCCGCCAGGCGGCGCAGCGGATCCTCGTCCTCCACCAGCACCAGCAGGCCGGCGGCGGCGGGCGGGGCCGGAGCGGCGGCGGCCGGCACCGCCGCAGGCAGCGGATCGGCCGGGGCATCCTGGCGCGGCAGGTGGATGCGGAAGCGGGTGCCGGCGCCGGGCCGGCTTTCGACCGCGATCTGCCCGCCGGACTGGGCAATGATGCCCTGCACGGTGGCGAGGCCGAGGCCGGTGCCGCCCTTGTCCGGGCGGGTGGTGAAGAAGGGCTCGAAGAGCCGCGGCAGCGCCTCGGGCGGGATGCCGCAGCCGGTGTCGCTCACCTCCAGCACCACGTAGCGGCCGGGCGGCAGGCCGGCGGCCCCTTCCGCCTCCGGCCGCAGTACCAGCGCATGGGTGGTGGCGATGGTGAGGGTGCCGCCGCCGGGCATCGCCTCCCGCGCATTCACCGCGAGGTTGAGCAGGACCTGGTCGAATTGGGTGGGGTCCACCCGGATGCGGCGGCCGGGTTCCTCCAGCGCCAGGTCGAGCCGCAGCCCATCGCCCAGCAGGCGGCGCAGCAGCGGGGCCATGGCGGTGATGGCCTGGTTCACCGCCAGGATGCGCGGCTGCAGCCGCTGCTGCCGGGCGAAGGCTAGCAATTGGGCGACGAGGGCGGCGCCGCGGCGGGCGGCATCCTCCATCCCCGCCAGCTCCGCCAGCGCGGAGGGGGCCAGGCCGCCGCCGCGCAGGGCGTCGGCGCCGCCGAGGATGGCGGTCAGCAGGTTGTTGAAATCATGCGCGATGCCGCCGGCCAGCCGGCCGATGGTCTCGAGCCGGGCGCTGGCGGCGAGGCGGGCCTCGGCGCGGCGTTCCGCGGTGCGGTCCAGCACCCGCAGCAGCAGCCGATCGCCGCCCGGCAGCGGCTCCACGGTCAGGCTCCATTCGGCGTCGGGGGCTGCGGCCGGGTCGGCCGGGGCGGCGCGGAACGGCTCGACCCGAAGCGGCTCGGTTCCCTGGCGTGCGGCCAGCAGCAGCGCCAGGCCGGGGCGATCGGCCGGGGCGACCAGCCGTGCGGCGGGCAGGCCGGGGCGCAGCGCCAGGGTCGGCCCCGCCAGCCGGCCGAGCGCCGGATTGGCGGCGAGGATCGCACCCTCGCGGTCGAGCAGCGCCATGCCGTCCGGCGCCGCGTCGAACAACCCGCGGAAGGCGGCATCCGCCGTACCGGCGCGGCGGAAGAAGCCGCGCTCAGCCATGCCGCGTGCCCTGGAGGCGCCAGACATAGGCGATGATCTCGGCGACCGCCTGCCAGTGCTCGGCCGGGATCTCGGTATCCGGCTCCAGCCGCCAGAGGGCGCGGGCGAGCGGCGGATTCTCGACGATCGGCACCCCATGCTCGACCGCCGCGGCCCGGATGCGGGCTGCCATGGCATCGACCCCCTTGGCCACCAGCCTCGGCGCCGAGGATTGCCCCTGCGCGTAGGTCAGAGCGATAGCGTAATGAGTTGGGTTGGTGACGACAACCGTTGCCTTCGCCACGGCCGAGAGCATCCGCTGCCGCGCCCGCATCTCCCGCAGCCGGCGCAGCCGGGCCTTGATCTGCGGATCGCCCTCGCTGTCCTTGTGTTCCTGCTTCAGCTCCTCCCGGCTCATCCGCATCTTCCGCAGGTGGCGCCAGCGGACCCAGAGCAGGTCCAGCAGGGCGATGCCGCCGAAGGCGAGGAGCGCGGCGACCAGCAGGCGCAGGGCACCATGGCCGGCCTGCCGCAGCAGGATCGCGGCGGGTTCGTGCAGCGCGGCCTGCAATTCGCCCAAATCCACCGCATGCCAGAGCGCGGCGGCGACCAGGGCCAGCTTCAGCAGGGTCCGCAGCAGCTCGGCCAGGCCTTCCGGACCGAGCAGGCGCTTCAATGCGGCGAAGGGATCGACCCGGGCGAATTGCGGCGCCAGCGCTTCCATCCGCAGCAGCGGGCCGGTCTGGGCGATGCTGACCAGGATGCCGGCGGTGACCACCAGACCGAGGACCGGCAGCAGGGCCAGCGCCGAATGCCGCAGCAGCGCGGGAACCAGGGCCATGCCTTCGCCGGCATCCGGCGCCTCCAGCATGGCCCGCATGGTCCGCAGCCATTCGAGGCCGAGCGGCGGCAGGGCCAGGAAGCCGGCCATGGTGCCGGCCAGAAGGGTGGCGAAGCCGATGGCCTCACGCGAGACGGGCGCCTGGCCTTCCCGCTGGGCCTGGTCCAGCCGGCGTTGGGAGGGGGCTTCCGTCGGGTCGCCGCTGCTGCCGTCGTCGCCCTCGGCCATGGCTCAGCCGGTGCCCGGCAGCAGCAGGGCCTCGCCGGCGCCGGCCAGCCAGACGGCGATGATGGCGGGCAGCAGCAGGCCGAGCAGCAGCAGCCCGGCGATGATCTGGCCGGGGGCGGCGATGGTGAAGACCTGGACCTGGGGCGCCACGCGGGCCAGCAGGCCGAGCGCGAAATTGCCGAGCACCGCGGCGAGGACCAGCGGCGCCGCCAGCCGCAGCGCCAGGGCCAGGCTATCGGCCACCGCCCGGGCGACGGATTCGGCGGTGCGGCCGAAGGAGAGCGCGGCCCCCGGCGGCAGCACCGCGTAGCTTTCGGCCAGTGCCCGCAACGGCAGGGCATAGAGCCCGGTCGAGAGCACCAGGGTCGCCGCCAGCAGGGAGAAGAGCCGGCCCGAGGCGGTGGACTGGGCGCCGAGGATGGGATCCGTCTGCAAGGGGCTGGCGAGGCCGACCATGAGCGCGACCACCTGCCCCGCCTGGCCCAGCGCCAGCGCGACCAGCCTGGCGAGCAGGCCGAGCCAGAGGCCGATGGCGGTCTCCAGCAGGATCAGCCGCAGCAGCTCCGGCACCTGCTCCGGCTGGGCGGGCAGCATCGGCGCGAGGCCGGGCAGCAGCAGCGCGACCAGCGCCAGCAGCAGGGCGAGCCGGATGCTGGGCGGCACATCCTGTTCCCCCAGGCCGGGCAGCAGCAGCACCGCGCCGCCGAGCCGGGCCACCAGCAGCACGAAGTGGAAGGCCAGCGCCGGCAGCGTGTCCAGCATCAGGGCGGAGGGCATCAGGGCAGGCCGCCGATGGCGACCACGCGGTCGAAGAGGGAGGCGGCATAGCCGCGCATGGCACCCACCATGGCGGGACCGAGCAGCATGAGCACCACGCCCAGCACGATCAGCTTCGGCAGGAAGGCCAGGGTGGATTCCTGGATCTGGGTCAGTGCCTGAATGAGGGAGATGACGAGGCCGATGGCCAGCATGGCGCCCAGCGGCGGGCCGCCGAGCTGCAGGGCCATCCACAGCGCCTCCCGCACCGCGAGGGCGGTCTGGTTCTCCATGGCAGCACCGCCTCCTGCGGTGGACGCGCGGCGGACCGGCGTCAGATCGGCATGCGCATGACGTCCTGATAGGCGGAGACGACGCGGTCCCGCACCGCGACCGCGGTCTGCAGCGCGAGCTCGGCGCGGGAGACGGCGAGCACCACGTCGGAGACGCTGCCCTGGCCGAGCAGCGCCTGGGTGCTGGCGGCATCGGCGCTGCGGCCGAGCTGGACGGCGCCTTCGACGGCGCGGGCCATGGTGGCGCCGAAGCCGCCGTCGCCGCCGGGCTCGGCGATGGGGGATTGCGTCGCGCGATAGGCGGCGGCGGCCGTGACCGGGGCGACCGCACCCGGCATCAGCGCAGCGCCTCGATCGTGCGGGTCAGCATGCCGCGGGTGGTCTCGAGCACCGAAAGGTTGGCGCTATAGCTGCGCTGCGCCTCCCGCATGTCCATCATCTCGATGAGGCTGTCGACATTCGGCTGCTTGACGTAGCCGCGGGCATCGGCGGCCGGATGCGCCGGGTCGTGCACCTGGGGGAAATCGCCGGGGGCGGTGCCGATGCGGCGGACCTCGACCGATTCGGCGCCCATGGTGCGGTCCAACCTGTTGCCGAAGCTGACGGTCTTGCGGCGATAGGGATCGGCGCCGGGGGACTGGCCGGTGCTGTCCTGGTTGGCGAGGTTCTCCGCCACCACGCGCAGGCGCATGGATTGCACCTGCATGCCGGCGGCCGAGATGCGCAGGGCGTTTTCGAGGTCCATGGTCAGGCTCCGTCAGGGTTATTGCGGCCGCCCGAGGGCGGTGCGAAACAGGCCGACCCAGCGGCGATAGAGGCCGGTGGCCAGGGCATGCGCCGTATCGGTATCCGCGACCCGCATGGCTTCGCGGTCGAGCGAGACGGCATTGCCATTGGGGGAGCGGTCGGTGGTGGTGCGGTCCACCCGGGTGCGGGCTGCGCCACCGGCGCCGGGAAGGTGCTGGCTGGCGGTCTGGGTCATGGCGAAGGCGCCGGCCAGGCTGCGCTGGAAGCTGCCGATGTCGCGCGGGCGGTAGCCGGGGGTATCGGCATTGGCGATGTTCTGCGCCAGGACGCGCTGGCGTTCCTCGAGCCAGGCGATCCGGCGTTCCGCCAAAGCGACCGTTGATGTGCGCGTCAGGTCCATGCGGCATCCTGGCCGCGAAGTTGGAAAGAATCGGTGAATCGGCGGGGCGGCGGCGGGGCAGGGCTTTGTTAACCGCGGCGGCGGCATGGTGCCGGCATGACCCATGGCCGCAGCCCCGATGCCTCGACCCTCGCCGCCATCGAGGCCCTGCACGGCACAGTGATGATGGCCCGTGCCCTGGTCTCGACCGGGCGGCAGGTGGATCTCTCCGGACTGGATACGGAGGCCGAGGGGGTCTGCCTGGCGGTGGCGGGGCTGCCGGCGGCCGCGGCCCGGCCGCTGCGGCCGGCGCTCGAAGCCCTGGCGCGCGAGGTCGATGGCCTTGCCGCATCGCTGCCGCCGCCGCTGCCCTGACGCGCGGCGCCGAGATGTCCCACCCCAACGCTGGCAGGATGCCGCATGACGATCGATGCCGGACAATGGTTGCAGGCGGCAGGCGCCCTGGCCGCGGTGGTGCTGCTGATCTGGCTGCTCTCGCGCGGCCTGCGCCGGGGCGGGCTGGCGCCGCGGGAAGGCCGGCGGCTGGCGGTGCAGGAGGTACTGGCGCTGGATCCGCGGCGCCGCCTGCTGCTGCTGCGCTGCGACGGGCGTGAGGTCCTGGTGCTGACCGGCGGCGCGCAGGATGCGGTGCTGGGATGGCTGCCCGAGGCGGCGGCGAAGGGGCCGGCGGCATGAGGCGGCTGGGGCTTGGGGTGCTGCTGGCGGCCATGGCGCTGCCGGCGGCCGCGCAGAGCGTGAGCATCGATCTCGGCGCCGCGGGTCAGCCCGGCGCCACCATGCGGCTGGTGCAGCTCACCGCGCTGATCGGCGTGCTGTCGCTGGCACCGTCGCTGCTGGTGATGGCGACGGCCTTCACCCGGATCGCCATCGTGCTCTCCCTGCTGCGCAGCGCGATCGGGGCGCAGGGCGTGCCGCCGAATCCGGTGCTGATCGGGCTGGCCCTGTTCCTGACCGCCTTCGTCATGCAGCCGGTCCTGGAGCGGAGCTGGCAGGAGGGGCTGGCGCCGATGATGGAGGGACGGCTGAGCGAGCTGGAGGGGCTGGCGAAGACGGCGGAGCCCTTCCGCGGCTTCATGGCCTCCCAGGTCCGGGACGCCGATCTGGCGCTGTTCCATGACCTGGCGGGGCTGCCGCAGCCGGCCGAGGGCGCGGCGCCGGATCAGCTCGCCTGGCGCGCCCTGCTGCCGGCCTTCCTGGTGGGGGAGCTGAAGCGTGCCTTCGAGATCGGCTTCCTGCTGTTCCTGCCCTTCCTGGTCATCGACCTGGTGGTGGCCAGCCTGCTGATGTCGCTGGGCATGATGATGCTGCCGCCCAGCGTGGTCTCGCTGCCCTTCAAGCTGATCTTCTTCGTGCTGGTCGATGGCTGGCGGCTGGTGGCGGGAAGCCTGGTGCAGGGCTTCGCCGGCGGCTGACCGCCACCGCCATGCTCAGGCCTTCGGCAGGTGCTGCGCGATATAGGGCGGCAGGTTGAAGGCGCCGAGGTGGATCTCCGGCGTCCAGTAGCGGGTCAGGCCGAGCATGCCGGCGGCCTGGGCACGGGCCCGGATCTCGGCCAGCGGCACGGCACGCAGGCCGGCATCCTTGGCGGCCCAGCCCAGGGTCATGAAGCCGCCGACATAGGTCGGCACCGCCGCGACATAGGCGAAGACATCGGCGAAGGCCTTGGCGCGGCGCAGGCTGGTCTCGTGCAGCTCATCCGCCTGCATGAAGGGCACGCCGCACTGGTTCACCACCAGCCCGCGATCCGAGAGGAGCCGGGCGCAATTGGCGTAGAATTCATCGGTGAAGAGCACCTCGCCGACGCCGATCGGGTCCGTGCTGTCGACGATGACCACGTCGAAGCTGGCATCGGCCGCCTGGCGGACGTAGTCGATGCCGTCGCCGACGATGACCTCGGCGCGCGGATCGGTCCAGGCTTCGCCGGCGATCATCGGCAGATGCTCCTTGGCGAGGCGGATCACCTCGCCATCGATCTCGACCATCACGGCCTTCTCGACCGTGCTGTGCTGAAGGACGCGCTTCAGCACGCCGCCATCGCCGGCGCCGATGATGAGGACGCGCCTGGCCGCGCCATGCGCCAGCAGCGGCACATGCGTCAGCATCTCCTGATAGACGAATTCATCCGCCTCGGTGATCTGCACGACGCCGTCGAGCAGCATCACCCGGCCATGGGATTCGCTCTCGAAGACCATGATGTCCTGGAAATCGCTCTGGACCCGCGCGAGCTCGCGCTTCACCCGGAAGCGCTGGCCCCAGTCGGGATAGAGCGTCTCATTCACCCAAGAGTCGGTCGCCATCGAGGCCCCCATCAAACGAAGAAGGGCGGGACCCTAAGGCCCCGCCCTGGTTCCTGCACGCTCGGCTTGATGTCAGCCGATCATGCCGCGCTTGTGCTCGTTCAGCTGGACGCTGCCCGGCATGAAGCCGCGCTTCAGCACCGGGATCGCCTTGTACGGATTGCAATCGCCGCAGACGAAGATGTCGAGCGCGGCGTAGTCCCGCTCCGGCCAGGTGTGGATCGAGACATGGCTTTCCGCCAGCACCAGCACGCCGGACACGCCGGCATTCGGGCCGAAATGGTGGAAGTGGCCATGCAGGATCGTCGCACCGGTGGCGATCGCCGCTTCGCGCAGCACCGCATCGATGTGTTCCGGATCCGCGAGGTTGGTCGCGTCCCAGAGGTCGATGATCAGATGCGTGCCGGCGAATTTCACGCCGTCACGCACGACAAAGTAGTCCTTGGCCTCGCTCGCCGAGGTTTCAGTATTCTGGGCTTCGCTCGGGAGCAACTCCGAGACCATCCCCAGTTGGAGAAGAGCGTCCATTCGCGGGCTCCTATTCCCACCAGCAGATGACCAGGAAGATCAGGATTGATCAGGTCAACGGGGCGCGGATATGGGGCAAGGGGGGGTAGGACGCAAGCGGAAATCGAAGCTGGGTCGCCGAAATTTTTGCCGCCCTCCCCCGCATCAGACGCGGGACTTATCGCGTGACCGGGCCGCCCGCCCGCAATGCCTCCAGCCGGGAAGGCATCGACCGGAAGAGTTGCAGCTCCCGCTGCAGCCGCGGCAGGTCGGCGAGGCCGCGCTGCGGGTCGGCGGTGAGCAGGGTGAAGGCCTCGGCCAGCGGCCCGCCCTGCAACCGCGGGGCGAAGTCGCCACGCCAAGCGGCGAGCGCCGCGTCGTCGCCGGCAAGCACCAGCATGGCGGCCTGGCGCAGCACGAGGCGGCGCTGCGATTCATCGAGCGGCGCCGGCGCGGGCGGCAGCGACGCCTGCAGGACGCCGGCGAAGGCGGCGGCGGCGCCCGCCCAGTCCTGCAGCTCGATCAGCATCTGGCTCAGCGGCTCGGCGCCTGCGGGACCGAGGGTGCGGAGGGCGGCGACCGCCTCCTCGCGTTGGCCGAGGCGCCCCTGGGCACGGGCGGCGAGGATGCGGCGCTCCCGCGTCAGCGCCTCGGGCAAGGGTTCGGCGAGGCTGGCGTCCAGCGCCGCAAGGGTGGCGCCGGCATCGCCATCCAGGAAGCGCAGCGCGGCCTGGCGCAGCCCCAGCGCGGCGCGGGCGACACCCTGCGTCCGCGCCGCAGCCTGGCCCAGCAACGTGGCGGCACGTTCGGCGAGATCGAGCGCCACCAGCCGATCGGCGAGCATGAGCATGGCGGCCTCGCCCGCTTGGTCGCCCGGCAGCAGCTCGGGATAGGCATCGAAGAGGGCGACGGCGGCGAGCGGTTCCGCCTGCTGGAGCGCGCCGAGGAAGGCGGTGCCGATCGCCGGACGCAACTGCGCCGCGCGATCGGCAAAAAGTACCTCCGTCTCCCGCAGCAGGGCCAGGGCACCGCGGGCATCGCCGGAGTTGCGCCGCAGCTCGGCGACGCGGATGCGGATGCCGGTTTCCTCCGATTCGTCGCGCCAGGCATGGATCGTGGCCTCCAGCGCCCTGGCCGCCTGCGCCTTGTCGATCTTGCCGGTGGCGAGGCGCAGTTCCACCGCCCGGCGCAGGGCGCGGGCGCGGGCCATGCGGTCACGGCCCTGGGCCACCTGGTCGTAGCCGGCCAGCGCCGCCGCGGGATCGCCTTCGGCTTCCGCCAGCATCGCCCGTGGCAGGGCGAGTTCGGGCAAGGGACCGGCGCGGTCGAGCAGCTGCTTCAGGCCGGCCGTCGCCCCGGCCTCGGCCAGGGCCAGGGCGATGGGCGGCAATAGCCGGGCACGCAGGCCCTGGGGATAGTCGAAGAGCAGCGGCAGCGTGGCGGCGAGGCCGGGCGCCGCGGCCCGGGCATCGCCGAGCGCCGCGGCGAGGAGGGCGCGCCAGAGGGTCAGCTCATCGGTTTCCGGCAGATCCGCGGTGCGCAAGGCCATGGCCTGGGGCAGCCGGCCGGATAGCAGCGCGGCGACGCCGACCAAACCGGCGAGGCGCGGATCGGTCGCGGCCTCCGGATCCTCCCCGGGGGCCAGGCCGAGCAGGGCTTGCGCTTCCTGCGGCAGGCCGAGCGCCAGCAGCGTTTCGCCGGCGGCGCGGCGGAGCGGCAGGCGGGTCAGCGGCGGGGCGGCGGCGATGCTGGCATTCAGCGCGCGCAGCCGTTCCAGCAGCTGCGCCGGCGGCAGCCGCGGCAGGTCGAAGCTGCGGGTCATAGCATCGCTGGGCGCCGGCTGCGCCGCGGCGAGGTCGAGCGCGAGGCGGCCGCTGCCGGCGGCAATGACGAATTGCTCCGGCCCGGTGCGCATGGTCACCTGATCCGCCCGTGCCAGCACGGCGGCACCGAGCAGGGTCGGCGGCAGGTCCAGCTCCGGCAGGCGGCGGGCGATGGGCATGAACTGGCCGGCAGCCCGCACCGTGCCGAAGAGCAGCGGCATGCCGGTTTCCGGATCGGTCAGCGGAACCACGCGATTGGGCTGGGTGGCGCTGATGGTGATGCGGGGGGTGGCGCCGCCCTGGGCTTCCAGCGCCATGGTGCGGTCGGTGCCTGCGGCATCCCGCTGCTCGCTCGGCCGGGCGGCTTCGAGCACCCATCCGGCGGCCTCGCGCCGGGCGCGGAGGATGGCGGGCGGGGCCAGCGGCAAGCGCAGCAGGGTGGCGCCGGGCAGGCTATCGACCTCCAGCCCGGCGAAGACCGGGTCGTTGCGGAGGGCCGCGACATTCAGCGGCTCGGCGCTGTCGAAGAGGGCGAGGATGAGGCTGCCGCGGCGGAGCACGGCGGCGCCGGTGCCGGCCGGATAGGGCAGCAGGATGGCACGGTCCCGGCCCGGCGGGGCGAGCACGCGCACCACCAGGGCAGCGGCGCTCGGCAGGACCATGGGCGGCGGCGCAGGCGCGGCGGCAGCCTCGGGCGGGACCGCTGCGGGCGGGGCCGCGGCAGGCTGGGCAGCCGGCGCGATGCTGGGCGGCAAAGGGGACGCGACAGGGGAAGCCGCTGGCGGGCTGGGCGCTGGCGGATCGCGCCGGGCCGCGCGGTTGCGGGGGCTGGCCTCGGCCGTCGGCGTCGCGGCCCGGGGTTGCGGCGGCGGCGTGGGGGCCGCCGCCGCGGCCGGGGCGACCGGATCCTGGATATCGACGACGAGCTTGGGGCCGATCCGGAAGACCCGGGCGCGGGCGCCGGGGCGCAGGCCGATGCGGATTCCATCCGCTTCGGCGGTCAGGCTGGCGACGTTGCGCGGCGGCCGGCGCGCCGCCGACAGGTCGAAGACGGCGCCGCCGCGGAAGCGCAGGACCATCGCCTCCCCGCCTCCTCCTGGGTGAAGGCGGGCGGCGCGGGCCAGTCGAGGACGATGCGGCCATGGCCGGGATGGTCGCCCACCCGGACCGCGACCCTATCCTGCGCCCGCGCCGGGGGGCCCGGCACGACGGTGGCCAGGGCCCAGAGCAGCAGCGCCGCCCCAGTCCGCAGCCACCCTCGCGGGGGCCAAGCCAGCATCAATCGAAGCTCGCCAGCAGGCGGTCGATTTCGGCCTGGGAGGTGCCGGAGCCGGGCAATTGGGGCCCGTTCGCCAATTCCTGGCCCTCGGTGCGCGGCGTCGCCGGGGCATCCGGTTCCGGCGGCGGTGCGCCGCCACGACCGAAGCTCTGCGTCACCGCGGCCACCCGCTTCTCGATCGACTTCAGCGCGGAGACCACCTTGCCGATCCGCTGGCCGGTGATGTCCTGGAAGCTGCAGGCCTCGTAGATGCGGGTCACCGCGCCCGACAGGACCTCCGCATCGGCGCCGGTCAGGCGGGCCTGCAGCCCCTCCAGCGTTTCGCAGCAGTCGAGGATCTCGTTGGTCGCGGTGGCGGTATGGCTGACCACCGCATCCAGCTCGTCGGTCGCGGTGGGGATATGCGAGGCGTTGATGTCGTCGACCCGCAGCGCGGCGATCTCGCTTTTGGCGCGGGCAACCTCGCGGCCGAGCGCCTCCAGCTCCCCGAGCAACGCCACTTCGGTCACGGTCATGTCGCCGGCCATGCTGCCGAGCACCGCGCGCACGGCTTCTTCGATCCGGTCTCCGCCGGCCTCGCCGTCAGGCATCGGTCAGCACCTTCTCGATCTTGCCGCGCAGCGTCTCGGCGTTGAAGGGCTTGACGATGTAGTTGGAGACGCCGGCGGCCTTGGCGGCAACGACGTTCTCGGTCTTGCTCTCGGCGGTGATCATGATGAAGGGGGTTTCCTTCAGCCGCGCATCGGCCCGGACTTCCTTCAGCAGGTCGAGCCCGGTCATCGGCTGCATGTTCCAGTCGCTGATCACCAGGCCGAACTGCCCGGCGCGCAGCTTGGCCAGCGCCTCCTGCCCGTCCGAGGCTTCCTCGACATTGTCGAATTCGAGCTGCTTCAGCAGGTTCCGGATGATCCGCAGCATCGTCTTGTAGTCGTCCACGATCAACACGTTGGTGGTCTTGTCCATTGCCATCCTCGCGGGCTCCTCAGCCTGGTTCGCCGTTGTCCGTCACTCACTCCGCCGGCCGGGCACGATGCCGAGCCAGTTCCGCGGTCAGCAGCCGGGCGCGATCGGGCTTCATCGCGCCGAGCACCGGTGCCGCCTTCGCCTCCCGCATCCGGTCCATGAGCTGGACCAGAACGGGCATCTCGAGGTCGTCGAAGATCGCCGCCGCGTCGCGCGGCCGCAGGCCCTCGTAGAGCTTCACCATCTGCCGCCAGCCGGCCTCCTCCCGCTCGGAGCGGGCGCGGTCGATGGCTTCCAGCCGCTGCTGCAGCGCGCCCAGCTCCTCGATGCGCTGGCCGAGCCGGCGTTCGGCGGCGGCCAGCACCATCTCCCGCGCGGCGAGTGCCTCGTCGCGGGTCTCGAGCTCGGTGCGGCGGGCGCGCAGGCCTTCGAGCAGCAGGCGCTCGGCGCGCTGCTCGGGCGTCGGCCCCTCCGGCACCGGGGGCGGCGCCGGGGGTGGCGGCGCGGCGGCCGGTGGCGGGGCCGGGCTGCTCGCCTGGGCCATGGGCAGGAGTGCCGCCTGCGTCTGCGGCAGGCCCATGACCAGGGCGCTGACCTTGGCCACCAGCAGCAGCAGCACCGCGGCCAGAGCAGCCGGCAGCAGGCGGGGGCGCCAGCGCATCAGCGGCCGCCCCGCGCCACCGGGCGCGCGACGCCCTGGCCGAGCGTGCCCTGCGTGAGGGCCCGCAGCAGGTCGCGCTCCGCCTGGCTTTGCCCGGGCATCGCTGCGGCATGGGCAGGGGCGGCGTCGGTCGCCGCAAGCGGCCGGGCGAGGCGGACCAGGCCATCCAGCCGGTCGGCCAGGCCCTCCGCACGCTCGACGAGGTAGCGGAGGTCGTCGCGCATCGGCTCGGCCGCCGCCAGCTTCTCTGCCACCTGGCGGCCGGCACCCTCGGCCGAGGCGCGCAGGCGGATGGCGGCGGCTTCGGCCATGCGGGTGGCGTCGCCGAGGCCGGCCGCGCTCGCTTCCAGCGCGACGCGGTCGCGCCGCACCGAGGCCAGGCCGCGTTCCAGCCGGATGATGAAGGGCATCGCCGCCAGCAGCAGCAGGATCAGCAGCAATTGCGCCGACCATTCGAACCAGCCCATCTCAGACCTCCGCCTTTTGGCGCAGCTCGCGCATGATCCGCACCGCCAGGCGATTTTCGCGGCGGCCCAATTCGGCCTCGAACATCGGCACGTCGCCGCAGCGCAGCCGCACCGGCGCGCCGGGCGCGGCATTCAGGGTGATGCGGTCGCCGCGCTGGAGCGACATGATGGCGGCGAGCGGCATGGTCTGCTCATCGAGCACCACGTCCATCGAGAGCTCGGTGTGCCGCAGCTCCTCGGCGAGGTGGGTTTCCCAGATGCTGTCGCGGCCGAATTTCTCGCCCATGAATTGCTGGAGCAGCAATTCGCGGATCGGCTCCAGGGTGGCATAGGGCAGCAGCAGCTCGATCTTGCCGCCGCGGTCCTCCATGTCGACCCGCAGGCGCGAAAGGATGCAGGCATTGGAGAGGCGGGAGACGGCGGCGAAGCGCGGGTTCACCTCCAGCCGCTCGAAGCGGAAATTCGCCGGCGAGAGCGGGCTGAAGGCATCCGTCAGATCGGCCAGCACCACGGTGATGAGGCGCTCGACCAGGGTGCGCTCGATGGTCGTGTAGGGCCGGCCCTCGATGCGCATGGCGGCGGTGCCGCGGCGGCCGCCGAGCAGCACGTCGACGACCGAATAGATCAGCGCGCTATCGACGACGATGAGGCCGTAGTTGTCCCACTGGTCCACCTTGAAGACCGCCAGCATGGCCGGCAGCGGCACGCTGTTCAGGTAGTCCCCGAAGCGCAGGGAGACGATGCTGTCGATGGAGACTTCGACGTTGTCGCTGGTGAAATTGCGCAGCGAGGTGGACATGATGCGCACCAGCCGGTCGAAGATGATCTCCAGCATCGGCAGGCGTTCGTAGGAGACCAGGCCGGCGCTGACGACGCGCTGGATGCCGGAGAGGCCTTCCTGGTTGGCCGGGCCGTCGCCGACGCCGAGCAGGCTGTCGATCTCGGCCTGGTTGAGCACGCGGGTCTGGTCGAGGCTGGCGGCGGCATCGCCGGGCGCCTCCCCCTCGGCCTCGAGCGCATCGCCCCAGGCAGCCGCGAGATCGTCGTCCTCCGTGCTCATTGCAGCAGGAGCTCGATGAAGAGGATATCGGCGACGCGGACCGGGGCGACGGCGAGGTTGGCGCGGGCCATCAGCTCCTCCCGCAGGCGCTGGGTGCCGCTGCTGCCGCGCAGCTCCTCCGGCCGCATCTCCCGCAGGTAGGTGGTGAAGAGGTCCTGCAGGCGCGGCATGGCGGCCTGGATCGCCCCGGCATCCTCCGCCTTGGTCAGCTCCAGCTTGCTGCGCAGCTTGATGTAGCTGGCGCGCCGGCCGGTGGCGCTGAGATTGGCGACGATATCCGGCATGTCGAAGAAGACCGGGGAACGCGCGGCGCCGCCGGCCGCGGGGGCGGGCGCGGTGCCGTGGCCGGCGGCAGCCGGGGCCCCGTGGCCGGAGCCGCCATGTCCGGCGGCCGGCGCATGCGCATCGCCATGCGCGGCGGCTTCGGCGGCGGGTGCGCCCATGCCCAGCAGATTGGGCAGGATGCCGCTGAACCACAGCCCGGCACCGACGGCGGCGAGCACCAGCGGCAGGGCAAGCAGGAGCAGCTTGCCCTTGCCCCCCTTCTTCGCTGGTTTTGCCTCTTCCGACATGGGCCACCCCGGTCCGCCTGGGGGGAGTGTGACTCGGGACGACTTAAGGAAGGCTTGAGAGGGGGGGTGCGGCGCGGACCGGCAGGAGCTGCCGGGCGCGGCAATCCTGGCCGGGCCGCAGGCAGGATCGGGCTGCCCCGGCGCGCATCCGGGCTGGCATGGGGGTTGCGGTGGGGCCCGGGCAGGAGGCCACCATGGACCAGCCGGGCTATGTCGTTCTGTCCCGCCTCAGCGCGCAGCTGCGGGCGACCCAGGTGCTGGCGAACAACCTCGCCAATGCCGATACGCCCGGCTACCGCGCGGAGCGGCCGGTCTTCGCCAGCTACATCAGCCGGGCGCGGGGCCAGGACCTGGGCGGGGAGGTCGCCTATAGCCTGGACCGGGCGAATTGGCGGGACACCCAGCCGGGGCCCATCGCCACCACCGGCAATCCGCTCGACGTGGCGCTGCGCGGCGACGGCTTCTTCGTGCTGGAAACCCCCAATGGCGAGCGCTACTCGCGGGCGGGGCGCTTCACCCTCGATCCCTCCGGCCGCATCACCGATCCGGATGGCAATGCCGTGCTCGATCCGCGCGGCTCGCCGATCACCCTGGCACCGGGCGACAGCCGGATCGAGATCCTCGGCGATGGCACGGTGCGCAGCGAGAATGGCGTCATTGGCCAAGTCCGCGTGGTGCGCTTCGCCGATCCGCAGCGGCTGCGGGCCGAGGGCGCGCGGCTGTTCTCCACCGAAGATGCGCCGGAGGACGTGCCGAGACCGCAGCTCGTGCAGGGCGCGGTGGAGGGCAGCAACGTCAGCGCCATCGGCGAGATGACCCGACTGACCGAGCAGGTCCGCCAGTTCCAATTCGCCACCCAATTCGCCGAGCGCGAGGGCGATCGGCTGTCCAGCGCGGTGGACCGGATCCTGCGCCGGCGGAGCTGACGCCGGCCCCCCTCCCCTCGGCCACCCGCCCTTCGGCGCCCCGCCCCTTCAGGAGTGAACGACATGCGTGCCTTGCAGATCGCCAGCACCGGCATGATGGCCCAGCAGACCAACGTTGAGGTCATCTCGAACAACATCGCCAATATGAGCACCACCGGCTACAAGCGGCGGCGGGCCGAATTCCAGGATCTGCTCTACCAGAACATGCGGCGCGTCGGCTCGCAGTCCTCGGAGAACGGCTCGATCCTGCCGGCCGGGGCGCAGGTCGGGCTGGGGGTGAAGACCGCCGCCATCTACCGCATCGGCGAGCAGGGCAGCCTGTCGCAGACCGACAACCGCTTCGACGTCGCCATCCGCGGCAACGGCTTCTTCCAGGTGCAGATGCCCTCGGGCGAGACCGGCTATACCCGCGACGGCACCTTCGGGCTTTCCGCCGAAGGCCAGCTGGTGACGGCGGAGGGCTTCCTCGTGCTGCCCGCCATCACCGTTCCCGCCGCGGCGGTGGACGTCACCATCAACGCGACCGGGGAGGTGCTGGCCAAGCTGGATGGCCAGGTGGCGCCGGCCAATGTCGGGCAGATCCAGACCGCGATCTTCGCCAACGAGGGCGGGCTGGAAGCGATCGGCGACAATACCCTGCTGGCGACCCCCGCATCCGGCCAGGCGCAGCTCGCCGCGGCGGGCCAGCCGGGGCATGGCCAGGTGCTGCAGGGCTTCATCGAGACCAGCAACGTCAACGTGGTGCAGGAGATCACCCAGCTCATCACCGCGCAGCGCGCCTATGAGATGAACAGCAAGGTCATCACCGCCGGCGACGAGATGCTCTCCACCCTCTCGCGCATGCGCTGAGGAGGCGGAGCATGCGCCTCCTCGCCGCCCTGCTGTTCCTCGCCGCGCCGGCCATGGCGCAGGAATTCGCCGCCGCCCGGCCGCTCGCCACGGTCGAGGACCCGACCCTGCGGCTGGGCGACATCTTCGAGGGCGCCGGGCCGCGCGCCGGGCTGTCGATCGGCGCCAGCCCGGCCCCCGGCCGCCGGCTGGTGCTGGAGGTGCCGCAGCTGGCGGCGATCGCCCGGCTGCATGGGCTCGGCTGGCGGCCCGCCTCCCCGCATGAGCGGGTGGTGGTGGAACGGCCGGGGCGGCCGGTGCCGCGCGAGGAGATCGAGGCGGTGCTGCGCGACGAGCTGCTGCGGCTGGGGATGGAGCCGGAGGCGGCGCTGGATCTCGGCGCCCTGGCGATGCCGCTGGTCCCGCCCGCCGCCCCGGCGCAGCTCAGCGCCGAGGCGGTGAGCCTCGATGCCCCCAGCGGCCGCTTCGGCGCCACGCTGGTGGTGATGGCGGAGGGGATGGCGGTGCAGCGGCTGCGGCTTTCGGGCCGGGCGACGCCGACCCTGCTGGCCATGGTCGCCGCCCGCCGCATGGCGATCGGCGAGGTCATCGGCCCCCGCGACGTGCGGATGCAGCGGCTGCGGGCGGACCGGGTGCGGGCCGGCACGGCGGAGCGGCCGGACCAGGTGATCGGGCTGCAGCTGCACCGGCCGCTGGCGGCGGAGGCGCCGGTCTTCACCGCCGACCTCGGCCCGCCCGCCGTCGTCGAGCGGAATGCGCTGGTGACCATGGTGCTGGAGGCGCCGGGGCTGTCGCTCAGCGCCCAGGGCCGGGCGCTGGAAGCGGCGCCGCGCGGCGGGCTGGTGCCGGTGATGAACCTCGCCAGCCGGACGGTGGTGGAGGGCGAGGTGATGGGACCCGGGCGGGTGCGGGTGGCGATGGGCGCCGCGCCGCTGCGGCGCTGAGGGAGGCCGCGATGCGCTTGTTGCTGATCCTGCCGCTGCTGCTCCTTGCCGGTTGCGGCGGCCTCGAGCGGCTGTCCCGCATCGGGCGGGCGCCGGAAACCTCGGCGGTGCAGAACCCGACCGCCGATCCGGCCTGGCGGCCGGTGACCATGCCGATGCCCGCGGCGCATGAGGCACCCTCGGTGGCGAATAGCCTGTGGCGGCCGGGCAGCCGGACCTTCCTGCGGGACCAGCGGGCGGCCCAGGTCGGCGACCTCGTCACCATCCTGGTCAGCATCTCGGACGATGCCCAGCTGCAGAACCGCACCCAGCGGACCCGCAACGGCACCGACAGCATGGGCCTGCCGCAGATCTTCGGCATGCAGACCCGCTGGCTGCCGCGCGCCGCCAGCCCGTCGAGCCTGATCGATTCCTCCGGGGCGCAGACCTCGGACGGCAATGGCACGGTGAAGCGCGGGGAGACGGTGAACCTGCGGCTGGCGGCGACGGTCATCCAGGTGCTGCCGAACGGCAACCTCGTCGTCTCCGGCAAGCAGGAGGTGCGGGTAAGCGCCGAGCTGCGCGAGCTGGCGGTGCAGGGGGTGATCCGGCCGGAGGACGTGGCCAGCGACAATACCATCCGGCACGACCGGCTGGCCGAGGCGCGCATCAGCTATGGCGGGCGGGGGACGCTCTCGGACCTGCAGCAGCCGCGCTATGGGCAGCAGCTCATGGACGCGATCCTGCCGTTCTAGCCGCGCCGCGGCGGCGGCGGCTCGCTGGCCGCCACGCTGGGCCGTGCCAGATGGCGGGCGAGGTAGCCGCTGAGCGCGGGCGAGGCGGCGATCATCGCCCCGGCCTCCGGCAGCTTCGCCAGGTAGTAGAGGATGGGCACCAGGTTGGCATCGGCCAGGGTGAAGGCCTCGCCGACCAGATGCCCGGTCGCCTCCATGCTGCGGGCCAGCAGCGCCAGCTGGCCTTCGACCTCCGGCAGGGCGGCGTCGATCCGCGCCCGGTCCGGGCTGCCGTCGGCGGTGCCGGGGAAGACATGGCCATAGAGGTAGCGCCGCATGCAGAGGGGATCGATGGTGGTATTCACCAGCGAGACCCATTGCTCGACCAGGGCGCCGGCCAGCGGATCCTCGGGGATCAGCTTCGGGCCGGGGAAGCGGCGGTCGATGTAGGTGCAGATGGCCTTGGATTCATAGAGCACCACCGCGCCATGCCGCAGCACCGGGATCTTGCCGAAGGGGTGCAGCGCCCGCATCTCCGGCGACTGCGGGAAGCCCCGCGTCAGGGTATAGGGGACCGCCTTCTCCTCGCAGAGGATGCGGCAGGTCCAGACGTAGTTGCTGCGCGCCACGCCGATGATCTCGAGCTCCGCCATCGGTGTCTCCCCTGTTCGTCCGGCTGGTATAGGATGGGTGCATGTGCGGACGCTATTTCCAGCAACGCGGGACCGCCTCGGTCGCGCGCTATTTCGAGACGACCAACCCGGTGCCGAATACGCCGCCGAGCTGGAACCGGGCGCCGACCCAGGATGCGCTGGTGGTGCGGCGGCATCCGGAGACCGGGGCGCGGCACCTCGACCCGCTGCGCTGGGGGCTGGTGCCGCGCTGGGCGAGCGACCCCGCCGTGGGCAGCAAGATGATCAATGCGCGGTCGGAGGGGATCACCGAGAAGCCCTCCTTCCGCGAGGCCTTCCGCAAGCGGCGCTGCCTGGTGACCGCCGATGGCTTCTACGAATGGCGCACCGAGGGCAAGTCGAAGCAGCCCTTCGCCATCTGCCTCGCAGGCGGCGAGCCCATGGCGCTCGCCGGGTTGTGGGAAGGCTGGCGGGCGCCGGATGGCAGCATCATGCGGACCTGCACCATCGTCACCGGCGAGGCGAACGAGAAGCTCTCGGCCATGCATCACCGCATGCCGATGATCCTGCCGCGCGAGGCCTGGCCCCTGTGGCTGGGCGAGGTGCCGGCGGAGCCTTCGGCGCTGCTCGCGCTGCTGCGGCCCTGCCCGCCGGAGCAGGTGCTGGCCTGGCCGGTCAGCCCGCGGGTGAACAAGGTGGCGGAGAACGACGCGCGGCTGCTGGAGCGCGATCCGCTGGCGATGCCGCCGGCGGGCCTCGACGACCCGCCGCCGGATTTCAGCGACTGAGCACGGGATCGCGGGCGGCGAGGCGGTCGTAGAGCGCATCCACCTCCGCCCGGGTCTCCGGCGTCAGCTTCGGCCCCGGGGCGCGCAGCGCGGCGCTGGCGATGATGCCGCGGCGGGCCAGCACATGCTTGCGGACGGCGAGGCCCAGCACCGGTTGCAGCTCGTAGCGGATCAGCGGCAGGTGCAGGTCGAAGAGGTCATGCGCCGCGGCATGGTCGCCGGCCGCGACCAGGCGGCAGACCCGGTCCAGCATCTCCGGCACCGCATAGCCGGTCATGATGCCATCGGCGCCGCGCTGCAATTCCTCGACCAGGAATTGCCCGCCGTTGCCGCCGAGGATGGCGATGCGGCGCATCCGCCCTTCCGCCGTCATCCGGCGGAGGGCGGTGAGCTTGTCGAGGCCGGGGTTGTCCTCCGCCTTCAGCATCACCAGCCGCGGGTCCTCGGCCATGCGGCGGATCATCTCGGCCGACATGAAGATGCCGGTCGCCTGGGGATAGTCCTGCAGGACGTAGGGCGCCTCGCCGACCGCCTCGGCCGCCTGGGCGATATAGGCCACCACGGCATCGTCGCCGCGCAGGCCGGGCGGCGGGGCGATCATCACCCCGGCCGCACCCGCCTCCATCGCGCCGCGGGCCAGCGCCTTCATGCTGGCGAAGCCGGGCGAGGAGACGCCGACCACCACCGGCACCCGCCCCGCCACGCGCTTCAGCACCTGGCCGGTGAAGGCCAGCGCCTCGGCCGCATCCAGCTTCGGCGCCTCGCCCATGATGCCGAGGATGGTCAGGCCGCTGGCCCCCGCCGCCAGATAGGCATCGACCATGCGGTCGGTGCTTGCGAGATCCAGCGCGCCCCCCTCGGTGAAGGGCGTCGGCGCGATGACATAGACGCCGGACGCCGTCTCATCGAGGCGCGGCATCAGGCGGTGGCCTTCGACATGTCGAAGGGCGGCTGCACGTCGGGCGAGAGCACCGGCGTATAGGGATTGCCGGCGGTGCGCTCGGCGAGGTCGGCCTTGGCGGTCTCGATGATCGCGGGGTTCAGGATGGCGTCGACGGCGGTGCCGGCCATCACCTTGGCCACATGCACCATGCCCTTGTGCGCGGCGGGCAGCATGCCCTGGCCGGTGAGCTGCCAGGAATGGCCCGGCGTGCCGATGGCATAGACCGCGCCGCGGGCCTGCACCGTGGGCACCACCCAGCTCACGTCGCCGACATCGGTCGAGCCCATCATCGGCGCGCCGCGCACCTCGAGCGGCACGACCACGTCGCAGAGGGTCACGCCCTTGCGCACCGGCAGGCCGATGCGGCGCCAGGAGGCGGTGACATCCTCCTCGGTCAGGGTCGCCTGGAATTCGGCGGCCTTGGCGCGGTCGGCATCGTCGAAGGGCGGCGGGCCGAGGCGGTCGAAATTCGCCTGCATGGCGCGCTCGAGCGGCAGGTTGCCCATCAGGTTGGAGACGCCGGAGACGATCTGCGCCTCGACCTTGGTCTCGGTCATCAGCGCGGCGCCATCGGCGATCTTGCGGACCCGCTCGATGAGGCGCTTGAGTTCGACCAGGTCACGGGCGCGGATGAGGTAGCGGACCTTGGCGGTCGGCTGCACCACGTTCGGCGCGACGCCGCCGGCATCGAGATAGGCGTAGTGGATGCGGGCGTCGGAGGGCATGTGCTCCCGCATGTAGTTCACGCCGACATTCATCAGCTCCACCGCATCCAGCGCGGAACGGCCGAGATGCGGCGCGGCGGCGGCGTGCGAGGCACGGCCGACGAAGGAGAAGTCGATGCGGGTATTGGCGAGGCTGATCGCTTCCTGCACCGCGGCGAAGGCGGCGGGGTGCCAGGAGATGGCGATGTCCACATCGGAGAAGGCGCCGTCGCGGACCATGAAGCCCTTGGCGGCGCCGCCTTCCTCGGCCGGGCAGCCGTAGTAGCGGACGCGGCCGGGGATCTTGTGCTCCGCCAGGTAGTCCTTCACCGCCGTCGCCGCCAGCAGCGAGGCGGAGCCCAGCAGGTTATGGCCGCAGCCATGGCCGAAGCCGGGGCCGGGCAGCGGCCGCGGCTCGGCGACGCCGGCTTCCTGGCTGAGGCCCGGCAGCGCGTCGTATTCGCCGAGGATGGCGATGACGGGACCGCCCTCCCCCGCCTCGCCCATGACGGCGGTCGGGATGCCGGCGACCTGCTCGGTCACCCGGAAGCCCTGCTGCTGCAGCATGGCGGTATGCTCGGCGCAGGAACGCGTCTCGGTATAGGCGAGTTCGGGCATGTGCCAGATGCGGTCGGACAATGCCTCGAAGTCGGGCTTCTTGGCGTCGATCAGGCGCCAGATCTGTTCGGTGTTTTCCATCGGGGTGTCCTCAGTTCGGGCGGGCGGCCAGCGTCGCCAGGTCGTAGCCGGCGACGCGCTTGTACCCGCTGGTGATGGCCAGCATTTCCTCGGTCGACATGACGTCCTCGATGCGGTCGAAGGGCCGGTCGCCGGTGCGTTCATAGACTTCGCGCAGGATGACGTCCGGCGGGGTCCGGCGGTTGGCCAGGACCACGGCGGTGGTCGCCGGCAGGCGCTCGGCCTCGTAGGCCTTCAGCGCGGCTTCCGGGTCGTCGCCGTGCTTCGCCAGCAGGTCCGCCAGGCAGCGCGCGTCGAGGATGGATTGCCCGGCGCCGTTCGAGCCACGCGGCACCATGGGATGCGCCGCATCGCCCAGCAGGGTGAGGCGGCCGAAGGTCCAGCGCGGCAGCGGATCCTGGTCCACCATGGGGAATTCCAGCACGACCTCGGAGGCACGGACCATGGCCGGGACATCCAGCCAGTCGAACACCCAGTCCCGGACATGGGGGATGAAATCCTCCACGTCGCCGGGGCGGTTCCAGTCGCGGCGGGAACGATGGGTGGCGGTCTCCACCTCGAAGACCCAGTTCAGCAGGCAGCGGCCTTCCTCATCGACGTCCGGGCGGATCGGGTAGATCACCATCTTGCCGTTCTTCAGCCAGCCGGCGCGGGTCATGCTGGCGCCGGTCAGGATGGGCGGCCAGCGGGTCACGCCGCGCCACATGTTGTAGCCGGTGTATTTCGGGTCGCCCTCATGCGGGTAGAGCTGCCTGCGGAGGGCGGAATTGATGCCGTCGCTGCCGATGGCGGCCGCGCCGCGTAGCGGCTCCGGCGTGGCGCCCTTGCTGTCCGGGGTGAAGTGGATGGTCACGCCATCCTCGTCCTGCTCCACCCGCGCGACCCGGTGGTCGAGCAGGATGGCCGCCTCGCCCAGCCGGTCGCGGGCGGCGTTCAGCAGCACCCGGTGCAGGTCGGCGCGGTGGATGGACATCTGCGGATGGGCATAGCCGGCGGCGCGGCCGAGCGGCTCGCGGTGGACGAGCTGGCCGAAGCGGTTGAAGAAATTCGCCTCGTCGGTCTGGATGCAATAGCGCAACAGGTCGGCATCGAGGCTGAGCCGGGCCATCTCGGCGGCGGCATGGGGCAGGATATTCACCCCGACGCCGAGCGGCCTGATCTCCGCCGCCGCCTCGACCACCCGGCAGGGGATGCCGTTGCGGTGCAGGCACAGCGCCAGGGTCAGCCCGCCGATCCCGCCGCCGATGACCAGAATGCCGCTCATGTCACCTCCGCCTGCCTCGCCCCATACTGGGCGGCGGCAGGCCCAGGTCAAGCTTGGGGTGCGGCCGGGTCAGTCGGCGCGGATGCGGGCGGCGGCGACCACCTCGCGCATGGCATCGACCTCGGCGCGCAGATAGGCGGCGAAGCCCTCGGGCGGCAGCGGGGCCGGGATGGCGCCCTCGCCCGCCAGGTAGCGGGCGAAGCCGGCATTGCCCAGGGCGGCATTGGTCGCGGCATTCAGCGTCGCGCGCAGGGCGGGCGGCAGGCCGCGCGGGGCAAAGAGGCCCCACCAGATGCCGCTTTCGTAGTCGATTCCGGCGGCGCGGACGGTCGGCGCCGCGGGCGTCCCGGGCGGCCGCTCCTCCCCGGTATAGGCGATGACGCGCAGCAGCCCGCCCTTGATCTGGCCGGCGGCGCTGGCGATGGTCGTGAACATCACGTCGACCCGGCCGGCGACCAGGTCGGTCAGCGCCCCGGCGGTGCCGCGATAGGGGACGTGCTGCAGGCGGGTCCCGGCGCGGAGGTTGAACAGCTCCGCGACGATATGGGTCGTGCTGCCGGGGCCGGAGCTGGCGTAGTGCAGCAGGCCCGGCTGGGCGCGATCGGCGCGGACCAGGGCCTCGATGCTGTCGATCGGGGAATGGGGCGGGGTCAGCACCACCAGCGGCGATTTCGCCAGCAGGGCCACCGCATCCAGCTCCGCGGCCGGGTTGAAGCCGGTGCCCTGGACCGGGCCGATGGCGGCGATGGAGGAGGTGGTGACCAGCAGGGTATAGCCATCCGGCGGGCTCTGGGCGAGCAGGCCGACCCCCACCGCACTGCCGGCGCCGGGCCGGTTCTCGACGATGAAGGGCTGGCCGAAGCGGGCGTGCAGTTGCTCACACAGCGGGCGGGCCATGGCATCGTTGCTGCCGCCCGGGGTGAAGGGGACGATGATGCGCACCGGGCGCTGGGGCCAGGTGTCGCCATGAGGTTGGGCCTGGGCCACCGCCGGCGCCGCCAGGGCCGCCAGCAGCGGGCGCCGCCCGATCCGCTTCTGCATGACATCTCCTCCCCGCCGAGCCTGCCGCAGGCGCCGGCCGCGGGCAACCGTCTCGCGGCACGATCCGTGCTTCGGGACCGCCTGTCGTATGCAACGGATCGGCATCGGGGCCCCTGCCCCGCGATCCCAGGGGCAGGAGCATTCCGCTGCGCGTCTTGCTGGTGGACAGTGACCCGGACCGCGCCGCCGCCGTGCAGGCGGGGCTGACCGCGACCGGTTGCACCGTGGTGGCGATCGCGGCCGGGACGGAGGAGCTGACCCGGCATGTCCGCGATACCCGGGCGGAGGTGATCGTCTGCGGCCTCGACGATCCCTCCCGCGATGAGCTGGAGGGCATGCGGGCCCTGCACCGGGACGAGCCCCGCCCGGTGGTGCTGTTTGCCGAGAAGGCCGAGCCGGAGCAGATCGAGGCGGCGCTGGCCGCCGGCGTCGCCGCCTATGTGGTGGAGGGCATGGCCCCCGCGCGGGTGCGGCCGGTGATCGAGATCGCCATCCGGCGCTTCCGCGCCCACCAGGCGCTGCGGGAGGAGTTGGCCGAGGCGCGGCAGGGGTTGGCGGAGCGGAAGCTGGTGGACCAGGCCAAGGCGCTGCTGATGGCGCGGCACCGGCTGACCGAGCCGGAGGCCTATCGGCGGCTGCGGCGGATGGCGATGGACCGGGGGCAAAGGATCGCCGCGGTCGCCGCGGCGATAGTGGATATCAATTAGGCTATAGGCTTTTGAAATAGACATTCTTGTGCCCATTCAAACCATTTGCACAATTTCCTCGCAATTCTACTTGACGCTCCTCGGTCGTCCATGGTGCATAGCCGCATCGGGTTGATGCGCAACGAGGTGCATCGCTCCGGACCTCCGGAGTTCCCGCCTGCCCTGCATCCCGCGGCCCAATGGCGGTCCGCACCTGGCCTCTTCAGGCCGGAGGACCGCCGCCTTGCCTCTGGACACGGAAGCCCCCGCCCGCGCCGGCCTGCGACGCCCGGTCCTGCGCACTCTGCGCCTGGGCTTCGTGCCCCTGACGGATGCGGCGCCGCTGCTCGTCGCGCAGGAACTCGGCCTGTTCGATGCGGTCGGCCTGCGGGTGCAGCTTTCGGCCGAGGCCTCCTGGGCCGCGATCCGCGACAAGCTGGCCTTCGGCGCGCTGGATGCGGCGCATCTGCTGGGGCCGATGCCGATCGCGCTCGCTGCCGGGCTGGGCGGGGTGAAGGCGCAGGTCACGGTCGCCGCCGGGCTCGGCGCCAATGGCAATACCATCACCCTCTCGAATGCGCTGATGCAGGAGGTCGGCCGCTTCAAGCCGCCGCTGGCCGCCGCCGCCTTCGCAGCCGTGGTCCGCCGCCGCGCCCAGCAGGGCCGCCGGCCGCTGACCCTGGCGGTGGTCTTCCCCTTCTCCTCGCACAACTACCTTCTGCGGCACTGGCTTGCCGCGGGCGGGCTGGACCCGGACCGTGACCTGCGGCTGACCGTGGTGCCGCCGCCGATGGTGGCGCAGCGGCTGCTGGACGGGGCGATCGACGGCTTCTGCGCCGGGGAGCCCTGGGGCAGCCATGCCGCCGCCCTGGGGGCCGGGCGGATCGCCCTGTCCTCCGGCGACATCTGGCCGAACCATCCGGAGAAGGTGCTGTGCTTCACGGCCGAGCAGGCACAGGGCGATCCCGAGAGCGCCACCGCCTGCACCGCCGCCGTCATCGCCGCCGCCCGCTGGCTGGATGAGACGGGCAACCAGGCCGAGGCGGTGAACATCCTCCGCCGCCGCGCCTTCCCCCGGCTGGACCGCACCGAGATCGCCGCCGCCTTCGCCGGCATGGCGGAGGGGTTGCCGCTGGCGGCGCCGCTGCGCTTCCACAACGCCACCCTGCCGCGGCGCGAGCAGGCTGCCTGGTGGCTGCGGCAGATGCGCCGCTGGGGCCACATGCCGGCCGAGATCAGCGACAGCACCGCCCTCGCCGCTTGGCGGCAGGACATCTGGCGCGCCGCCGCGACCCGGCTGCGCGAGGCCGAACCGCCCGCCCCCTCCCCGCCGCCATCCTCGCCCGATTCCCAGGAGCCCAGCCGATGAGCCTGACCCGCCGCCATGCCATCGCCGCCACCGCGGCGATCCTCGCCGCCGCCCGCGCCGCCACGCCGCGCGGCGCCTTCGCGCAGGGCACGACCACGCCGGAGGTGCGGAAGGCGACGCTCGGCTATATCGCGCTGACCGATGCCAGCCCGCTGATCATCGCCAAGGAGAAGGGCTTCTTCGCCAGGCACGGCATGCCCGATGTGGAGGTCTCGAAGCAGGCGAGCTGGGGCGCTACGCGGGACAACCTGGTGCTGGGCGGCGAGCGGGGCGGGATCGACGGCGCGCATATCCTGACGCCGATGCCCTATCTGATGACGGCGGGGCGCATCACCCAAAACAACCAGCCGGTGCCGATGGCGATCCTGGCGCGGCTGAACACCAATGGCCAGGCGATCTCGGTCGCCGAGAAGCACAAGGCGCTCGGCGCCCGGCTGGATGCTTCGCCGCTGAAGAAGGCGCTGAACCAGGACAGCAAGGTCGCCATGACCTTCCGCGGCGGCACCCATGACCTGTGGCTGCGCTACTGGCTGGCGGCCGGCGGGATCGACCCGGACAAGGACGTGCAGACCATCGTCGTACCGCCGCCGCAGATGGTGGCGAACATGAAGGTCGGCACCATGGATGCCTTCTGCGTCGGCGAGCCCTGGAACGACCAGCTGGTCAACCAGAAGCTCGGCTATTCCGCGCTGACCACGGGCGAGTTGTGGCGCGACCATCCGGAGAAATCGCTCGGCATGCGGGCCGAATGGGTGGAGAGGCACCCGAATGCGGCGGTGGCCCTGACCGCCGCGGTGATCGAGGCAGCACGCTGGTGCGACGAGCCGGCGAACAAGGCGGAGATGTGCGCCATCATCGGCCGCCGCGCCTGGTTCAACGTGCCGGTCGCGGATATCCTCAACCGCAGCCTGGGCAACATCGACTACGGCGACGGCCGCAAGGTCGAAGGCAGCCCGCTGCTGATGAAGTTCTGGCGCGACCATGCCAGCTACCCCTTCCAGAGCCATGACCTCTGGTTCCTGACCGAGGATATCCGCTGGGGCGTGCTGCCGGAGGCGACCGATACCAAGGCGCTGGTGGCGCAGGTGAACCGCCAGGCGATCTGGCGCGCCGCGGCCGAGCGGGCGGGCGTGCCGGCTAGCGAGACCCCCACCGGGACCAGCCGCGGCCGGGAGACCTTCTTCGACGGCAAGGTCTTCGATCCCGAGAGCCCGGCGGCCTATCTCGCCTCGCTGTCCATCAAGAAGCTCGCGGGGGCCTAAGCATGAACATCCAGGCCAGCAAGCCGGCGGCCATCGCGCCGGTCGTCTCCACCCCGGTCTTCGCGGCGATGCCGAAGGTCTCCCGCATCCGGCCCATCATCGCCCAGGTGCTGCCGCCGCTGCTGGTGCTGGCGGTGCTGATCGCCGCCTGGCAGTTCCTCGCCAGCGGGCCGAATGCCACGCTGCCGCCGCCGACCAAGGTCTGGGCCGATGCGCGGGACCTGATCGTGGACCCCTTCTACGACCGCGGCGGGCTGGACAAGGGGCTGTTCTGGCACCTGCTGGCCAGCCTGCAGCGGGTGGCGCTGGGCTTCGCGCTGGCCGCCGTCGCCGGCATCCTGCTCGGGCTGCTGGTCGGGACCTCCGACTTCGCCATGCGCGGGCTTGACCCGATCTTCCAGGTGCTGCGGACGGTGCCGCCGCTGGCCTGGCTGCCGCTGGCGCTCGCCGCCTTCCGGGAGGCGCAGCCGAGCGCGATCTTCGTGATCTTCATCACCTCGATCTGGCCGATCATCATCAACACTGCCGTCGGCGTCAGGAACGTGCCGCAGGACTATCGCAACGTCGCCGCCGTCATCCGCCTCCGCGGCCCCGCCTTCTTCTGGAAGATCGTGCTGCCGGCGGCGGCGCCCTACATCTTCACCGGGCTCAAGATCGGCATTGGGCTTTCGTGGCTGGCGATCATCGCCGCCGAGATGCTGATCGGCGGCGTCGGCATCGGCTTCTTCATCTGGGATGCCTGGAACAGCTCCAACCTCTCCGACATCATCGTGGCGCTCACCTATGTCGGTCTGGTCGGCTTCGCGCTGGACCGGATCGTGGCGCTCGCCGGCCGCTTCGCCACCCGCGGCACCTCGGCTTCGTAAGGGAGAGCATGACGATGGAACGCTTCCTCGAGATCTCCCAGCTCTCCGTCGCCTTCCCCAAGGCGCCGGTCCCGGTGCTGCGGGAGATCGACCTGCAGATCGCCCGCGGCGAGTACGTCGCCGTCATCGGCCATAGCGGCTGCGGCAAGTCCACCCTGCTGAACGTCATCGCTGGGCTGCTGCCGGCGACCGCCGGCGGCGTGGTGCTGGAAGGCCGCGAGATCGACGGGCCGGGGCCGGACCGCGCCGTGGTCTTCCAGAACCACAGCTTGCTGCCCTGGCTCACCTGCTACGAGAACGTCAAGCTGGCGGTGGACCAGACGCTGTCCAAGGCGATGTCGCGCGCCGAGCGGCACGACTGGGTGCTGGAGAACCTGGCGCTGGTGCGAATGACGACGGCGAAGGACAAGCGGCCGAACGAGATCTCCGGGGGGATGAAGCAGCGCATCGGCATCGCCCGGGCGCTCTCGATGAAGCCGAAGGTGCTGCTGCTGGACGAGCCCTTCGGCGCGTTGGATGCGTTGACGCGGGCGCATCTGCAGGACCAGGTGATGGCGATCCATGCCAGCCTCGGCACCACCGTGGTGATGATCACCCATGACGTGGACGAGGCGGTGCTGCTCTCCGACCGAATCGTCATGCTGACCAATGGGCCGAATGCGCGGGTGGGTGAGATCCTGGAGGTCGACCTGCCGCGGCCGCGCGACCGGCTGGCGCTGGCGGCCGACCCGCGCTTCGTCGCGGCGCGGACGGCGGTGCTGGAATTCCTCCATGCCCGGCATACCAACCCGGCGCTGGCGGCGGCCTGAGCGACGCCATGCGCATCCTCGTCATCGGCGCCGGCCCGGCCGGCACCCGCGGCGCGGTCCGGCTGGCGGAACGGCTGCCGGGATCGGCCATAACCCTGGCCGGGGCGGAGGCGGCGCTGCCCTATGACCGGGTGGCGCTCTCGAAGCTGCTGGCCGGCGATGCGACCGTCGAGGGGCTGATCACCCATCCGCTGGCGATGCTGCGCGGGCTGGGGATCGCCTACCGCCCGGCGACGCCGATCGCCGCCATCGACCGTGCCGCGGGCGCGGCGGTGACGGCGCGGGGCGAGCGGCTGGGCTATGACCGGCTGGTGCTGGCGACCGGGTCCTCGGCGATCCGACTGCCGCTGCCGGGGGCGACGCTGCCGGGCGTGGTGCTCTACCGGGACATGGACGACGTGCGGGCGATGCTGCGGGCCGCGGCCGGGGGCGGCGCGGCCGTGGTGATCGGCGGCGGGTTGCTGGGGCTGGAAGCCGCCGTCGGGCTGGCGGCGCGGGGCATGAAGGTGACGGTGGTGCATGCCGTCGGCTGGCCGATGGAGCGGCAGCTCGATCCGGCGGCGGGCGCGCTGCTGACCCAGCGGCTCGGCCTGCGCGGCATCCGCTTCGCCATGCCGGCCAGCACCATGGGCGTCGCGGGCGAGGCCCGGGCGACAGGGGTGACGCTTTCGGATGGGCGCCTGGTGCCGGCCAACCTCGTGGTCATGGCAGTCGGCATCCGGCCGAGCGTGGCCTTGGCGCGGGAGGCCGGGTTGCCGGTCGGCCGCGCCGTCACGGTGGATGACGCGATGCGCACCGAGGATCCGGCCATCTACGCCATCGGCGAATGCGCCGAGCATCAGGGCCGCACCATCGGCTTGGTCGCCCCGGCGCTGGAGCAGGCGGAGATCGCCGCCCGGGCCATCGCCGGGGAGGTCTGCGCCTGGGCGCCGCGCGCCGATGCGGCGGCGCTGAAGGTCTCCGGCACTGCGGTCTGGTCGGCCGGCGAGATCGCCACTGCGGGCGATGATTGCATCGTGCTGCACGACGATGCGGAGGAGCGCTACCGGCGGCTCTCGCTGCGCGACGGCCGGCTCGTCGGTGCCGTGTTGTATGGCGATACGGCGGATGCCGGATTCTACCTCGATCTCATCACCTCGCGCCGCAGCGTGGCGGGGTTCCGGTCGGTGCTGCCCTTCGGCCCGGCCTTCGTGCGGGAGGCGGCGTGATGCCGGATGATGGTTTCAACCCGGAGCAGCAGGAATACCTGAAGGGCTTCATGGCCGGGGTCGAGGCGCGGCGCGGGGCGCTGACGCCGGCCGCCGGCAGCGGAGGTGCGCCGGCCGATGCGCTGCGCGCGGCGCAGGACCGCACGCTCGCCGCCGGCGGCAAGCTGGTGCCGCAGGAGCAGGCCAAGCGCGACAAGCACCCGCTCGACCGCTGGGACGAGCTGACGGCGCGTGCAGCGGAGGGGAAGTTCCCCAAGCCGATCGATGATTTCGTCGGCCGCTTCCACGGGCTGTTCTTCGTCGGCCCGGTGCAGAACAGCTTCATGTGCCGGCTGCGGATTCCGGGCGGCATCCTGAATGCCTGGCAGTTGCGCGGCGTCGCCGATATCGCCGCGGACTGTGCCGGCGGCTATGCCGATGTGACCACGCGCGCCAATCTGCAGTACCGCGAGATCCCGGCCGACAAGGGGCCTGAGGTGGTGATGCGGCTCGGCGAGATCGGGCTGCTGCCGCGCGGCACCGGGGCCGACAACATCCGCAACATCACGGCCAGCCCGACCGCTGGCATCGATGCGGCGGAGCTGGTGGATACCCGGCCGCTGGTCCGCGCGCTGCACCACCATATCCTCAACACGCGGGACCTCTTCGGCCTGCCGCGCAAGTTCAATATTTCCGTGAATGGCGGCGGCGCGGTCGAGGTGCTGGAGGAGACCAACGACATCGCCCTGGCCGCGGTCGAGACGGCGGAGGGCATCCGCTTCCGGCTGAACCTCGGCGGCATCACCGGCCATCGGGATTTCGCGCGGGAGACCGGCGTGGTGGTGGCGGAGGCGGAGGTGGTCGCGGTCTGCGACGCCATCCTCCGCGTCTTCATCGCCGAGGGCGACCGCACCGACCGGGCCAAGGCGCGGCTGAAATACGTGCTGGACCGGATGGGGGTGGAGGGCTTCCTGGAGGCCGTCGAGGCGCGGCTCGGCCGCAGGCTGGCGCGGCTGCCGGTGCTGGGTGCGGCACGGGCGCCGGCCAAGCATGGCCATGTCGGCGTGCATGCGCAGAAGCAGCCGGGGCTCCGCTACATCGGCGTGACCACGCCCATGGGCCGGCTGACGGTGGCGCAGCTGCGCGGCCTTGCCGATGTGGCGCAGGATTTCGGCAGCGGCACCATCCGGCTGACCGTGTGGCAGAACCTGCTTTTGTCGGACATCCCCGAGGCGCAGGTGCCGGCGGCGCAGGCGGCCATCGCGGCGCTCGGCCTGGGCTGGGCGGCGAGCGCGATCCGCGGCGGGCTGGTCGCCTGCACCGGCGCGGCGGGCTGCAAATTCGCCGCCAGCCACACCAAGCAGCATGGCGCGGCGCTGGCCGATTTCCTCGAGGCGCATATCGCGTTGGATGCGCCGGTCAACATCCACCTGACCGGTTGCCACCACTCCTGCGCGCAGCACTACATCGCCGATATCGGGTTGCTCGGCGCCAAGGTGGAACGCGGCGAGGACATGGTCGAGGGCTACGACCTGCATGTCGGCGGTGGCGCCGGTCCCGAGCAGAAGATCGGCCGGCTGGTCCGCAAGGGCGTGGCGCAGGATGAGCTGGGGCCGGTGGTGCTGGGCCTGCTGCAGGCCTGGATGACCGGGCGCAGCGGACCGGACGATACCTTCCACCTCTGGTCGGCACGCCAGTCCGACGCGGCGCTGGCCGGCCTCAGGGTCCTGGAGGACGCATGAACGCCATCTCGCCGATCCCCGGCCCCGCCCCGGTGCCGCTGATCCCCGACAGCGCACCCTTCAGCCCGGCGCAGCGGGCCTGGCTGAACGGCTTCCTCGCCGGGCTCTATGGCGGTGCCGGTGCGCCGGGCGATGCCGCGCCCGCCGCCGCGCCGGTGGCGGAAGATTTCCCCTGGCACGACCCGGCGCTGGAGCTGGAGGAGCGCCTGAGCCTCGCGGCGGCCGCGCCACGCCCGCGCAGGCTGATGGCGGCCATGGCCCAGCTCGATTGCGGCCAATGCGGCTATGTCTGCCAGACCTATGCGGAAGCGCTGGCCTCCGGCGCCGAGACCTCGGCCGGGCTCTGCGTGCCCGGCGGCAAGCCGACCAGCAAGGCGCTGAAGGCGCTGCTGGCCGAGGCGGCGCCCGCGGCGGCGCCGGCCCCGGTGGCCAGGCCCGCCGGCCCGGTGGGCGAGACGGTCGGCTTCCTCGCGGCGAAGCGGCTGACCGGGGCGGGCTCGGCCAAGGATGTGCGGCAGGTGGTGCTGGACCTTGCCGGCAGCGGCATGACCTATCAGCCCGGCGATTCGCTCGGCGTCATCGTCGAGAACGACCCGGCGCTGGTCGATGCGGTCCTGGCCGCGCTCGGCGCCGATGCGGCGCTGCGACCGGTGCTGGCGGCGGAGAAGGACATCGCCCGGCCGCTCGACCGCACCACGGATCTTCTGGCCGGTGCGGCGAAGACCCCGCGCGAGGCGGCGATGCTGCGCAAGCTCTCGGACGGCGACGACGATGCCGAGCCGAAGGAGGCCGACCTGCTGGACCTGCTGACGGCCTTTCCCTCGGCCCGGCCGCCCGTCGCCGACCTGATCGCCTCGCTGCCGGCGCTGAAGCCGCGGCTCTATTCCATCGCCTCCTCGCCGCTCGCGGTGCCGGGGCAGGTGGAGCTCTGCGTCGGCGTGGTGCGGGCCGAGCGGCGTGGGCGGGTGCGGGATGGAGTCGCCTCCTGCCACCTCGGCTTCCGCGCCGCGCCGGGGCTGCCGCTGCGCGCCTATGTGCAGACCAGCCACTTCCGCCTGCCCGCCGATCCTGAGACGCCGGTCATCATGGTGGGTCCCGGGACCGGCATCGCGCCCTTCCGCGCCTTCCTGCAGCACCGGGTGGCGACCGGTGCCCGCGGCCGGTCCTGGCTGTTCTTCGGCGACCAGCGCGGGGCGACCGATTTCCTGTTCGGCGACGAGTTGACGGCCTGGCAGAAAGAGGGCGCGTTGACGAAGCTCTCGCTCGCCTGGTCGCGCGACGGGGCGAAGAAGATCTATGTCCAGGACCGCATGCAGGAGGAAGCCGGCGACCTCTGGCGCTGGCTGCAGGATGGCGCGCATGTCTATGTCTGCGGCGATGCCTCCCGTATGGCGAAGGACGTGGATGCGGCGCTGCGCGGCATCGCCATGCAGCAGGGCGGCATGAATGCCGACCAGGCGCGCGACTGGATCGTGGCGCTGGCCCGGCAGCATCGCTACCAGCGGGACGTCTACTGATGGCCGAGACCCGCAGCACCTGCCCCTATTGCGGCGTCGGCTGCGGCGTATTGGTTTCGCCGGGCGGTGCGGTGCGCGGCGACCCGGAGCATCCGGCCAATCGCGGCCGGCTCTGCAGCAAGGGCACGGCACTGGGCGAGACCTTGAACCAGCCGGGGCGGCTGCTGCACCCGGAGGTGGATGGCAGGCGGGCGAGCTGGGATGCGGCGCTGGATGCGGTGGCGGAGGGCTTCCGCCTTGCGCTGGCCGAGCATGGCCCGGCCGGCGTCGCACTCTACGTCTCCGGCCAGTTGCTGACCGAGGACTACTTCGCCGCCAACAAGCTGGCCAAGGGCTTCCTCGGCACCGGCAACATCGACAGCAATTCGCGGCTCTGCATGGCCAGTGCCGTGGCCGGGCACAAGCGCGCCTTCGGCGAGGACATCGTCCCCGGCATCTACGAGGACCTGGAGCTCGCCGACCTCGTCGTGCTGGTCGGCAGCAACCTCGCCTGGTGCCATCCGGTGCTGTTCCAGCGGCTGCAGGCGGCGCGGGTCGCGCGGCCGGGAATGCGGGTGGTGGTGGTCGACCCCCGCCGCACCGCGACCTGCGAAGGCGCCGACCTGCATCTGCCCTTGGCGCCGGGCAGCGATGTCGCGCTCTTCGGCGGGTTGCTGGCCTGGCTGCACGCCGATGGCCATCGCAGCACCGCGCCGGGGCTGGAGGCGGCGCTGGCGGCAACGGGGGGCGAGACGGGCCTCGACCCGGCACTGCTGGCGCGTTTCTACGGCTGGTTCGCCACCACGCCGCGCACGGTCACCCTGTTCAGCCAGGGCACCAACCAGTCCAGCAGCGGCACCGACAAGGCCAATGCGATCATCAACTGCCACCTGCTGACCGGCAGCATCGGCCAGCCCGGTGCCGGCCCCTTCAGCGTCACCGGCCAGCCCAATGCCATGGGCGGGCGGGAGGTCGGCGCCCTGGCGACGACCCTGGCCGGGCACCTCGACTGGGACCGGCCGGCGGAGGTCGCGGCGCTGCGCGGCTTCTGGCAGGCGCCCAACCTCGCCACCGGCCCGGGGCTGAAGGCGGTGGAGCTGTTCCAGGCGGCCGGGGCCGGCAAGATCGGCGCGCTCTGGGTCATGGCGACCAACCCGGCGGTCTCGCTGCCGGACTCGGATGCGGTGCGGGCGGCGATGCGGCGGGTGCCCTGCCTCGTCGCCTCGGATTGCAGCCGGGACTCGGATACCGTCGACCTCGCCCGGATCCGCCTGCCGGCGCTCGGCTGGGGCGAGAAGGATGGGACGGTGACCAATTCGGAGCGGGTGATCAGCCGCCAGCGCCGCTTCCGCCCGGCGCCGGGCGAGGCGCGGCCGGACTGGTGGATCGTCGCCCAGGTCGCCGGCCGGCTCGGCTGGGGCGAGGCCTTCGCCTGGGACGGGCCGGCGGCGATCTTCCGGGAGCATGCCGCCGTCACCGGCCTGGCGCGGCCGGCGGCGCGGGCCTTCGATATTTCCGGCCTCTCGGGCCTGAGCGATGCGGCCTATGGCGCCCTGGCGCCGACCCGCTGGCCGGTGGCGCGGCCGGGCGAGACGGGAGGGCGCCTCACGCCGCCGGCCCGCTTCGTCGCCACGCCCTTCCGGGCCCCGGCCCATGCCGCCTCCCCGGCCTTTCCGCTGCGGCTGCTGACCGGGCGGCTGCGCGACCAGTGGCACACCATGACCCGCACCGGTGCGGTGCCGAGGCTGATGGCGCATAGCCCAGAACCGCTGGCCAGCCTCAACCCGGCCGATGCGGCCGGGCTGGTGGATGGCAGCCTCGTCCGGGTGGAAACCGCCTGGGGCAGCGCGGTGCTGCGGCTGCGGCACGACCCCGCCATCGCCGCGGGAAGCGTCTTCGTGCCGATGCACTGGACCGACCGCTTCGCCCCGGCGGCGCGGATCAACGCCGCGGTCAATCCGGCGGTCGATCCGATCAGCGGCCAGCCCGAGCTGAAGCATACCCCGGTGCGGCTGCTTCCGGTGCCGATGGCCTGGCACGGCTTCGTCCTGGCCCGGCGCTCCCTCGGCACCGAATTGGCGGCCTGGACCGCGTTGCTGCCCGCCGCCGCCGGCGTCTGGCGGCACGAGCTGGCCGGCGGGGAGGCCCCGGCCGAGGCCTTCGCCCGGCTGCGCACCTTGGTGGCGGAGCCGGAGGCGGCCTGGGTGCTGCTCGAGGACCCCGCCGCCGGGCTGCACCGCGCCGCGCTGCTGCGGGAGGGCCGGCTGCTGGCCTGCATCGTGCTCGGCCCGGACCCGGCGCTGCCGGCGCGGGACTGGCTGGTCGGTCTGTTTGCCGAGGCGACCATCGGCGCCGCCGCCCGCCGGGCGCTGCTGGCCGGGGCGCCGGCGGATGGCCCGGTCCCCTCCCCCACCATCTGCGTCTGCCATGGGGTCGGCAGCGCCAGTATTTGTCAGGCCATCGCCGCCGGGGCCCGGACCCTGGCCCAGGTCGGCGCGGCGACGCGGGCCGGGACCGGCTGCGGGTCCTGCAAGCCGGAGATCGCCGCACTACTTGTGGCGCAGCGAATCCCGGAACCCGCCTGATGCAGCATTTTCCCATCTTCCTCGACCTCCAGGGCCGGCCGGTGCTGGTGCTGGGCACGGGGGAGGTGGCGGAGCGCAAGGCGGCAGCGGTGCGGGAGGCCGGGGCCGCGGTGCGCTTCGCCGCGGCCTTCGCCCCGGACCTGCTGGAGGGCTGCGCCTTCGCCATCGGCGCCGATGCGCCGGAGGCCGAGTTGCAGGCCCTGGCGGCGGCCTGCCGGGCGCGCGGGGTGCCGGTGAACGTGGTGGACCGCCCGGCCCTCTGCACCGCGCTGATGCCGGCGATCATCGACCGGGCGCCGGTGACCATCGCGGTCTCGACCGACGGCGCGGCACCGGTGCTGGCGCGGATGATCCGGCAGAGGATCGAGGCGGTGCTGCCGCCGGGCCTGGGCCGGGTCGCGGCGCTGGCGGAGCGGTTCAAGTCGGCGGTGCGGCGGCGGCTGCCGGACCTCGCGGCGCGGCGGCGCTTCCTCGATGGCGTGCTCGGCGGCCCGCCGGCCGACCTCGCCCTGGCGGGGCGGGAGGCGGAGGCCGATGCCGCCTTCGCCGCGGCTTTGGAGACGGCCGAGGCGGCGCCGCAGGGCGTGGTGCACCTGGTCGGCGCCGGGCCGGGCGCGCCGGACCTGCTGACGCTCCGGGCGCTGCGGTTGCTGGGCGAGGCGGATGTCATCGTGCACGACCGGCTCGGCACCGAGGCGGTGCTGGGCATGGCCCGGCGCGACGCCGAGCGGATCTTCGTCGGCAAGGCCCGGGCCAACCACTGCGTGCCGCAGGCGGATATCAACACGCTGCTGGTCCGCCTGGCGCGGGAGGGCAAGCGGGTGGTGCGGCTGAAGGGCGGCGACCCCCTGGTCTTCGGCCGCGGCGGCGAGGAGGCGGAGGCGCTGGCCGCGGCCGGCATCGCCTGCGAGGTGGTGCCCGGCGTCACCGCGGCGCTGGCCTGCGCCGCCGGGGCGGGCATCCCGCTGACCCACCGGGATTGCGCCCGGGCCGTCACCTTCGTCACCGGCCACCGGCGCGACGGTGGGGTGGACGTGGCCGGGCTGGTGCGGCCGGGGCAGACCCTGGCGATCTACATGGGCATCGCCACGCTGGGCCCGCTGCGGAACGCGCTGGTGGCCGAGGGCCTGGACCCCGCCACGCCCGCCGCGGTGGTGGAGCGCGGCGGGACCGACCGGCAGCGGGTGCTGCGCGGCACGCTGGAGAGCATCACCGCCGAGGCGCCGGCCTGGGTGACCGGCGGCCCGGCGCTGCTGCTGGTGGGCGCGGTGGCCGGCCGTGGCGCCCGGGGCTGGGCGGCGGCGGCCTAGGCGGGCAGCACCCGCTCCAGCGGCAGGCCGCGGCAGTCCATCTCGTATTCCAGGTCCACCACCGGCGGGCGGCAATGCTGCCAGGTGACGCCGTGGCGGGCGGCGCCGCAGGCCACCAGTTCGTCGCCCAGGAAGGGGTGGATGTCGTGCACGGTATAGACCTGCACGGCCGTGGTCCTCGACCAGTCGGCACCGAGCGCCGTCATGCGCCGCTCCATCTCGCCGAGGACGTATTGCGCCTTGGTGCGGATGCCGGCGGGGGTCAGGTCGCGGAAGGCGATGGTATTCTCGGCATAGGTGCCCTTCCCCTCCACGCTCTCGCCGCTGCCGGCGACGACGAAGCTGGGGGCGGCGCCGGCATCGGGGACGGCATAGCTGAAGGCGTGGAAGCTGGGCGTGCCGGGCGGTGCGATCTCGGGGCAGACGTTGCTGCGGGCCACCGGGTTCTTGCCGTCGACCAGCACGCCCCAGTCCTCCAGCACCGCGGCATAGGCCTGGTTGAATGTGCGGAAGCCATCCTCGGTGAAGGGTGCGGGGGAGCGCAGCTCGCAGGCGCAGAAGGCGGTCAGCGGCAGGCCCAGCGTGCCGAGATGCGCGGCGATGCGGTTGAAGCCCTCGTCCAGCGCCACCGGCTCGGCGAAGCGGGCGCGTTCAAGGCGCCAGCCCGGCAGCGCGGCGACGCCGCCGGAATACTGGAAGACGGCGGGGATGAAGCGGTAGCCGGCCTCGGGCCGCTCGATGGTGGTGTACATGCCAAGCCTCCTGCGTCCCGGTATGGTGCCACCGAAACCAGCCGCCGGAGAGCCCCCTTCATGCCGAACCCTCGCCGCGCCGCGGTGCATCGCGTGCCGATGCGCCACCCGGGCGATACCAGCGCCATCGAGGCCCTGTTCGATGCCGGCACCCTGGACCCGGGTGCGGTGGTCGCCATTCTCGGCAAGACCGAGGGCAATGGCTGCGTGAACGACTTCACCCGCGCCTATGCGGTGCAGGCGCTGTCGCAGATGCTGGCGCGGCGGCTCGGCAGCCGTGCCGAGGCGGTCCAGGCACGGATCGCCCTGGTCATGTCGGGCGGGACGGAAGGCGGGCTGTCGCCGCATTTCCTGGTGCTGGCGGTGGAAGCGGGCGAGGTGCCGGCGCCGGGCGGCGCGCTGGCGATCGGCACCGCCTTCACTGGTGATTTCGCGCCGGAGGAGATCGGCCGGATGGCCCAGGTGACGGCGACGGCCGCGGCGGTGCGGGCGGCCATGGCGGAGGCCGGCATCACCGACCCGACGGAAGTCCACTACGTCCAGGTGAAATGCCCGCTGCTGACCAGCGAGCGCATGGCCGAGGCCAGAGCGCGCGGCGCCGCGGTGGCGACGGAGGATACCTATGTCTCGATGGGCCTCTCGCGGGGCGCCTCGGCGCTCGGCGTGGCGCAGGCGCTGGGTGAGTTCGGCGATGTTCAGGACACCGATATCGGCGCGGACTGGTCGAAATTCTCCGGCCGGGCGAGCGCCTCGGCCGGCGTCGAGCTGACGCGGAACGAGATCATCGTATTGGGGAACTCAAAGGCCTGGGCCGGTGACCTGCGGATCGCGCATGCGGTGATGCAGGATGCGATCGACCTGCCGGCGGTGCATCGGGCGCTGCGGCTGGCCGGATTGCCGACCGAGGATGGCCAGGTTTGCGCCCATGCCGCCGATCGGCTCATCGCCGTGCTGGCCAAGGCGGAACCGTCATCCGGCGGGCAGATCCGCGGGCGCCGGCACATCATGCTGGACGATAGCGACATCAATGCCACGCGCCATGCACGGGCGCTGGTCGGCGGTGTCATCGCCGGGGCGGTCGGCCGGACGGATCTTTTCGTCAGCGGCGGTGCCGAGCACCAGGGCCCGGATGGTGGTGGGCCGGTCGCGGTTATCGCGCGACCGGCCCGGTCCTGAACCCGACCCTTACCGCGCGGGGTTCGGGTTGCGGTTCGGGTTCACCTCGTTCTCCGGATGGGCGCCGCTGACATTGGTGCCGGCGACCTCATCGATGCCGCGCGACAGCTTGGTGCCCGGCGGATTGCCCGGCGTGCCGTCCGGACGCAGGTCGGTCCGCTCGTTCTCCGGATGCGCGCCGCTGACATTGGTGCCGGCGACCTTGTCGAAGCCACGCGAGGCCATGGTGCCCGGCGGATTGCCCGGCGTGCCATCCGGCGTGCCGATACCCGTCGCGCTGCCGAAACCGGTCCCCGCGCCGACGCCGGCCGCGGTGCCCATGCCGAGGCCCGAGGTGGTGGTAGCGTCGTGGCGCTCCCAGCCGCTCTCGCCCCAACGGCCGGTGCTGGAGTCATGCGCCTCGGCATTGTGCCGCTGCATGATCGCCTCGGCCTCCGCCACGCGGCTGTCGTCGGTGCGGACGGTGACGAGGTTGCCGCCGCGGCGGACGCCCTCGGCATAGACCTCGGCCTGCTCCTCGCCGATGCCGGCCTGGGTGAGTGCACCCAGCAGGCCACCCGCCGCGGCGCCGACGCCGGCGCCGGTCAGGGCGGCGACGAGCCAGCCCGCGGCGACGATCGGGCCGATGCCGGGAATGGCCAGGGCGCCGATGCCGGCGAGCAGGCCGGCGCCGCCGCCGACCAGCGTGCCGAGCGTGGCACCCGTGCCGCCGCCGGTCGCGGCATCCGCCTCGGTGCCGGTCGTGGTGGTGCCGGTGGCATCGGTGGTCGAAGCGGTTTCGTTGCCGCGCGCCAGCAGGCTGACGTCGTCATGCTTGAAGCCGGCGGCCTCGAGGTCGCGGACAGCGGCGGTCGCGTCCGAATAGCTCTCGAAAAGCCGTGCGATGGTACGATTGGCCATGAATGTCACTCCTGTTCGATGCGGCGCAGCTCAGCGGGTCGAAACGTTGCCCTGATAGTCGAGCGACACGGAAACCTGCTGGCCATTGCGCTGAGCGCGGCCACGCCAGATGCCCTGGTCGTCCTTCGAGAGCTGGTCGACGCCGGTGAAGCCTGCGGCTTCGATGCGATTCTTCGCCTGGGCTTCGGTGAAGCTATTGGCGCCGGCAACCGGCGCTGCGCTGGTGCGGGTGCCGTTGTCGATGGTGGCCGCCGGCGGCGTGCTCTCGGCGCGCGGCGGCATCGTGGTGGTGCCGGTGCGGCTATCGGGTGCCGTCACGGCCGGCGCGGTCGTCGTGCGGTTCGGCTGGCTAGGCGCGACCTGCGCATAGGCCGGAACGGCAAGAACGGCGCCGAGAATGGCCAGGCTTCGGATCGTGCTTTGCATTCTTGCTGCTTCCCGTGTGCTGTTCGTGGCATGCGCGCTGCATGCCGTACGTGGACCTAACGGCCTTCCTCGCCAGGCGTTCCGCTGCCGTCATTCAGCTAACGGCGATGCGACCGCCGACGAGGCTCAGGGCTCGCCCGCGAAAGTGTCACACTGGCGCGGATCGCCGGCCTCGAGCCCGCGGCGGAACCAGCGCACCCGCTGGGCGGAGCTGCCATGGGTGAAGCTTTCCGGCACCACCGTGCCGCGCGCCTGACGCTGCAGCCGGTCGTCGCCGACCGCCGCCGCGGCATTGATGCCTTCCTCGATATCGCCCTGCTCGAGCACCGGGCGCTGCTGCTGGGTGCGATTGGCCCAGACGCCGGCGAAGCAGTCCGCCTGCAGCTCGACGCGGACCTGCAGCGCATTGGATTCGCGCTCGTCCAGGCCGCGCCGCTCGGTCTCCACCCGGCGCAGGGTGCCGATCTGGTTCTGCACGTGGTGGCCGATCTCATGTGCGATCACATAGGCGCGGGCGAAATCGCCGGGCGCGTTCAGCTTGCGCTCCATGTCGCGGAAGAAGCCGAGGTCGAGGTAGACCTTCTGGTCGCCCGGGCAATAGAAGGGGCCGGTCGCGGTCTGGGCGAAGCCGCAGGCCGACTGGGTGCCGCCCGTATAGAGCACGAGGTTGGGCGGCCGGTAGGTATTGCCGGCGCGGCGGAAGGTGTCGGTCCAGACATCCTCGGTCGTCGCCAGCACCTGGGCGACGAAGCGGCGGTTGGCATCCTGAGCCGCATCGGGCGGCGCGCCCTGCTGCTGCACCACGGGGCCCTGCTGCTGCGGCTCGCCGCCGCCGCCCGAGAGGATCACCGAGGGATCCACCCCGAAGAAGAGCGCCACCAGCACCAGCACCACGGTGCCGATCCCGCCGCCGGCGATCCCGATGGGGAGGCCGCCACGGCCGCCGCCACCGCCGCCGCTGCCGCGCCGATCTTCGATATTGCCGCTTTCGCGTTCATCCCCGAGCCGCATCATCCACCCTCCGCCTGCGGCGGCACAACAGCGGGGGGAGCGGATGGTTCCGGAAGCGGGTCTTCAGCCCTCCCGGATGACCCCGGCGGCGCGCAGCCGGGCAACCTCTGCCTCGCCCAGCAGGGGGCCGAGGATGGCGGCATTGTGCTCGCCGAGCCTCGGCGCCGGGCGGGCCAGGATGCCCGGCGTGCCGGAGAGCCGGGGCACCATGCCATGCATGGGCAGCCAGCCGTCGGGCATCTCGTCGTCCGGCACCTCGACCACCGCCTCGCGCTCGATCACGTAAGCGTCGTGCTCCAGCATCTCGGCATCCATGATCGGGCCGATGGTGACGCCGGCCGCGTCGAAATGCGCCAGCACGGTGGCGAGGTCGCGCTCGGCGATATAGCCGGCGATGATCGCATCCAGCTCCACGCCGTGCTGCACGCGGTCCACGTTGGTGCGGAAGCGCGGGTCTGTGATGAGCTCGGCGCGGTCGATGCTGCGCAGCAGCTTCTCGGTCATGCCCTGGGTGCTGGCCGAGAGGCAGACCCAGCCGCCATCTTTCGTCTGGTAGGCATTGCGCGGCACGGCATTGGTGCTGCGGCTGCCGGTGCGCGGCTTCAGCGTCTGGTTCAGCTTCCAGTTGGCGAGCTGCGGTTCCATCATGGTGAAGATCGGGTCGAACAGCGTCAGGTCGATGACCTGCCCCTGCCCGGTCGCCTCGGCATGGCGCAGCGCGATCATCGCCGTCGCCGCGCCATAGAGCCCGGCATAGCCATCCGCCATGTACATCGGCGGCAGCACGGGTTCGCGGTCGGCGAAGCCGTTCACCGCGGCGAAGCCGGAGTAGCCCTCCACCAGGGTGCCGAAGCCGGGCTTGTGCCGGTAGGGCCCGGTCTGGCCCCAGCCGCTGACCCGGACGATGACCAGCGCCGGGTTGATGGCATGCAGCACCTCGGGCCCAAGGCCCATGCGTTCCAGCACGCCGGGGCGGAAGCTCTCGACCAGCATGGCGGCATCGGTGACCAGCCGCTTGACGATGTCGATGGCGGCCGGGTCGCGCAGCGCGAGGCAGACGGAGAGCTTGTTGCGCGACAGCGTCTTCCAGGTGGTGGAGATGCCCTTGATGCGCCAGGCGCGGAGGGTGTCGCCCTCCGGGGGTTCCAGCTTGATGACTTCGGCGCCGTGGTCGGCGAGCACCTTGGTCAGCATGTTGCCGGCGACGAGGCGGGAGAGATCGACCACCCGCAGCCCTTGCAGGGCGCCGGTGGCGGCGGGGTCGAATTGGTGGCGATGCGGGGTCATTCGGCGCGGATATTGGCGGCTTGGGCGACCTCGCGCCAGCGGGCGAGATCGGCGTGGAGGACCTTGGCGAATTCATCGGGGCCGACCGGCGATGGCGTGGCGCCTTCGGCGTCGTAGATGCGCTTGAGGTTGGCATCGGCCAGCGCGGTATTGGTCGCGGCATGGATGGCGGCGCGGATCTCCGGCGGCACGCCCTTCGGCGTCAGCAGGCCCCACCAGATGGAGACCTCGTAGTCCAGCCCCTGCTGCTGCACGGTGGTGACCGGCGGCACGTCGGGCGGCAGGCCGCCACCCTCGGCGGTCGCGGCGATGACCTTCACCCGCCCCTCGCGGATGGCGGCATTGGCGCTGGCGACCGTCGTGATCATCAGCGGGATGGTGCCGGCGACGAGGTCCGTCACCGCCGGGGCGGTGCCGCGATAGGGGATGTGGTTCATCTTGATCCCGGCCGCCAGGCAGAAATACTCCGAGATGAAGTGGTTGATGCCGCCGGCGCCGGAGGTGCCGTAGTCGATGCTGCCGGGCCTGGCCTTCGCCAGGGCAACCAGCTCGGCGACGTTGCGCGGGGCGAAGCCCGGGTTGACCATCAGGAAGAAGGGCGCGCGGGCCAGCAGCGCCACCGCGTCGAAGCTGCCCTCGGCATCCCAGGGCGTCTTCTGCAGCACGGCGGTGGTGGGGAAGGAGGAGGAGGTGACCATCAGCGTATAGCCATCCGCCGCCGCCTGGGCGACCTGGCCGGCGCCGATGGCGCCACCGGCCCCGCCCCGGTTCTCCACCACGAAGGCCTGGCCGAGCCTGGCCTGGAGCCGCTCCGCCAGGGGCCGGGCGATGACGTCGTTGGAGCCGCCGGGGGGGAATGGCACCACCACCCGCACCGGGCGGTTGGGCCAGCCGGATTGGGCCCGGGCAATGGCAGGTGCCGCGAGTGCGGCGGCGAGGAGCGGACGGCGGCCGATCATGGCTCGGCCACCACGGGGTTGCGCAGGATGCCGATGCCGCTGATCTCGACCTCGACGACATCGCCCGGCACCAGCCAGGGCGGTGGCTTGCGGGCATGCGCCACGCCCTCAGGCGTGCCGGTGGCGATGACGTCGCCGGGCCTCAGCGGGGTGAAGGCGGAGATGTATTCGATCAGCGCCGCCACATCGAGGATCATGTCGCCGGTGCTGGTCCGCTGGCGCTGCTCGCCGTTGACGCGCGTGGTCAGGGTCAGCGCGGCGGGATCGGGGATCTCGTCCTTGGTGACCAGCCAGGGACCGAGCGGCCCGGTCCGCGGGAAGTTCTTGCCGGCGGTGACCGAGTGCTTCTGGTAGTCGCGCAGGCTGCCGTCGTTGAAACAGGTATAGGCGGCGACGTGGTCCAGCGCGCGGGCGGCCGGGATGCGCCGCCCGGCCTTGCCGATGACGACGGCGAGCTCGCCCTCGTAGTCGAAATGCGAGGAATTGGGCGGGCACCACATCGGCTCGCCATGGCCGATGATGGTATCGGCGAGGCGGGCGAAGATGCGCGGCTGCTCCGGCACCGCGCGGCCCGCGGATTCCGCCACATGGGCGCGGTAGTTCAGGCCGACGCAGAGCACCTTGCGCAGCGGCGAGGGCACCGCCGGCAGGACGGTCACGTCCTCCAGCGCGAAATCCGGCGTCGCGCCGATGTGGCGGGCGACCTCGTCCAGGGCGCCGGCCGCCAGCACGGCGGAGATATCCGCGAAGCGGCCGAACAGCCGGGCGCCGACGTCGCTGATGCCGGCCTCGGTGACCAGGCCGAAGGAGGGCCCGGACATGGTGGAGAAGCTGATGATCTTCATGGGGTGAACTTCATGGGGTCAGGCGGCCTTCAGCCAATGCTGCCGGAAAGCGGGGTCGAAGATCTGCCCGGCCATCACCTGGCAGCGGAGCATCAGGCGATGCTCGTCCGGGCCGTAGTCGGGGATGGCATTGTGCAGGGTGCCGAGATGGTCCCAGAGCAGCACGTCGCCGACCGACCAGCGATGCGCATGCTGGTACTTCGGCTGGAGCTGATGGGCGAAGAGAAATTCGAGCATGCGGGCGCTCTCGGCCTCCTCCAGCTCGTTGATGCGCTCGGCATAGCCGGGGTTGCAGTAGAGCACGCGGCGGCCGGTGATCGGGTGGGTGAGGAAGACCGGATGCACCGCCGGCGGCCGCGCGGCGCGCTGCGCCGGGCTCAGCGGCGGCCGGCTGCTGCCGGGGCGGGTCCGCATGCGTTCCCAGAAGATGTTGAAGTCGTGCGTCGCCGTCATGCCGTCCAGCCGCGCCTTGATCCCGGCCGGCAGGTCGTCGTAGGCGGCGTGCATATTGGCGAAGAGGGTATCGCCCAGCGGCCGGCCGTCCCGCATCGGCACCTCGACGGCATAGAGCACGTTCACGAAGCCGCGCGTCGCGGTATAGGTCATGTCGGTATGCCAATCCTGCCCGGCATCCGCCAGGCCGATCGGCGCGCCGTCGCGGCGGATATTGGAGAGGATGCCGACCTCGGGCACCTCCGGGTCGCGGAAGCGGTCGGCGACGCCGGTCTGGATCGGGCCGAAGCGCAGGGAAAAGTCCCGCAGCGCCCGCGCATCGATCCGCTGGGCGGGGACGCGCAGCACGCCGTGCTCGCCCAGCGCCCGCAGCAGCAGGGCGAAATCCGCATCGGCCAGCGGCCGGGCGAGGTCGAGGCCCAGCACATCGGCCCCGAGGATGCCGCCGGTCGGCACGATGCTTGGCATGATCACGGTCCCATGATGAGGTCGGGCAGCCAGAGGCAGACCCCCGGCACGAAGGTGATGATGCCCAGGACGGCGCAGGTCGCCAAGAGGAAGGGCATGATCTCCACCGTATAGACTTCCATCGGCACCCGCAGCACCGCGCAGGAGATGAACATCATCTGCCCCACCGGCGGGGTGATGCCGGCGATGGTCAGGTTGGTGACGAGGACGATGCCGAAGTGGACCGGATCGATGCCGAACTTCATGATCACCGGCACGAAGATCGGCGTCAGGATGATCAGCGCCGCGGTGCCCTCCACCGCGGTGCCGAGGACGATCAGCATGACGTTGATGATCAGCAGCAGCATGGTCGGGTCGCTGGTCAGCCCGACCATCCAGGCCGCCATCTGCGGCGGCAGCCTTTCCCAGGCCAGGTAGAAGCCGAAGGCGGAGGCGGCGCAGATCAGCAGCATGACGGAGGAGGTATCGAGCACCGTCTCCCGCAGCACCAGCGGCACCTTGGCCCAGGTCAGCTCGTGGTAGATGAAGGCGCCGATGACGATGGTGACCACCACGGTGATGGCGCCGGCCTCCGTCGTGGTGAAAAGGCCGTAGCGCAGGCCGACGATGATGAAGACCGGGATCAGCAGCGCCCAGACCGCATCCTTCGCCGCCGCGCCGACCTCCGCCCAGCCGGCGAAATGCGGCCGCGCCGGCGCATAGCCGCGGCGTTTGGCGATGATCCAGGTGGTGAGGAAGAGCGAGCCCGCCAGCAGCATCCCCGGCACCACCCCGGCCAGGAACAGCCGCCCGACCGAGACATCCGCGAGATAGCCGTAGATGATCAGGCCGATGCCCGGCGGGATCAGCGCGGTGATGATGGCGGCGGAGGAGGTGATGGCGGCGGCGAAGGCCGCGGAATAGCCGCGCTTGACCATCTCCGGCCCGAACAGCTTCGCCAGCATGGCGGCATCGGCCGAGGAGGAGGCGGTGAGGCCGCCCAGCAGCGTCGCCAGCACGGTGCAGGATTGCGCCAGCGCGCCGGTGAGGTGGCCGACCAGCGCATCCGCCAGATGCAGCAGCCGGCGGGTGATGCCCGCCGCATTCATCAGGCTGCCGGCGAGGACGAAGAAGGGCACCGCCAGCAGCGGATAGCTTTCGGTGGTCGAGACCATCTTCTGGAAGAAGATGTCGAGCGGCAGCCCATCGGTCAGGAAGAAGAAGGACAGCGCCGACATGGCGATGGCGAAGGCCACCGGCACGTTCAGCGCGAACAGCACCGCGAGCAGGATGGAGGGCAGCGCGACGCTCATGCCATCGCCCGCTCGGGCAGCACCACCGGCCGCCGCATGTTGATGAGGTGGCGGACCAGCATCATCGCCGTCGCCAAGGTGATGGGGCCATAGACGATGGTCATCGGCAGCCGCAGCACCGCCGTCGGGTTGTCCCAGGCGGCGATGGAGAATGCGACGCCCATCCAGCAGAAATAGCCGAGGAAGGCGGCGACCAGCGCATCCACGCCGACGCGTACCGCACGCTGCGGCCCGGCCGGCAGCCGCCCCACCAGCGTGTCGATCGAGGGATGCGCATTGTGCCGGAAGCAGGCGCTGGCGCCGAAGAAGGTCAGCCAGGCGAAGGCGATGGCGGCGACCTCGCTGGCCCAGACCGCCGGCTGCGCGGTGACGTAGCGGGTGACGACGCCCCAGCCGACCGCGCCCACCGTGACCAGCAGCGCGGCGACGGCGATCACCTCGTCCGGGGCGCGCCAGGCCTGGGCCATCTGGCGCTTCATGTGCCGAGGATCTTCCGCACCGTCTCGTGCAGGCCCGGGGTCCATTTCGGGAAGGCACGGTAGGTCGGCGCCGAGGCCTCGCGGAAGGCGGCGGTATCGACATCAGTGGCGATCTGCACGCCGGCGCCCTTGAAGCGCTCGACGAAGCCGGCTTCCTGCTCGTTCGTCAGGCGGGTCTGCTCGAGCCCGGCCCTGGCGCCTTCCTCCAACATGATGGTGCGGATCTCGGCCGGCAGGCGGTTGAAGGCGGCATTGCTCATCGGCCAGCCGGTGAGGGCCTGGAAATGCCCGGTGGTGGAGATGACCTTGCGCACCTCCTGCAGCCGCGCGCCCCAGAGCGAGCCATAGGGCGCCTCGGCGGCCTGCACCACGTTCTGCTGCAGTGCGTTGTAGATCTCGCTCCACTGCACCGTGGTCGGCCGGGCGCCGAGGCTGCGGAAGGTCTCGATCCACATCTGGTTCGGCGGGACCCGCACCGTCATCGCCGCCATGTCGGCCGGCTTCAGGATGGGCTTCTCCGCGATCATGTGGCGGGCGCCGAAATAGGCGCCCTGCATGATCATCCGGAAGCCGCCCTGCTGCAGCTTGGCATCGACCGCGCGGTACCAGTCGCTGTTCAGCAGCTTGGCGAATTGGCCGTGGCTGTCGACCAGATAGGGGCCGTTGAGGATGCCGACATCGGGGACGAAATCGCTGAGGTAGCCGGGGTCCGTGATGTTCATCACATTGGCGCCCTGGCGGATCATCTCGTTCACGTCGCGGCCGGAGCCGAGCTGCTCGCCGGGGAAGACCTCGATGCGGACACGGTTGTTGGTACGGGCCGCCATGTTGCGGGCGAAGAATTCGGCCGCCTGATGCGCCGGCTCGACGGTCGAGAGGCTATGGGCGAAGCGGATGCGGATCTCGGACTGGGCGCGGGCGATGGCCGGCATCGCCAGGGTGGCGGCCAGCAGCGTGCGTTTTCTTATCATTCTTGCGTCTCCCCAAGGCCCGCGGGTTCACCCCGCTTGGACGGTCGCCCCCAGCTTCCCCGCCTGCTGCGCGCCGCGGTAGAGGATGGCGAGCTGGCGGTCGAGGATTGCCGCGTGCCGGGCGAGCGCATCGGGATGCAGCTCGGCCTCCGGCGGCAGCTCATGCTCGAAATTATGGTGGGTATCGGTGCCGCGGACCAGCATCGCGCTGTCCTTCTCCCCGGACAATTGCCGTACATGGGTCGGCACGTAGCGGATGGCGAAGCCGATGCGCGGCCAGCTCGCATGGTTGGGCTCGGAGCCATGCACGATGAGGACGTGGTGCAGGCTCATCTCGCCGGGCTGCAGGGTGATGTCGACCGCCGTGGCCGGGTCCACCTCCACCGTCACCTCCTGCCCGCGGGAGAGCAGGTTGTCCTTCGCATAGGTATCGGCATGCGGCACCGGGGCGAGGTGCGTACCGGGGACGACGCGCATGTTGCCGCTTTCCGGCACGCTCGGCGTCAGCGCCACCCAGGCGGTGACCACATCCGGGGAGGAGAGGCCCCAATAGGTGCCGTCCTGGTGCCAGGAGACGAAGGCGCTGTCGCCCGCGCCCTTCATGAAGAACTGGCTGCCCCAGCAGAGGATGTCGGGGCCGATCACGCTTTCCACCGCATCCAGCACCGCGGGATGGCAGACCAGCTCGTGCATCCAGGGGAAGAGCAGATGCGGCTTCTGGTTCATCCGCCCCTCCAGCCTGCCGCCGAGCCTGGCCTCCGCGGCACGGAGGCCCGCGAGCTGGCCGGCCGCTGCCTCCGGGCTGAAGGCACGGAGCGGGGAGAGGTAGCCGCGGCGGCGATACGCCTCGACCTCGGCGGCGGAAAGGGAGCCGGGCATGCGCGTCCTCCTGCCCTCTGCGCGGGCTTGATACGAAGGCGAGCATGGCCCGGGCTCCGGTGTCAATCGGATGCCGCCACCTTGCCCGGCCCGGCGCCGCGCCCTACCGTTCCGCAACTGCGAAGGGATGGTCTGCATGGCTGACGATGAGGGCTTCGACCCGATCACGCTGGAGATCCTCTGGAGCCGGCTGATCTCCATCGCCGACGAGGCCGCGGCGGCCCTGCTGCGCACTGCCTTCTCCACCATCGTCCGCGAGTCCAACGACTTCGCCTGCGTGCTGATGGACCGCAACGGCGACAGCATCTCGGAGAATACCGGCGGCATCGCCAGCTTCTCCTGCATCCTGCCGAAGACGACCAAGCATTTCCTGGCGAAATTCCCGGCCGAAACTTGGCGCCCGGGCGATTGCGTCATCACCAACGACCCCTGGCTGGCGACCGGCCACCTGCCGGATATCACCGCCGTCACCCCGATCTTTCACGCCGGCGCGCTGGTCGGCTTCGCGGGATCGATCGCGCATAGCCCGGATGTCGGCGGCAGCCTCTGGTCGGCGGATTGCCGGGAAGTCTTCGAGGAAGGCGTCCGCATCCCGCCGATGCGGCTGATCCGCGAGGGCCAGCGCAACGAGGCGCTGCTGGAGCTGTTCCTGAACAACGTCCGGGTGCCGAACCAGGTGCTGGGCGACCTCGAGGCGCAGATCACTGCCAATGAGGTCTGCGCCACCCGCGTCACCGAATTCCTCGACGACGCCAAGCTGGCGGATATGCAGGGCCTCGGCCGCGCGCTGCATGCGCGGGCCGACCGCGCCATGCGCCAGGCGATCGCAGCGCTGCCCGACGGTAGCTGGTCCGCGACCATCGAGGCGGATGGCTTCGACGAGCATGTCACCACCATCGCCGTCACCGTGACGGTCAGCGGCGATACCATGCTGCTCGACTTCGCCGGCAGCAGCCCGCAGATCGACCGCGGCATCAATTGCGTGATGAACTACACGCATGCCTATGCGGTCTATCCGGTGAAATGCGCGCTCGACCCCTTTACCCCGCGCAACGAGGGCAGCTACCGCGCCATCGAGGTCCGCGCGCCGGAGGGCAGCATCCTCAACCCGCGCTTCCCCGCCCCGGTCAGTGCCCGGCAGCTCACCGGTCACCTTCTGGCGGGCGCGATCTACAAGGCGATGAGCCCGGTCATTCCCGGCCAGGTCATCGCCGAATGCGGCGGTGCGCCGACGATGCGGGCGCTGTTCTCCGGTCTCGACCGGCAGGGTGACCGGTTCAGCCAGGTGCTGTTCGCCTCGGGCGGCATGGGCGCCTGCCCGCACCGCGACGGGCTGGCGACCACCGCCTTCCCGACCAATGCCGGCGCCGGCAGCATCGAGGCTTTCGAAAGCGTCGCACCGCTGGTGGTCTGGGCGAAGCAGTTGCGGCCGGACAGCGGCGGCGCCGGGCAGTTCCGCGGCGGGCTGGGGCAGGAGGCGGTGATCGAGGTGCGCTCGCCGGCGCCGCTGCGCCTCTCGCTGCTGTCGGACCGGCGTGAGCATCCGGCCCAGGGCGTGCTCGGCGGCGGGCCGGGCGGCGCGGCGGAGATCGTGATGAGCGACGGCACGAAGCCGCATCCGAAGTCCCGCACCACCATCGATCCCGGGACGAAGCTGGTCATGCGCTATGCCGGCGGCGGCGGCTATGGCCCGGCCTCGGCGCGCGACCCGGCGGCGCTGGCGGCCGATCTGCGCGACGGCTACGTGACCGACGCCGCGCCCTATGGGGAGCGCTGAGATGGCGGGCACGGCGCGCATCGGCGTGGACGTCGGCGGCACCTTCACCGACTTGGTGCTGCATGATCCGCAGCGGGACAGGGTCCATACCGGCAAGCTGCTGACCACGCCGGACGATCCCTCCCGCGCCATCATCGAGGGCACGCAGCGCATCCTGCGCGAGGCGGGGCTGGTGCCGGCCGACCTGCACAGCATCGTCCATGGCACGACCTTGGTGACGAATACCGTCATCGAACGCACCGGTGCCAAGGTCGGGCTGCTGACCACGGCGGGCTTCCGCGATTCCATCGAGATCGGCAAGGAGATTCGCTACGATCTCTACGACCTCTTCCTGGAAGCGCCGCCGACGCTGGTGCCGCGCCACCTGCGGCGGGAGATCCCCGGCCGGCTCGATGCCGATGGCGCCGAGCTGCTGGCGCTGGACGAGATCGCCATCGCCCGCGAGGTCACCGACCTGGTCGAGGGCGAGCGGATCGAGGCGCTGGCGATCGGCTTCCTGCACAGCTACCGCGATCCCCGGCACGAGAGGCGCGCCGGGGAGATCGTCCGGGCCTTGTACCCGAAGCTGGCGCTGACCCTCTCGGCCGAGGTCGCGCCCGAGATCCGCGAATACGAACGCAGCTCCACCGCCTGCGCCAATGCCTATGTCCAGCCGCGCATGCGCCGCTACCTCGACAAGCTGGAGGCCGACCTCGCCGGCATCGGCTTTGAGGGGCGGCTCTATGTCATGCTCTCGGGCGGCGGCATCGCCGCGGTGCGGGAGGCGAAGGAATTCCCGATCCGGCTGATCGAGAGCGGCCCCGCCGCCGGCGCCATGGCCGCGGCCTTCATTGCCAAGCTGGCAGGGCTCGACCGCGTGGTTTCCTACGACATGGGCGGCACCACGGCGAAGATGTGCCTGGTGGAGGATGGAGCACCGGATCATAAATTCGACTTCGAGGCCGGCCGTGTCCGCCGCTTCGTCAAGGGCAGCGGGCTGCCGCTCAAGGTCTCGGTCGTGGACATGATCGAGATCGGCGCCGGCGGCGGCTCCATCGCCCGGATCGAGCCGGGCTCCGGGCTGATGAAGGTCGGCCCGCGCAGCGCCGGCGCCATGCCGGGCCCGGTCTGCTACGGCCGCGGCGGCACCGAGCCCTGCGTGACCGATGCCGACCTGCTGCTCGGCCGGCTGGATGCGGCCTATTTCCTCGGCGGCGAGATGGCGCTCGACCCCGACCGGGTCCGCCGCGCCTTCGCCGAAGGCGTGGCGGAAAGCCTGCGCCTCGCGCCGGTCGATGCCGCGCTTGGCGTGCAGCGGATCGTCGACGAGACCATGGCGGCGGCGACCCGGATGCATCTGGCCGAGAAGGGCCGCGACCCGCGCGACTATACGCTGATCGCCTTCGGCGGCGCCGGGCCGGTGCATGCCTGGAACCTGGCCCGGCTGCTGAAGATCCGGCGCATCCTGGTGCCGCTCGGCGCCGGCGTCGCCTCGGCGCTCGGCTTCCTGGTGGCGCCGCCGGCGACCGACATGGTGCGCAGCCATGTCGGGCGGCTCGGCCGGCTGGACTGGGCGGTGGTGAACGGACTGTTCGCCGAGATGGCGGCGGCCGGCCGCGCGCTGCTGGCCGAGGCCGGAGCCGATCCGGCGACCATCATCCTGAAGCCGAGCGCCGACATGCGCCACGTCGGCCAGGGCTTCGAGATCTCGGTCCCGCTGCCGGGCATCTCGCTGAGCGACGCCGATATCGCGGCGATCCGCCAAAACTTCTTCGACAGCTACCGCACCCGCTTCGGCCGCATCGTCGAGGACCAGCCGATCGAGGCGCTGTCCTGGCGCCTCGCCTGCGCCGCGCCGGGCCAGGATATCCGCATCCGCCTCGGCGGCACCGCGGCCCCGGCCAGCGGGCAGCCGACCCCGCGCGGCGAGCGGCCCGTCACCTTCGAGGGCCATGGCGCCAATGGCCTCCCCTTGGCCTGCCCGGTCTATGACCGCTACGCGCTGCGGCCGGGCATGCGCTTCGACGGGCCGGCCCTGGTCGAGGAACGGGAATCCACCTGCGTCATCGGCCCGGCGACGCAGGTCTCGGTGGATGGCGACCTCAACCTCGTGCTGGAGGCGGCGTGATGCGGCGGCGCGGACTACTGCTCGGCCTCGCGGTCGCGCCGGGGCTGGCCCGGGCGCAGGCGCAAGCCTATCCGGACCGGCCGGTGACGGTGGTCAATCCCTGGCCGGCCGGCGGCTCCTCGGACAGCGTCGCCCGCATCCTCATGCAGCGGATGTCGGCCGACCTGGGCCAGCCCTTCGTGGTGGAGAACCGGCCCGGCGCGACCGGGACCCTGGGACACAACTACGTCGCCCGCGCCAGGCCGGATGGCGGCACCCTGCTGCTCGGCACCAACAGCACCTATGCCATCGCGCCGCATCTGACGACCTCGCTGCCCTATGACAACGCGACCGCCTTCGCCGGCATCTCCCTGGTGGCCAGCAGCCCGCAGATCCTCTGCGTGCATCCCGCGGTGCCGGTGCGGGACCTGAAGGAGTTCCTCGCCCTGGCGAAGGCCCGGCCGGATGCCTTCAGCTTCGGCACCTCCGGCATCGGCGGCACCAGCCACCTGGCGACGGAGATGCTGATGGCCATGGCCGGGATCAGCATGCTGCACGTGCCCTATCGCGGCGGCGGCCCGGCGGCGCAGGCGTTGCTCACCGGGGAGACCAGGGTCACCTTCATCGACCTGATCACCGCCCTGCCCTTCATCGCCAGCGGCCAGGTCCGGGCGCTCGGCACCTCCACCCTGCGCCGCGCGGCGCTGGCGCCGGCGGTGCCGACCATCGCCGAGGCCGGGCTGCCCGGCTTCGAGTCCTCGACCGACTTCGCCTTCCTCGGCCCTGCCGGCATGCCGGATGCGGTGGTGCGCAAGCTCGCCACCGCCAGCGCCGCGGCGCTGCAGGCGCCGGAGGTGAAGGCCAAGCTGGAAGCCGCCGGCATCACCATCCTGGCCGAGGGGCCGGAGCAATGGCCGGACTACTTCACCCGGGAGAATGCCAAGTGGGCCGGCATCATCAAGGCGCGCAACATCCGCGTGCCCTGAGGCTCAGTGGAAGACCGAGCCGCCATCCACCGTATAGGCGGCGCCGGTGACGTAGCTGGCCTCGCTGCTGGTCAGGAACAACACGAGGTTGGCAACCTCCGCCGCCGTGCCGAAGCGCCGTAGGGCATAGCGGGCGAGGATGGCGGCCTCGTTCGCATCGGCGATGGTGGCGGCCAGCATCGGCGTCTCGATCGCCCCGGGGCAGACCGCGTTGGCGCGGATATTCTCGGCCGCGAGCTCCAGCGCCAGGCTGCGGGTGAACATGATGAGCCCGCCCTTGGAAGCGCCATAGGCCGAATAGTTCGGCCGCGGCGTCAGCCCCGCCGCCGAGGCCAGGTTGACGATGCTGCCGCCGCCCGCGGCGCGCAGATACGGCAGGGCGGCGCTGCAGACATGGAAGGGGCCGTCGAGGTTCACCGCCATCACCTGGCGCCAGAGCGCGGGGCCGGTCTCGGCGAAGGGGGCCAGCCGGCTGATGCCCGCGGCATTCACCACCGCATCGATGCCGCCGAGCGCCTCGGCGGCTGCCGCGACCGCGGCCTGGGTCGAGCCCGGTTCCGCCACGTCCACGGTTATGCCGGCCACGCCCAGTCCGGCCGCCACGGCGGCCAGCGCCGCCTCATCCCGGTCCAGCAGAACAACCCGCGCCCCTTCCCGCAGGAAGGCCCGGGCGCTGGCGAGGCCGATCCCGGAGGCGCCCCCGGTGATCACCGCATGTCGTCCCTGCAACCGCATCGCCGCCCCCCCATCCTGGTGGGGCAGGCTGTCGCCATCACGCGGATGGGCGCAAGTCAGTCGTCGCGGTGGACCCGCTCCATGCGCTCATGCCGCTCCTGCGCCTCGATCGACAGGGTGGCGATCGGCCGGGCTTCCAGCCGGCGCAGGCCGATCGGCTCCCCGGTTTCCTCGCAATAGCCGTAGGTGCCGTTGTCGATGCGCTCGAGCGCCTGGTCGATCTTGGAAGCCAGCTTGCGGGCCCGGTCCCGGGTCCGCAGTTCCAGCGCCCGGTCGGTCTCGACGCTGGCCCGGTCGGTCAGGTCCGCCTCGGAGATGCCGCCGGCGGAAAGGCTGGCCAGCGTGTCGCCAGCCTCACGCAGCAAGTCGTGCCGCCAGCGCCGAAGCTTCTGACGGAAGTATTCCTGCTGACGGGCGTTCATGAATTCTTCGTCGTCTGTCGGACGATAATCGGGCGGCAGGGTGATCAACATTGTCTGGACGGCCCCAATTCCGCCGGAGACCGGGGCCCACCGCCCTGGCACCGAAGGCGGCCGGACCATACAAGTAGGCCCGCCTCCACGCCAAGGGGTTGCAGCAACGCAAATTGCTGATAACGGCTCCATTCACGAAAGCGTCGTAGCGCTGCCGCGGTTTCGCCTTTCCAATTCAATCTTTGCGCGCAGCACGACAGCCTGAACCACCGCCCGCAATCCGGGATCGGCCCCGTCCTCCCCCGACTCCAGCGCCGCCAGCCGTGCCAGCCGGGCCGGGTCACCGGTACCGCCGGCCAGCAGGTCGATCTGCAGGCCGTTCAGCGCCTCGAGGATGTCGCCGGCCCGACGCCGTGCCGCGGCATCGCGCTCGGCATCCGAGCCGGATTCCTGGAGCGACAGCAGCCCGAGGCCGGGCGCCGCGACCTCGGCCGTCGCCGAAGCCTCCGTGGTGGTGACGCCGGCCTCGGCCTGGACCTGGAAGCCGCTGCCCCGCCGGCCGGTGCCGCGCGCCGCGCCGGGGCCCCTGGCCCCCGCAATCCTGCCGATACCCTGCATGATCTGCCCCCTGTTCCGCCCCGCCCGGCAAGCCTTGCCGGCCCGACCCCGGGCTTTCGCTGGCATGGGCATTGCTGAAACCCGCTGTCGTTGAGGCGGAGTGCAGCGTGGCGAAAATTGCTTACGCAAGGGCGAAGATGGCCATGGCCCGGATGTTCATGGCCTGGGGCCTGCTCGTCCTGGCGGCCGTGCTTCCGGCCGGGGCGGCGGCGCAATCGGTCCGCATCAAGGATATCGCGGATATCGAGGGCGTGCGGGACAACCAGCTGGTCGGCTATGGGCTGGTGGTCGGCCTGGCCGGTACCGGCGACCGGCTGCGGACCGCCATCTTCACCCGGCAATCCCTCATCGGCATGCTCGAACGCCTGGGCGTGAATACGCGGGACAACGAGGCGCGGCTGGATACCCGCAACGTCGCCGCCGTCATGGTCACCGCCAACCTGCCCGCCTTCTCCCGCCCCGGCAGCCGGATCGACATCGGCGTCTCGGCGCTGGGCGATGCGACCAATCTCCAGGGTGGCACCCTGCTGGTCACCCCCCTGCTCGGCGCCGATGGGGAGGTCTATGCGGTGGCCCAGGGCGCCGTCGCCACCGGCGCGGTCGCGGCGCGCGGCGCCGGGGCCAGCGTGCAGCGCGGCGTGCCGACCAGCGCCCGGATCAGCAGCGGCGCCATCGTCGAGCGGGAGGTGCCCTATGCGCTGACCGGCCGGCCGAGCATCCGCCTGGCGCTGCGCAACCCGGACCTGACCACGGCACGGCGCATCGCCGCCGCCATCAACCGCGGCACCGGCAGCACCGCGGCGACGGCGACCGACCCGCGCACCGTGGTGCTGGCCATGGCCGGGCGGGAGCCGGTCGGCTTCCTGGCCGAGATCGAGCAGTACCGGGTCGAGCCGGACCAGGTCGCCCGGGTCGTCATCGAGGAAGCCTCCGGCACCATCGTCATGGGCTCCAATGTCCGGGTCTCCACCGTGGCCATCGCCCAGGGCAACCTGACCATCCGCATCACCGAGACGCCGCAGGTCAGCCAGCCCAATGCCTTCGGCCAGGGCGAGACCCAGCAGGTGCCGCGCACCGGCATCGAGGTGGACGACCAGGCGGAGCGCCGGGTCGGCGTGCTGAGCGGCGGGGTTTCCCTGCAGGAGCTGGTGCGCGGGTTGAATGCGCTCGGCGTCGGGCCGCGCGACCTGATCAGCATCCTGCAATCGGTGAAGGCGGCCGGGGCCCTGCAGGCCGAGATGGAGCTGCGCTGATGCCCGCGCCGCTCACCGCGCGGGAGGCCGCGGCCCCACCCGTCCAGATGGCCAGCCTGCGCCGCGCCGCCCGCGCCTTTGAGGCCCAGGCGCTCGGCCAGATGCTGCAGCCGATCTTCGCCACGCTGCAGCCGGGCAAATCCACCTTCGGCGGCGGCATGGCGGAGGCGCAGTGGCAGCCGATGCTGGTGGATGCCATGGCGCAATCGATCACCCGGGCCGGCCGGGGCCTCGGCCTGGCCGATGCGGTGCTGCGGGAAATGCTGCGCTGGCAATCCGCCGGCGCCCGGAATGGGGAAACCGATCGATGATGGATGCCCTGCTGGCCACCGGCCAGCGCCTCGCCGAAGCCCTGCGGGCGGAGAACGAGGCGCTCTCGGCGCTCGACCTGCCCAGTGCGGCGGGGCTCGCCACCGCCAAGATGCAGGCGGCGGATGCCTTCGCCGCCGCCTTCGCCGCGGCCCGCAAGACCGGCGCCCGGGCCGAGGGCCCGGAGCGCCGCACCGCCGCCGATCTCACCGACCGGCTGCAGCACCTCGGCGAGGAGAACCGCCGGCTGCTGGAACGGGCCATCGCCATCCAGTCCCGGGTGATCGAGACCATCGCGGGGGCGGCCCTGCCCCGCAGCGGCAGCGGCGCCTATGGCGCGGCGGGACGGCCGACCGGTGGGCGGCAGCCCCCCGCCATCGCCATGGCGACGCGGATCTGAACCCGGCCGGGCTCAGCCCTGCTTGGCGACCAGGGACTTCACCTCGTCCATCGCCTCGGTGAAGCGGTGGTTGAGCAGGCTCAGCGCCTCGGTATTGGACTTCTGGATGAGGTCGGCGACCTCCCGCATGTTGCCGACCGCCTTCTCATAGGCGCTCTTCAGCAGCTCGGCCTGGCGGGCCGCCTTGGCCTGCGGGGTGTCCTGGGACGACATGGCCTTCACCACGTCGGTCATCTCGGACATGGCGGACTGCAGGATTTCCATGTGCCGGCGGGCCACCGCCTGGGCGCCTTCCAGGGCGACCCGGTTGGCCGCCGACAGCGCCTCGAGGTTGCGGCGCTGGGCGGAGGCCAGGGCCTCCATGTCCGGCATGCCGGGCAGGCGGAAATCGGCAAGCATCCGCATGATATCGGTTTCCGGCTTGAAGCCGCTGTTGTCTGACATTGCTTTTCTCCGCCCTGTTCGCCGCCGGCCCCAAGTGCCCGCGGCCCATCCGCCAGTTGGCGGAACCACGCTACCCCTTCGCCGCGCAGGGGTCAAAGCGAATGCTGCACCGCAACAAAATCCGCTCAGGCGGTCTCGTCCGGGCTCAGCCGCAGGCTGCGCGCCACCTGCTCGGCCCGGTCCAGGGCCCGGTCCAGCGCCGCCATGGTCGGGCCGAGATCGGCGGTGTCGTCATCCTTCCAGGCCCGGACCACCGCCAGCCAGACGGCGGTAAGCCCCTGGGCCCGGGCCAGCCCGGCCAGCCCGCCCGAGCCGAGCCCCGCCGCCTCCAGCATCCAGGCCATGGATTTCGGCAGGGAGGCCAGCAGCAGCAGCGCCAGCAGCGGATCCTGCTTGAGGTCCTCGAACAGCCGCAGGATGCCGGCGCGATGCGGCTGCATGGCGTCGATCCGCCGCATCAGCACGTCGAAGACCCGGTCGCGCGGCGTATTGGTATCGACCGGCGCGCCAGGGACGGTGCCTTCCAGCACCGCCAGGTCCATCACCTTGCCGTGCAGCGCCAGCAGGTCGCAGGGGCTCGGGCAGCGCCGGCGGATCTCGGCCGCCGGGACGCCGGAGGCATTGGCGACCCGGCGCATGCTCAACCCGGGCCAGCCATGGGCCGCCACCACCTGCCACAGGCCGGCGACCAGGCGGCTATCGGTCTCGTATGTCTCGCTCATGGCCATAGAGTGTGGGCATAGCCCGCAGCGGTGGAAGGGGGTTCAGCCACCGAGTTCGCGCGAACGCTCGGTCGCCGCCGCGATGGCGCGGGACATCAGCGCCGGCCAGGCGGTGCTCTCCATCAGCACGGCCAGCGCCCGCTCCGTCGTCCCCTTGGGGCTGGTGACCGCCTTGCGCAGGGTCGCCGCATCATCCTGGCTGGCGCCGAGCAGGGCGCCGGAGCCGGCGACGGTGGCGCGGGCCATGCGTCGGGCGAGATCGGGCGGCAGGCCCTGCTCGATCGCCGCCGCCTCCATCACCTCGGCCAGCAGGAAGACATAGGCGGGACCGCCGCCGGAGACGGCGGTGACCGGGTCGATCAGCGATTCCTGCTCGACCCAGGCCACCTCCCCCACCGCGGAGAGCAGCCGGTCGGCCAGCGCCCGCTGCGTCGCGGTCACGCCGGGTCCGGGGAAGGCGACGGTGAAGCCCTGGCGCACGGCGGCGGGCGTATTCGGCATGGCCCGCACCACGGCGGCACCCTCGCCCAACAGGGCGCGCATCCCGGCGGTGTTGCGCCCGGCCATGATGGAGACAAAGAGGGTTTCCGGCCCGGCCAGATGGGCGAAGGCCGGCAGGGTGGCGGCGGCTTCCTGCGGCTTGATGGCGAGGACCACGGCGTCTGGGCGGAAGCCGGCAGGAATCTCCGCCGGGCTGGCGACATGCGTCACCCGGCCGGCGAAGCCGGCGACCGCGGCGGCGAAGGGCTCGACCACCACCGAATCGGCCAGGCCGTTTTCCAGCCAGCCCGCCAGCATGGCCCCGCCCATCTTCCCGCAGCCGACCAGCAGCAGCGGGGGCAATGCAGTCTCACCCATGGCCCATCCCCTCGATTCGGAGGCAGGCTGTCAGGCCTCGCCGACGCAGTCCAGCATGGCGGCCTGCAGGGCATCGGCCGGCGGCTTGCCGCCCCAGAGCACGAACTGGAAGGCCGGGAAGAAGCGCTCGCATTCGGTCAGGGCGATGTCGACCATGTCCTCCAGGCTCTCGGCGCTGGCGCCGGGGGCGCCGCGGAGCAGCACGGAATGGCGGAAGACCGGCACGCCATCCTCGGATTCCAGGCCGAAATGGCCGATCCACAGCTTCTCGTTCGCCAAGGCGAGCAATTCGAACAGCTTGGCTCGGCCCTCCGGCGGCACCTTCAGGTCGAAGGCGCAGGAGAAATGCATGGCGCTGATCTCCGAGGACCAGGAGAAGTACAGCCCATAGTCGCACCACTTGCCCGGCGCCTCGGCCGCCATCTCGCCATCCGAGCGGCGCTCGAAGGACCACTCATTGGCGGCGATGATCTGTTCGAGGATATCGAGGGGGTTGATCGCGTGTTCGCGCTCAAGGGCCAGCAGGCCAGACATCGCGCACCTCCTCACTCGTCCGAAGGGCACCGGCGCCGATATCTTGGGTGAATCGGCGCCGGGAACCACCAGGGCTAGACTACGCAGGGGACAAACGCGGCTGCAAGTCTGGCCACGGCCTTGTCACCGGCGGGTCGGGAGCAAGCGGCGGGTCAGCCGCCGCCGATCGGCGGCGGGTTGGTCATGGTGCCGCTGATCGGCGGCGGGCTCGACGTGCTGCTGCCGGTCGCCTCCGGATGGATCGCCGCCGGGGCAACCTCGGAGGTATCCTCCGGCGCGGCCGGCGGGGCCGCCGCGGCCAGCTTCAGCTCCAGCGCGGCGACGCGGGCCTCGAGCAGCTCCTGCGCCTCGCGGGCCCGGCGGGCCAGTTCCATCGCGGCGTCCAGCTCCTCCCGCTTCACCAGCTCCAGGCGCTGGACCATCTGGTCCACCTGGCTGCGCACCGCCGCCTCCACCTCCCCCCGCACGCCGGCCAGGGCGGAGAAGGCGCCGCCGGCCACTCCGGCGAGGTCATCGAACAATCCGCCGCGCTTCTTGCCGCTGCCGCTGGTGTCGCTCATGGTCCTGTTCCTCTTCACAGCCCGTATCGCCGGGGCCTATACCCCCGCCGCCCGGCGGAACCAATCGGCGCCAGGAATCTTGGGGGTTGCCCGATGTATCTCGTCACCGGCGGGGCCGGTTTCATCGGCTCCAACCTTGTCGCGGCGCTGTGTGGCCGCGGTGCAGAGGTGATGGTGGTGGACCGCCTGCGCCAGGGCGAGAAATGGCGCAACCTCGCGAAGCACCCTATCGCCGGCATCCTGCCGCCGGAGGCGCTGGAGGATTTCTGGGCCGCCCGGCCGCCCATCACCGCCGTGCTGCACCTCGGCGCCATCAGCGCCACCACGGCGACCGATGCCGACCTTGTCGCCGCGACCAACCTGACCCTGCCGCTCTGGCTCTGGTCCGGCTGCGCCGCGCGCGGCATCCCCTTCATCTATGCCTCCTCCGCCGCGACCTATGGCGATGGGGCGCTCGGCTTCGAGGATGATGCCGCGCCCGCGGCACTGGCCCGGCTGCGGCCGCTCAACCTTTATGGCTGGTCGAAGCTGGCCTTCGACCGCCGCGTCGCCGACCTGCTGCGGCGCGGCGCGCCCTGCCCGCCGCAATGGGCCGGGCTGCGCTTCTTCAACGTCTATGGCCCGAACGAGGCGCACAAGGGCCGCATGGCCAGCGTGCTGTTCCACAAGTACCAGCAGGTGATGCGGGGCGAGCCGGCGACGCTGTTCCGTTCGGACCGCGAGGGCATCGCCGATGGCGAGCAGCGGCGCGACTTCGTCCATGTGGATGACTGCGTCGCGGTGATGCTCTGGCTGCTGGACAATCCCGGCGTCTCCGGCCTGTTCAACCTCGGCTCCGGCCGGGCCCGGACCTTCCGCGACCTGGTGGGCGCGATGTTCGCCGCGATGGGCCGCCCGGCCGATATCCATTACGTCGACATGCCGGCCGACCTGCGCGGCAAGTACCAGTACTTCACGGAAGCGCCGCTGGACCGGCTGCGCGCGGCGGGCTTCAACGCCCAGATGACGCCGCTCGAGGATGGCGTCCGCCGCACCGTGCAGGATTTCCTCATGCAGGAAGACCCATTCCGCTGATGTTGTTCGCCATTCCCTTCCCCGTCATCGACCCGGTGCTGGTCGCGGTCGGGCCGCTGGTCATCCGCTGGTATGCGCTGGCCTATATCGCCGGCATCGTCGGCGGCTGGTGGCTGGCGCGGCGGCTGGTCGCCCTGCCCCCGGTCGTCGCCAACCGCCAGCAGATCGACGACTTCGTCACCTGGACCACACTCGGCATCATCCTCGGCGGCCGGCTCGGCTATGTGCTCTTCTACCGGCCGGACTACTACCTGTTCCATCCGCTGGAGATCCTCGCGGTCTGGCAGGGCGGGATGAGCTTCCATGGCGGCGCGCTCGGCGTGCTCGTCGCGGTCTTCCTGTTCTGCCGGCAGCAGAAGCTGGATCCGCTGGCCTTCGGCGACCGGGTGACGGCGGTGGTGCCGATCGGCCTCTGCTTCGGCCGGCTGGCCAATTTCATCAATGGCGAGCTCTGGGGCCGCGTCACCGATGTCCCCTGGGGCATGGTCTTCCCGACCGGCGGGCCGGAGCCGCGGCATCCCAGCCAGCTGTACCAGGCGGGGCTGGAGGGCGTGGCGCTCTTCGTCCTGCTGCAGGTGCTGGTGCATATCCCGTCGATCCGGGCCCGCCGCGGCTTCGTCGCCGGCGCCTTCCTGGCCGGCTACGGCGTGGCCCGCGGCATCGGCGAGTTCTTCCGCCAGCCGGATGCCTATCTCGGCTTCCTGTTTGCCGGTGCCACCATGGGGCAGCTGCTCTCCGTCCCGATGGTGCTGGTCGGCGCCTGGCTGATGCTGCGGGCGAAACCGGCCCCGGCGGTCGCCGCCTGACCGGCCCGGCATCGACGGGGCCGGAGCGCCTCGACGCCTTCATGGCGCGGGCCGCGGCGGCCTATTACGCCGGGCGCGACCCCTTCGGCGCGACCGGCGACTTCACCACCGCGCCGGAGATCTCCCAGGCCTTCGGCGAATGCCTCGGCCTCTGGGCCGCCGTCACCTGGGAGCTCATGGGCCGGCCGGTGCCGGTGCTGCTGGCCGAGCTCGGCCCCGGCCGCGGCACCCTGATGGCCGATGCGCTGCGCGCCATCGCCGAGATGATGCCGGATTTCCGCGCCGCCCTCTCGGTGCATCTGGTCGAGGCCTCCCCCGCCCTCCGCGCCGCCCAGGCCCGGCTGGTGCCCGATGCCACCTGGCACGACGGGATCGAGGCGCTGCCGCCCGGCCCCGCCATCGTCCTCGCCAATGAGTTCTTCGATGCCCTGCCGATCCGCCAGTTCATCCGCCGCGGCGGGGGCTGGCAGGAGCGTTTCGTCGAGGCCGGGCACTGGCGGGAGCAGCCGGCCGAGGCGGCGCCCCCCCTGCCCGAGGCCGCCCCGGAGGGCGCGGTGCTGGAGCATTGCGCGGCGGCACTCGCCATGGTGCGGCAGCTCGCGGCACGCGGCGCCACCCTGCTGGCGATCGACTACGGCCCGGCCGAGGCCGGCTTCGGCGACAGCCTCCAGGCCATGGCGGCGCATCGCCGGGCCGATCCCCTCGCCGCCCCCGGCAGCGTCGACCTTACCGCCCATGTCGCCTTCCCGGCACTGGCGGCGGCGGCGCGGGAGGCCGGGGCCGCGGCGCATGGCCCGCTGCCGATGGGCCTCTTCCTGCAGCGCCTCGGGCTGATGAGCCGGGCGGCGATCCTGGCCCGGCTCTCGCCCCGCCATGCCGGGACCATCCTGTCGGGTGCGGAGCGCCTGGTGGCGCCCGAAGGCATGGGGCGGCTGTTCAAGGCGCTCTGCCTGTGCCATCCCGGGCTCGCCATTCCTCCGGGCTTCGAGCCAGCATGAATTCCGCTGAATTCCTGACCACCCCGGCGCTCGGCGCCGTCGCCGGCCTGCGGCACGGTTTCTTCACCCGCCGTGGCGGGGTTTCGGAAGGCCCCTGGGCGGCGCTGAACTGTTCCCTCTCGGGCCAGGACGACCGCGACCGGGTGCGGGAGAACCGCCGCCGCGCCGCCGGGGAACTCGGCCTGCCGCTGGCGGCGCTGCATGGGCTGACCCAGGTGCATGGGATCGCGGTGGCCGAGGTCGATGCCGCCGGCTGGCTGGAAGGCCAGGGGCCGCGGGCCGATGCCATGGTCACCCGCCGTCCCGGCGTGGTGCTCGGCATCGTCACCGCCGATTGCGCCCCGGTGCTCTTCGCCGATCCGGTCGCCGGTGTCATCGGCGCCGCCCATGCCGGCTGGCGCAGCGCGGTCGGCGGCGTCATCGAGGCGACCATCGCCGCCATGGCCGCGCTGGGCGCCGACCCCGGCCGGATGCTGGCCGCGGTCGGCCCCTGCATCGGCCAGGCGAGCTACGAGGTCGGCGCCGACCTGCGCGATGCGGTGCTGGCCCGCGATGCGGCCGATGCCCGCCACTTCGGCCCGGGCCTGCGACCGGACCGCTGGCAATTCGACCTGCAGGGCTATTGCGCCGCCCGCCTCGCCGCCGCCGGCATCGGCACGGTGGAGACGGCCGATACCGATACCCTGGCCGAGACCGAGCGCTTCTTCAGCCACCGGCGGCGCACCCTGGCGGGGGGCGGGCCGATCGGGCACCAGCTCTCCGCCATTGCCATTCCGGCCTGAGGGAGGCCTGTCGTGCCCTACATGGTTCAGTTCTTCGTCCTCACCCTTCTCACCATCATGGTCGCCTGTGCAATTCTCTAGGCTCCTCCTGCTCTTGCCCCTGGTGCTCGCCGGCTGCGGCGACCTGCCCCAGCCCTTCCGCGGCCGGCCGGGGGCGCAGGCGACGCGCCTGGCGGTGCCGCTGGCCATCCGCCTGGTGGTGCCGCCGCCGAGCGAGGCGCTGCTGACCGATGCCGGCGCGCAGGAGCTCTCCGAACGGGTCGCCGCCGCGCTGCAGGCCGAGGAGGTGCCCGCCATCGCCCTGCCCCGGCCCCTGCCGCTCGACTGGCAGGTGGAGATCCTGGCCGAGCGCCGCGGCGAAGCCGTGCTGCCGCGCTTCCGGCTGCTGGATGCGGATGGCAAGCTGCAGGCGGCGACGGAAGGCCAGCCGGTGCCGATCGGGACCTGGGCCGAGGCCTCCACCCCGATGTTCAACACCGTCGCCGCCCAGGCGGTGCCGAGCCTGACCCGGCTGCTGATGCAGGTGGAGGCGGCGCGCAAGTCGACCGATCCGCAGGCCCTCGCGGCCGGCCCGCCACGCATCCGCCTGGCCGAGGTCAAGGGCGCGACCGGCGACGGCAATGTCGCGCTGGCCGCCCGGATGCGCGAATTCCTGGCCAATGAAGGCTTCATCGTGCAGGACGTGGCCGATGGCGCCGCCTATGCGCTGGAGGCGGATGTCACCCTGGCCACCGCCGCGACGCCGCGGGTGCAGCGGGTCGAGATCCAGTGGATCGTCAGCCGCCGGGATGGCGAGGAGCTGGGCCGCGTGGTCCAGATCAACGAGGTCCCGACCGGCCGGCTCGCCCGCTTCTGGGGCGACATCGCCTATGCGGTGGCGGAGGAAGCGGCGAGCGGCGTCCGCACCGTCGTCGCCAATGCCCAGCCGCTGGCGGAGGCCGCGCCCCCGCCGCTCTCGGTGAATACGCCGCCGGCGCTGCCGCCGCGCTGAGGCGGCAGCCGGCTATTTCGCGGCCAGCCCCCGCACCGCATCGAAGCCCACGGCGAGCCGGCCGAGCATGAGCTGCAGCTCCGCGCCGCTCGGCCGGGCCGCCGCGGTTGCGGTGCCGACCACGGTGGCGGTGACCGGCTGCGCCCCGCCGGCGGCATCCCGCCCGGCCACGGCGAAGCCATAGGCACCATCGGGCTGGCGCACGCCCGCGCCATTCCTGCCGTCCCAGCGCCAGTCCTGGGTGGTGGTGCCGAGGGCGACCGTATCCTCCCGCAGGATCCGCCCGCCCGCATCCGTCACCCGCACCGTCGCCTGCTTCGCCGCATCCGCCGCGGGCAGCCGCAGGGTCGCCACGCTGTTCTGCAGGCTGAGCCGGTCGCTGCTGACCTCGACCGTCTGTCCCATCAGCGGCGCCGCCGCGGTGAGCTGCGCCGTCTGCTGCAGGCCGATCAGCCTGGTGAGGTTGCTGTTGGCGGCGATCTGCTGCTCGACCGAGGCGAAGGCGACGAGCTGGTTGGTCATCTCGTTGGTGTCCATGGCCTTGGTCGGGTCCTGGTTCTTCAGCTGCGTCGTCAGCAGCGTGAGGAAGGTGTTGAAATCCCCGGCGATGCCGGCCGGCTTGGCCGCCGTGGCCGCCGCCGCCGCGGTGCCGGCGCCGCCTGCCTGGATGGTGCCGCTCATCGGTCGTGCTCCGTCATACCGCGATATCGAGAAGGGAGAGGGCGAGCGGCGCCGGCCGGGTCGCCTCCGGCGGCAGGGCCGGGTTGCGTGGCCCCCAGCCGCCACCACCGCCCGATCCGGAAGGCTGCCGGCCGCCGCCCTGGTTCGGGTCGCCGGAGGACAGGCCGAATTGCAGCGCGCCTTCGGCCAGGGGCACCCCTGCCTGGCCGAGCGCCTGGTCCAGCGACCGCGCATCCCGTTGCAGCAGGGCCAGGGTCTCCGGCCGTTCCGCCAGGACGCGCACCGAGGCTGCCTCGCCCTCGGCGCCGCGCTCGACGCGGATTTCCACCCGGCCCAGCGCCTCCGGCTCCAGCGTCACCGTCAGCCGCGGCGCCCGGCCGGTGCCGAGCGAGAGGGCGATGGCGACCTGCGCGACCTGCCGGGCCGGCGGCGGCGTCGCGGGGCGGCTGGGGGCGGGAGCTTCGGCCGGGGCGGCGGCCGGCGCCGGGCCCGGTCCGGCGGGGGCGGCGATGCCGGCCTCGGCGGCCTGCAGCCTCGGGCTGGCCGGCGACGGCGCCTCGGGCCGCGGCAGCGTGGCGCCGGCGGAGGGAGGCTCGGCCAGGGCAAGGGGCTCCACCAGGCGCTCCGGGGGAGCCTCGGCCGTGACGGCGGCCGGCGCGGCCTCGGCCGTGGCCTGGATGGCAGCCGCCTGCCCCGTCGTCGCAGCCACCATCATCGGCCGGTCGCGTGGCAAGGGTCCGGCCCGGCTGCCGGTCCCGGGCGCAGGCCTGGGCGGCGGGTCCGGCTGGAGGCCATGGGCCGCGGCGGCCGGAGGGCTGGATGCCACCGAAGGCTGGGCCGGGACAGTGCCGGACGGCGGCGATGCCGCATCAGGCACCCGCTGGCCGGGCCGTGCCACCGCCGTCAGGCCGGTCGCCGCTGGCCTGGTGGCGTCCGGTACGCTGGCCTGGCCCCGTGCCTCGGCATCGGTGACGGGAGCAGTCTCCGGCATGGCGGCCATGGTCGGAGCGGCGGGCCTCGCGTCGCCCATCGGCTGGGACCCGGGAATGGCGCCCGGGTCGGTCATGCTGAGGCGCGGCGCCGCGCCCGGAGCAGCGGGCGCGGCCGATGCGAGGCGATCCGTCGCCTCCAGCGGGCGCCGCGCGCCGCTTGGCCCCGAAGCCGCGACAGGCGCCGCCTCCGCGGCTTCGGGGCGGCCGGGGGCGGCTTCCGGTAAGGTCACCATCGGGGTTGGCAGCAGTGGCGCTGCCACCGGCAAGGGTGGTGGCAGCGCCTCGGGCATGGCCTCGGGCATGGAAGGCACGGCGTCGGGCCCGGCAGGCTCCTCGAGGGCCAGGACCTCCCGGTCCGGAGCCGGATCCACCGCGGCATCCGGGACCGGCAGCATCGGCGGTGGCGCCGCCACGGCCGCACCCTGCAGAAGATGGGGGACCGGTGGGCGCTTCTCCGCATGGAGCGAGGCCGGATGCACCGCGGAGAGCGGCACCTGGGCGGTATCGGGCGGGACATCGGGCCTGGCCGGGACCGTAGCCTCCCCCGCCACCGGCGCCGGGTTCACCGGCGTCCCGTCAGGCTGGGGCAGCACCGGGACCGCGGCCGCCTGGCCGGGCACCGCGGGCAAACCTGCCGCTGCCACGGGACCAGCCGGAGGACCCGGCCCGGCCGCCGCAGCCGCCGGGGCACCCGGCGCCTCGGCCAGCCTCAGGGCGGCCGCGAAGCCCTCCCCGGCCGCGCCCTCGCGCCGGCGGATGGCGGGACCGGCGGCATGGGCCGCGGGCGGCGGAAGGGTCGCGGTATTGTCCATCTCGGTCCGGTCCAGCTGCGCCGGGGTCGATGCGAGCGCCGGGCCAGCCTCGGCATGCCAGCCGCCGGCAAGCCTCGCCGGACCACCGGCAAAGCCTGCCGCCCGCCCGGCAGCTGCCGCAGCCCGGCCCGGCCCCAGGGCTGGCACGGTGCCTGCTGGAGGCCGGGCGGCCCTGGGCCATGGCGCACGACGGAGGTTGGATTATGTCCCTGTTCGGCTCACTGACCGCGGCCATCAGTGGCCTGACGGCGCAAAGCCGCGCGCTGGGCAATATCTCCGACAATATCGCGAATAGCCAAAGCACCGGCTACAAGCGGGTCGATACCAATTTCCAGTCCTACATCACCGCCTCGAGCCAGACCGACAACCGGCCCGGCTCGGTCATCGCCCGGCCCGCCTATACCAATACGGTGCAGGGCACGATCGAGGCTTCGGACAACCAGCTCGCGCTCGCCATCGGCGGCCAGGGCTTCTTCAACGTCGCGCTCTCGAAGGGCACCCTCAACGGCAAGCCGACCTTCGACGACCGCGAATTCTACACCCGGGCCGGCGACTTCAGCCGCGACGAGAATGGCTACCTGAAGAATTCGGAAGGCTATTACCTCAAGGGCTGGACGGTGGATGCGACCGGCAACCCGGACCGCACCACCATCAACCCGATCCAGGTGGACCAGCAGGTCTTCAACCCGGTCGCCACCACCGAGATCACCCTCTCGGCCAACCTGCCGGCGGTGATCCCGGCCGACCCGATCACCACCCAGGCGCAGCTCTATGATTCGCTCGGCGGGCTGCACACGGTGAACCTCACCTTCACCAGCGCCCTGCAGAACCATTGGAGCATGTCGATCGACGTGCCCGACGACATCAACAATACCGCGCGCGGGACCGCGGCGCTGGACTTCGGCACCGGTGCCACGCCGGTCGCCGCCGATGGCACCATCGGCACCATCGGCTCGGTCACCGGCTCGCTCACCGCGCCGGCCACCAATGCGCTGGGGGATCCGGCCGCGGTCACCTTCGCGGTGGATTTCGGCCAGGGCTCGCAGACCGTCAGCCTCTCGCTCGGCGACTTCGGCAAGGCGACCGGGCTGACGCAATATGCCGGCACCGAATTCTCGCTCCGCAACCTGGAACAGAACGGCGTGCCGCTCGGCGCCTTCTCCAGCCTCACCACCCGCACCAACGGCGATGTCGCGGTCAGCTACGACAACGGCCAGAGCCGGGTCATCGCGCGCGTCCCGCTGGTCTCCTTCAACAACCCGGACAAGCTGCAGCGCCAGGATGGCCAGGCCTTCCTGCGCTCCCCGGAAGCGGGCGACGCCAAGGTGACGGATGCCGCCTCGAACGGCGTCGGCAAGCTGGTCATCGGCTCGATCGAGAAGTCGAACGTTGATATCGCCAGCGAATTCACCAAGCTGATCGTCGCCCAGCGCGCCTATTCCGCCAATACCAAGGTGGTCACCACCAGCGACGAGATGCTGCAGGACACCATCAACATGCGGCGCTGAGGCGCCGGTGGATAGCCCGGCATGAGCCTCGACCTCGCCCTCACCATCGCCCGCAGCGGCCTCGCCTCGATCCAGCGCAACCTGGCGCAGACGGCGCAGAACATCGCCAATGCGGAGACCCCCGGCTATACCCGGAAGACCGTCCCGCAGCAGGCCCTGGTGGCGGGGGACATGCCGCTCGGCCTGCGCAACACCGATGCGCAGCGCGCGGTGGATACCGCGGTGCTGGCCCAGCTCGACCAGAGCCGCGGCGCGGTCGCCGCCGCGACGGTGCGGGAAGCCCTGCTGCAGGGCATCGAGCAGGCGCATGGCGCCGCCGGCGATGGCGCGACGCTGGGCGATGCGGTCGCGGCGCTGGGCGATGCCTTCACCCTGCTGCGGGCGGCGCCGGCCGACGCCGGCCAGCAGCATGCGGTGCTGGTCGCCGCGACCACGGTGACCACCCGGCTCCAGGACGTCTCGAAGGCGATCGGCACCGCCCGGCAGCGGGCGCAGGACGGCATCGTGGCGGAAGTCGCCTCGGCCAATGCGGCGCTGCGCGACATCGCCGCGCTCACCATCCAGATCAAGTCCGACCCGGCCGGCGGCACTGCCGGGCTGGAGGACCAGCGCGACCTGGCGATCAGCAGCCTCGGCGAAAGCCTGGAGGTCCAGGCCATCCGCAAGCCGAACGGCGACCTGATGCTGATCGCCCGCGGCGGCGTCGTGCTGCCGCTCGACCCCGGCCGGGACGTGCTGCGCACGGCGCAGGCGACGGCGGGCCCGGAAACCTATCGCGGCCCCGGTGGCTCCCTGCCCGGGATCAGCCTGAACGGCAGCGACATCACCAGCCAGATCACCGGCGGCCGGCTCGGCGAATACATCGCGCTGCGGGACAGGACCCTGCCGCGCTACCAGGCGGAGACCGACCTGGTGGCGGCGACGCTGGCGGATCGCTTCGCCCGCCAGGGCCTGGCGCTGTTCACCGATGCGGATGGCACGACGGTGCCGGAGCCGTCGCAGCCCTATGCCGGCAGCCCGCAGATCGGGCTGGCCGGGCGGCTGCGGGTCGGCCAGGCGGTGGTCGGCACGCCGCAGCTGCTGCGCGACGGCACCCAGTCGGTGGCGGCCAGCGCGGGCGGGCCGGATGCCTTCACCCCCAATCCGCCGGATGGCCCGGCCGGCTTCACCGGCCTGCTCGACCGGGTGCTAACCTTCAGCCTCGGCGGCGAGGCCGCGGCGGGCAGGCCCTGGACGCCGATCGCCAGCGCCGGCCTCGGCCCGGACGGCAGCCTCCGCTCGCCCTTCGCCCCGCCCGCCACCATCGCCGACTATGCCAATGGCGTCACCGTCGCCCAGCTCGGCGACCGGGCCGATGCCACCACCGCGAAGGCGGGGGCGGAAAGCCTGCAGACGGCGCTCGAGGCGCGCTTCGCCCGCGGCTCCGGCGTCGACGTGGATGCGGAGATGGCGGGGATGGTGACCCTGCAGAATGCCTATGCGGCCAATGCCAAGGTGATCAGCACCCTGCAGGCCATGTGGGATGCGCTGTTCGCCGCCAAGCCATGAGCCGGCAGGGCGGGTAGGAGGAGCCAGTGGCGCGGATCGACACAATGGGCCGGCTGGATGCGGATGCCGCCGTGCTGCGCGCCCGGATGCAGTCGCTGACGCGGCAGGTGACCACCGGCCTGAAGGCCGAGGCGGTCGGCGACCTGGCGCCGCAGATGCCCCGGGCGCTCGACCTGCGGGCCGAGATCGGCCGGCGCGATACCTATGGCACCGCGATCGGCCAGGCGCTGTCGCGCACCACCGCGGCGCAATCGACCCTGGCGCGGCTCGGCGCCATCGCCCGGCAATTCGGCGATACCGTCGCCATGAAGCTGGATGCCAACGACCCGGCCTCGCTGACCTTCGCCGCGACCCAGGCGCGCAATGCCATGGTCGAGGTCGGCCAGCTGCTGAACACCAAGACCGGCGACGAATACATCTTCGGCGGCAGCGACTTCGGCAATCCGCCGGTGCCGGACCCGGCGGCGCTGCCGGCCGGCGGCCTGGCGACGCGGATCGCCGCCGCCATCGGCAGCATCGGCCCGGGCAATGCGGCCTCGATCGCCGCCGCGACCCGGGCCGCGGCGCTCGACGACAGCGCCGGCATCACGCCGTTTTCCGCCTTCATCGTCGACCCGGCGGCCGGCGGCGGGGAGCCGCGCCGCAGCCTGCCCTCGGCCGATGGCACCAGCACCGAGATCGGGCTCTTCGCCAGCCGCAACGCGGCGGCGACCTCCACCGGGGAGACGACGGGAAGCTGGGCGCGGGATCTGCTGCGCGGCCTGGCCAGCATCGCCGCGCTGACCCCGGCCTCGGCCGCCTGGCCGACGGATTTCACCGAGCTCGCCGGCACCATCCGGGGCGGGCTGCAGAGCGCGGCGAATGCCCTGGCCGACGAGCAGGGGGCGCTGGGCCTGACCGAGGAACAGCTGACCGGCCTGCAGACCCGCCATGTCCAGATGCGGGACAGCCTGCAGGAGCAATTGGCCGGGATCGAGGAGATCGACCTCGCCGCCGTGCTGACCCGGCTGCAATCGACCCGGACCACGCTGGAGGCCAGCTACAACGCCATCGGCACGCTCGGCACCCTCAGCCTCAGCCGTTTCCTGCGATGAGGCGGCGCCGCATCGGCGCCCCGGTTTCAGCCGCCGTTAAGCCCGCCATGCGACCATCCGCCAAATCTCCGCGGCGCGGATTCGAAAGGAACAAGAATGTCCACGCTGGTCCTCGAGTTGCGGCAGGGCGACATGATGGTCGTCAACGGCGCGCCGATCCGCTTCCGCAACCGCACCCGCATCGAGCTGGCGGCCAAGGCCCGCTTCCTCTTCGGCAAGCAGATCATGCCGCCGGAGGCCGCGACCACGCCGGCGCGGCGGATCTATTTCGCGCTGCAGACCGCCTACATCGGCACCGATGAGGAGCGCGCCGGCGGGCTGGACGCCGCCCGGGCCCTGATCGCCGAATTCCAGGTAGCGACCACCTCCGGCCTGGCGCGGGAGATGCTGCACCAGGCGCTGATCCTGGCCGAGGCCGATGACTGCTACCAGGCGCTGAAGCTGGCCCGCCGGGTGATGCGGCATGAGGAGGAGGTGCTGGGCCTGGCCCCGGTGCCGCCGGCCCGGCAGGCGACGGCCCGGCCGGAGGGCGAGGCACGGCCGCTTCCGGTACCCTATCCCTGAGGCGCCAGAGGGCGTGGCGGCCAGGACTTGGCCGCCCCGGCAAGCGCCCTGCAGGTTGATGCGGGATGACGGGACATGCGTGCAGCACCCATCACCAGCCGCCCGAAGCGCTAGCCGCCGAGGGTGAGTGAGGCCTGGTCCGCATTGGGGGCGACCGGTGCATGGCGTGGCGCCTCGGGCGCCTGCGCCGTCGATCCGGCCGCATCCGGGTGGCTGCGGCTGGCGGCGGAGCGATAGGCATCCAGCTCCCGCTGGGTCGGTAGGGTCGATTCGACGCCGCCGGATTTGTCACGGAATTCCATCACGATGATGCCGAGCGCCGGGTCCAGCCGCAGGCTGGGATTGGGCCAGGCGGAGGCCGCATCGGCCTCGGTCGCTTTCGGCCTGGCCGCCGCGGGTGGCGGCATCCCCGCACCGGAGGAGGTCCCGTGCAGGGGCTCCGTGGTGCGGCCGGTGGTCGGGGGGGTGGCGCTGGGGGTTATCATGGCGGTTGAGCCGGAGACTATCCCGGGCCGGATGAACGAAGCGTAAAGCCGTCCTGGTTTGACGCGCTGCACCAGCGGCGCGAGGGTAGCGGCCTTGTCGCTCCCTGCCCCGCCCCCCCGCCATCGCATCCAGCTCCTCACCATGGCCGCCGCCGCGCTCGGCGGCGGGCTGATGCACCTGCTGCACGTGCCGCTCGCCTGGATGATCGGCGCCATGACGGCGACCGCGGCGCTGGCCTGGCATCGCCCGGTGGCGGTGCCGGGCTGGGCCCGGCCGGCGGGGCTGATCTTCCTCGGCCTCGGGCTCGGCAGCACCTTCACCGGGCCGGTGCTGGCGGCGGTGACGGCGGCGCTGCCGGTGATGCTGGGCTGCGGCGTGCTCGCCATCCTCTCGGGCCTGGTGGTGGCGCAGCTCTTCACCCGCATGGCCGGGACGGACCTGCAGACCGGCTTCTTCTGCGCCGTGCCCGGCGGGGTCATCGTCATGGCGGTGCTGGCGCAGGAGGCCCGCGCTTCGGTCGCCACCGTCACCCTGGCGCAGACCATGCGGGTGCTGGTGGTGGTGCTGACCTTCCCACCGCTGCTCGGCTGGCTGGCGCCGCATGGCGACTTCTCGGATTTCACTGGCGCGCGGGTGGCGGTCTGGTGGCCGGGCCTCGCGCTCATGGTGGCGGCGGGGCTGCTGGCCTCCTGGCCGCTGCGGCTGCTGGGGCTGGCCAATCCCTGGATGCTCGGGCCCTGCGCGCTCGGCATCACCCTGGCGGCGACCGGGCACCTGCCCTCCGGCGTGCCCTCCGGCCTGGTGGATGCGGCGCAGGTGGCGATGGGCGCCTCGCTCGGCACCCGGCTGACCCGCAGCTTCCTGATGTCCTCGCGCCGGCTGGCGATCGCCTCGGTGATCTCGGCCGGGGTGCTCTCGGTGCTGCTGACGCTGCTGGCGGTCGGCATCGGCTGGCTGGCCGGGCTGCCCAGCGCGGCGATGATCCTCGGCATGGCGCCGGGCGGGATGCCGGAGATGGCGTTGACCGCCAAGGCGCTCGAGCTCGGGGTGCCGCTGGTGCTGGGCTTCCACCTGACGCGGACGGTGCTGTGCAACCTGCTGGTCGGGCGCATCCACCAGTGGGCGCTGCGCTTCGGGCTGCTCGGCTAGGCTATTCCCGCCGCAGCACGCCATCCACCAGCCGGTCGGCCCAGCCCTGGGACTGGAAGCCGCGGCGCAGCGCCTCCTCGGAATAGTCCTCCTGCAGCCAGTCGAGGAAGGGCTTGCCGGTTTCGGCATGGGCGGCGGCATAGGCGGCGAAGAAGGCATCCAGGATGCCGGTGCGGCTCTGGCGGATATGGCCGTGGCGCAGCGAGAGCTGGGCCCGCGCCTCGGCCGGCGGGCGGCCCTGCAGCAGCATCCAGAGCCCAGCGGCGAGGCCGGTGCGGTCGGCGCCCGACTTGCAGTGCATCAGCGCCGGCTCCTCCAGCCCGCGGAAGATCGCGGCGAGGCGCAGGATGCGGTCCTTGTGCGGGGCGCCGCGGCTCTCGAAGGGAGCATCGATCTGCACCAGGCCGAGGTCCGCGGCCGCCGCCCGGGCCAGCCGGTCGGAGCCGCAGTCCACCCGCTCGCCGCGCAGGTTGATCACCGTCCGCAGGCCGAGCCGCCGGGTCGCCGCCCGCAGCTGCCAGGGCAGCGGGTGGTTCGAGCGATAGAGCCGGCCCGGCGCTACCACCCCCCAATTGCGCCAGCCGAGCCGCAGCAGGGAATGGTCGACGAAAAGGCTGTTGAGCCAGGCCTGGCGGCCCGGGGCGGCCTCGGCGGGGGATGCGGACATTCCCGGGGTATGGGGCGAAGCCGGGGCGAATAAAAGACCTCGGCACAGACACAGGTGCCCGGCCGGGGAACGGTGGCCCGCGGCGGGGCGTTCGATGGGCGGTGGCCCGGGGCGAGGAGCCGGGCCCGTCGCAACAGGGAGGCAAGGCCATGTCGACGAAATCGCATCTGCCGCCGGTGCCGCCGGCCAATCGCAGTCCGCATGGGCCGGGTGCCCAGGGCAAGGAGGGCGATCTCTCCGCCCAGGCCGCGGAGGCCAACAAGTCCGGCCACGACCGCAACCTGGCCGAGCAGGGCCGCCAGGGCGACATCAAGCAGAATACCACCAACCAGGGCTATCAGCAGGATCGGTGAGATGACGCAGCAACGCGGCGAGCACGAGGTCCAGCGCGACAAGGGCGGGCCGGGCAGCAGCCATCAGGGCGGCGCGCATGGCGCGGCGCATCGGGACCGCGACGATCAGGGCCCGGTGCCGGGCGAATCGACCAACCCGGACCGCAGCCGGGTCTCGGGCGGCGGCGGCGAACGCGACCGCCACCACGTCCACGACACCAAGGAAAAATCCTGACGCCGAAGCCGGGTGCCGCCTGCGGCACCCGGTGACCGGCCCCTATTCCATGCGGGCGCCGGAGATGCGGACCATCTCCTTCAGCATCGGCCGCTGGCTGGCGGCATAGGCGCTGGCGGCCTCCGGCGTGCTCCAGACGCATTTGGCGCCGGTCTGCAGGAAGCGGGCCTGCATCGCCGGGTCGGCCGCGACGTCCTTCAGCGCGGCGTTCATCCTGTCGACGATCGGGCGCGGGATGCCGGCCGGGCCGACCCAGGTGCACCAGGAGGTGATGACGAAATCCGGGATGCCCGCCTCCGCCATGACCGGCACCTGCGGCAGCGAGGGCCAGCGCTCCGGGCTGGTGACGGCGAAGGCCTTCATGCGGCCCTCCTGGATCACCGGCATGTAGCTGGCGAGGTTGTCGAGGGCGAAGGTCAGGTCGCCCGAGAGCATGGCCGGGATGATCTGTGCCGCGCCGCGGAAGGGGACGTGCTGGCCATCGATCTTCTGCCGGTCGCAGAACATGCTGCCCGAGAGATGCGCGGTGGTGCCGACGCCGGGGCTGCCGAAGCTGACGCCATTGGGGCGCGACTTGGCCCAGGCGATGAATTCCTGTGCGGTATTGGCCGGGCAGAATTGCGCCGGGGCGACCAGGACATTGGGCAACTCCCAATGCATCGAGATGACGGAGAAGTCCTTCTCCGGGTCGAAGGGCAGCTTGGCGTAGAGGAACTGGGCGATGGACAGGTTGGCGATGGTCGCCGGCCCCTGGGTATAGCCGTCGGGGGCGGATTTCGCGATCGCGTCCATGCCGATGTTGCCGCCGGCGCCGGGCCGGTTCTCCAGCACGAAATTCTGCCCGAGGCGGGTGCCGAGCTGTTCGCAGACCAGCCGCGCCAGGACATCGGTGGAGCCGCCGGGCGGCCAGGGGATGATGGCGCGGATCGGCCGGTTGGGCCAGTCGCCGTAGGATTGGCCGAGGGCGGGGGCGGCCAGCGAGGCCGCGGCCAAGGGGGCACCCAGCAGCAGGGTGCGGCGATCGATCATGGTTTTGTTTCTCCCGGCATGGACAGGTCTTGCCGATGAGAATGGGCCCGGACCGGCATGGGTGGAAGATGCCAGGGCGAGCCGGAACCGCCGCCGCGCAATCCTGCTCAACATCGCTCAAACCAGCTCAATTCGACTAAATTCTGCTAAATTTCGCTCAATTCGGCTCAATTTCCGGCCGATCTCCGCGATAAAATCGGCCGCGATCAAGGCCTTACGCGGAGCGAATTTATTATCGGGCCGGACAGGCGCACCCTGGCCATGGCGGGGCCCGGCCGGTCGGCGATGGTATCGAGGATATATTTCCTATGCCGTATCGAGGGGAGAATTGCAAGCGCATGCCGGGGCCGGTTCGCAATTCCGCGGCCGGGCCGTCACATCCGGCCCCGCTGCCTCGTCCTATGGCCGAACCCCTCGCATAGGATGGTCGCCATGACGCCGCGCCTCGACTACTTCGCCGCCGCCCCCAAGGCCCTGCAGCCCATGCTGGCGCTGGAGAAGGCGGTCGTCTCCAGCGGGCTGGAGCACAGCCTGATCGAGCTGGTGAAGACCCGTGCCTCGCAGCTCAACGGCTGCGCCTTCTGCATCGACATGCATACGCGGGATGCGCTGAAGGCCGGGGAGGCGCCGGTGCGGCTCTTCCTGCTCGATGCCTGGCGGGAAGCACCGCAGTATACCCCGCGGGAGAGGGCGGCGCTGGCCTGGACCGAGGCGCTGACGCTGGTGGCCCGGACCCATGCCCCGGATGCGGATTACGCCGGGCTGCTGCCGCATTTCTCCGAGGAGGAGATCGTGAAGCTGTCCCTGCTGATCGCCACGATCAATGCCTGGAACCGGCTGGCGATCGGCTTCCGGGCGGTGCCCGCGGCCGGCCAGGTGGCCTGAGCATGCCGGGCGAGGCCGATCCGGCCGCGGATTACGCCCCCCTCCGCGCCGAGCTGATCGGCCTCGCCTATCGCATGACCGGGTCGCTGGCGACGGCGGAGGACATCGCCCAGGATGTCTTCCTGCGCTGGCACGGCACCGACCGCGGCCGGGTGGACCTGCCCCGCGCCTGGCTGCTGAAGGCCGCCGCCCGGCTGAGCCTGGACCACCTGAAGTCCGCCCGGGTGCGGCGGGAACGCTACGTCGGCCCCTGGCTGCCGGAGCCGCTGCTGGAGCAGGAGACGCCGCCGCAGGAGGCGGCGCATGCCCAGGCCCAGGATCTTTCGGTCGCCTTCCTGCTGACCCTGCAGCGGCTCTCCCCGGCCGAACGGGCGGTCTTCATCCTGCACGACCTCTTCGAGACGCCCTTCGCCGAGATCGCCGCGCTGCTGGCCCGCGGCGAACCCGCCTGCCGCAAGCTGGCGGAGCGGGCGCGGGTCCGGCTGGGCGAGGCGGTGCCGCGCCAGGCGGTGAGCGAGGCGGAGGGGCAGCGGATCGCCGGGGCCTTCCTCGCGGCCTCCCGCGGCGGGGACGAGGCGGGGCTGCGGGCGCTGCTGGCGCGGGACGTGGTGCTGCACACGGATGGCGGCGGCATCCGCCCGGCCGCGCTCAACCCGATCCTCGGCGAGGCGAAGGTCGGGCGGTTCTTCGCCGGGCTGGCGCGGAAGGGGCAGCTACCCCCTGCCCCGCTGCTTCATCTCGGCCGGATCAACGGCCTGCCCGGCTTCGTGACGCTGGAGCCGGACGGGCTGCCGCAGACCACGGCGCTGGAGATCCGGGAAGGCCGGATCGCCGCCATCTACATCATCCGCAATCCGGAGAAGCTGGCGGCGATCCAGGCGCGGTTGCCGGCGGCTCAGCAGTCCAACACGAGGTTGCCGATGTAGTCGCCGCGCTCCACCGCATCATGCGCCGCGGCGCAATCCGCCAGCGGCGCATGGGCGGCGATGGTATGGGTCAGCATCCCGCGCTCCAGCCAGGGCGTGAGCGCGCCGATCGCCGTCGCCCGCTGGGTGGCGTTCAGCTCGTAGACGATGAAGTGGCGGACCGCGATGCCCTTCATGATGGCGGCGCCGAAGTTGATGGTGGAGGTGCCGGCATTGGCGCCATAGGCGGCGCAGATCCCGCCCGGCGCCATGAGGCCCGGCAGCATGGGCGCGGTGCCGGAGATATCGACATCGACCACCCGGTCCACCCCATGGCCGCCGGTCAGGGCGGTGACGCGCTCGACCGTGTCCTCGCTGCGGTAGTTCACCGTGTAGTCGGCGCCGGCGGTCATCGCATGGGCGGCCTTGGCCTCCCCGCTGACCGTGGCGATGACCTGGGCGGCGCCGAGCAGCCGGGCGAACTGGATGGCGTAGTGGCCGACCGAGCCGGCGCCGCCAGTGACCAGCACCCGCTGGCCGGTGACGCCGCCATCGGTCAGCACGGCATGGAGGGCGGTCAGCGCCGGGATGCCGAGGCAGGCACCTTCGGCATAGCCGACGGTCTCCGGCAGCGGCACCGCCTGGTCGGAGGGGAGCGCGATGTATTCGGCGGCGGTGCCGAAGGGGCGCTTCCACTGGCCGTTCCAGATCCAGACCCGCTGGCCGACGCGCTGGCGGGGGACGCCCTCGCCCACCGCCTCGATCTGGCCGGCGCCGTCGCTATGGGGGATGACCCGGGGGAAGGCCATGGGCCGGCCCTTGCCGCTGCGGGACTTCCAGTCCGAGGGATTGGCGCCGGAGGTGGCGAGGCGGACCAGCACCTCCCCGGGGCCGGGAGTCGGGGTGGGCAGCTCGCCATAGGTGAGGACCTCGGCGGCGGGGCCCTGGCGGTCGTACCAGATTGCCTTCATGGCGTTTCGTATCCCTTCATGGCCATTTCGCTTCGGGCGGCAGCGACATCAGGATCGCCTCCACATTGCCGCCGGTCTTCAGACCGAACAGCGTGCCACGGTCGTGCAGCAGGTTGAACTCGACGTAGCGGCCGCGGCGAATGAGCTGGTGCTCCCGCTCGGCCGCGGTCCAGGGCTCCCGCATCCGGTCGACGACGATCCCGGCATAGCTCTCGAGGAAGGCGAGGCCGACGTCCCTGGTGAAGGCGAAGTCGGCATCGGCGCCGTGGCCGGGCGTGCGGTCGCCCAGCCAGTCGTAGAAGATGCCGCCGAGGCCGCGGGTTTCCCCCCGGTGCGGCAGGTAGAAATACTCCTCGCACCACTGCTTGAAGCGGGGATAGTAGGCCGGGTCGTGCCGGTCGCAGGCGGATTTGAAGCCGGCATGGAAGCGGGCGGCATCCGCCAGCGACTCGGGCGCATCCATCGCCATCGGCGTCAGGTCGCCGCCGCCGCCGAACCAGGCGCGGGAGGTCGAGAGGAAGCGGGTATTCATATGCGCGGCCGGGACGCGGGGGCTGCGCAGATGCGCGACGAGCGAGATGCCGGTCGCGAAGAAGCGAGGGTCGGCCTCGGCGCCCGGGATATTGGCACGGAATTCCGGGGAGAATTCGCCGTGGACGGTGGAGCAATTCACCCCGACCTTCTCGAAGACCCGGCCCTTCATCACCGCCATGGTGCCGCCGCCGCCACCCTCCCGCTGCCAGGGGGTGCGGACGAAGCGGCCGGGAGGCAGGTCGGCATGGGGACCGGTATCGCAGGCATCCTCCAGCGACTCGAAGGCGGCGCAGATGCGGTCGCGCAATTCCTCGAACCAGGCACGGGCCGGAACGGCGAGGCGGTGGTCGCCGGGGGGAGGACCCAGTGGCGCCGCGTGCGAGGGGGGCATGGGGGTGGCGTGGGAAGCCTCGGTCACTGTTTCCTCCTGGCGGGCCGGTCGGGCGAAAACCGCCGAAGATAGCAGCTTGATTGCGACCCCGGCGGATTGCCACCCTGCATAGCGTACCTTTATATGCGGCGCGGCGCGTTGGGGAGCGCGGGTCCAGACTTGGCCGGACCCTTAACTCCCGAGCGCAACAATCGCATTCGGCCCCCGCCCGTCCCGCCCCGGGACAGAGGCGTGGCCGCGATCAGGGACGATGAGGCATGGCCGATAGTCTGGCGCCAACGGCGTCACAGCATGGGGCGCCGCAGGACGGCGAGACCCGCCGGGATTTCCTGCAACTCGTGACAGGCTCCTTCGTGGCGGTGGGCGTCGGCGCCCTCGCCTGGCCGTTCGTCAATTCGATGAATCCGGCCCGCGACGTGCTTGCCGTCTCCACCACCGATGTCGACCTGAAACCGATCGCCGCCGGCGCCGCCATCACGGTGGTCTGGCGCGGCAAGCCGGTTTTCGTCCGGAGCCGGACCGAGGCCGAGATCAAGGCGGCACGCGACGTGCCGATGTCCGAGCTGAAGGACCCGCAGACCGACCAGTCGCGGGTGAAGAAGGACCAGTGGCTGGTGCTGATCGGCATCTGCACCCATCTGGGCTGCATCCCGTCCGGGCAGCGGCCGACCGACCAGCGCGGCCCCTATGGCGGCTGGTTCTGCCCCTGCCACGGCAGCGCCTACGACACCTCCGGCCGTATCCGCCAGGGGCCGGCGCCGCTGAACCTGGCGGTGCCCACCTACGCCTTCACCTCCGATACGCAGATCCGGATCGGCTGAGGAGCAATCGATGTCCATCGGCCTTCACAAGAGCGACTTTGCCAACCCGGTCATCCGCTGGGTCGATAGCCGGTTGCCGATCTTCACCATGATGCAGAAGGAGTACGGGACGTTTCCGACGCCCCGCAACTTCAACTACTTCTGGAATTTCGGCGCCCTGGCCATGATCAACCTGTTGATCATGATCGCCACCGGCATCTTCCTGGCGATGAACTACACCGCCCATACCGGCATGGCCTTCGACAGCGTCGAGCGCATCATGCGGGACGTGAACTACGGCTGGCTGCTGCGCTACGCGCATGCGAACGGCGCCAGCATGTTCTTCATCGTGGTCTATATCCACATCTACCGCGGCCTCTACTACGGATCCTACAAGGCCCCGCGCGAGCTGCTGTGGATGCTGGGCGTGGTCATCTTCCTGCTGATGATGGCGACGGCCTTCATGGGCTACGTGCTGCCCTGGGGCCAGATGTCCTTCTGGGGCGCGACCGTCATCACCAACCTCTTCAGCGCCTTCCCATTGGTGGGTGAGACGATCGTCACCTGGCTTTGGGGCGGCTTCTCGGTCGACAACCCGACCCTGAACCGCTTCTACAGCCTGCACTACCTGATGCCCTTCGTGATCTTCGGCGTCGTGTTCCTGCACGTGGCGGCGCTGCACATCACCGGGTCCAACAACCCGCTCGGCATTGACCCGAAGGGGCCGCAGGATACCCTGCCCTTCCACCCCTACTACACGGCCAAGGACAGCGTCGGCATCGTCGCCTACCTCGCCGTCTTCGCCATCCTGGTCTTCTTCTTCCCGAATGCGCTGGGCCACCCGGACAACTACATCCCGGCCAACCCGATGGTGACGCCGCCGCATATCGTGCCGGAATGGTACTTCCTGCCCTTCTACGCGATCCTGCGCGCGGTGCCGGACAAGCTCGGCGGCGTGCTGATGATGTTCGGCTCCATCGCCGTCCTCTTCGTGTTGCCCTGGCTGGATACCTCGCCGGTGCGCTCCATGCGCTTCCGCCCGCTGGCGCGGCCCTTCTTCATCGTCTGGGTCGTGTCCTTCTTCGTGCTGCTCTACTGCGGCGGCAAGCCGGCCGAGGAGCCCTACGTGACCGTCAGCCGCGTCGCGGCGGCCTACTACTTCCTGTACTTCCTGGTGATCCTGCCGCTGCTCGGGCGGCTGGAGCGGCCGCTGCCGCTGCCGGAAAGCATCTCCCTTCCGGTTCTGCGCGGCGGTGGGCCGCTGCCCGCCGGCGCCATGAGCAAGCCGATGGAGAAGGCCTGATGGTCGGTTTTCGCAGCCTGAAGGCCCCTAGCCTCAAGGCACTGGTTCTCGGGGTCGGCCTCGTGGCCGGCCTCGGGGTCCAGGCCCCGGCCTTCGCCGCGGGCGAGGAAATCCACCTGCCGGATACCCGCTTCTCCTTCGATGGGCTTTTCGGCCACTTCGACCGGGCCTCGGCGCAGCGCGGCTTCCAGGTCTACAAGGAGGTCTGCTCCTCCTGCCACGCCATGCACCAGCTCTCCTACCGCAACCTGCGGGAGCTGGGCCTGTCGGAGAACGAGGTCGCCGGCATCGCCGCCACCGTGCAGGTGATGGACGGGCCGAACGACGAGGGCCAGTTCGCCGAGCGGGCGGGCCGCGCCTCGGACCGCTTCCGCGCGCCCTTCCCCAATGAGAAAGCGGCCCGTGCCGCCAACAACGGCGCCTATCCGCCGGATCTGTCGGTGATCTCCAAGGCCCGCGAAGGCGGTGCGGATTACCTCCACGCCCTGCTGACCGGCTACGAGGATCCGCCGGCCGGCATGCAGCTTGGCGAAGGGATGCACTACAACAAGTACTTCCCCGGCCATCAGATCGCCATGCCAGCGCCGCTGAACTCCGACGGCCAGGTCGAGTACCACGACGGGACCAAGGCGACGGTCGAGCAGATGGCGCGCGACGTTTCCCAGTTCCTGACCTGGGCGGCCGAGCCGGAGCTCGAGCAGCGGAAGGCCATGGGGGTGAAGATCATCCTCTTCCTGACGATCCTCGGCGGGCTGGCCTATGCGGTGAAGCGCAAGGTCTGGGCCGACGTCCACTAGGGCTTGGCACCAAGTCCCAGCTTGACGGAAGGAGCCGCCCTCGGGCGGCTCTTTTCAATTCCGGGTTGGTGGAGTGAGGCCGGGCGGCGGCAGCGCGGTGCCGCGCTCGATGAGCTTGCTTTCGATCGGCGCAGTGGTCGGCCCGCAGGCGGTGAGCGCCACCACGACGAGGAGCAGGGCGAGGCGGGGGGTCATGGCGGGGCTCCGGATCAGGCCCCGCCGGTCGCGGGGGCCGGACCAGGATGCCTGCGGATCGCCCGCCCGGCCACCGCCGCGCCGCAGCATGCGGTTGATCCCGGCGCCACCGTGTTCCAAAAGCCGCTGCACGACCCCCCGAGGAGCATTCCATGTCCGACCGCATCGAACCCGTCATCGGCCTCATCGGCGGCTCGGGCCTCTATGACATCGACGGGCTGGAGGATCGGGAATGGCGCAAGGTGGAGACGCCCTGGGGCGACCCCTCGGACGAGCTGCTGTTCGGCCGGCTCGACGGGGTGCGCTGCGTCTTCCTGCCGCGGCATGGCCGGGGGCATCCGACGCCGCCGAGCGCGCTGAACTACCGGGCCAATATCGATGCGCTGAAGCGTTCGGGCGTGACCGAGATCCTCTCGCTCTCGGCCGTCGGGTCCCTGAAGGCGGAGCTGCCGCCGGGGCATTTCGTCATCGTCGACCAGTTCATTGACCGCACCTTCGCCCGGGAGAAGAGCTTCTTCGGCTGCGGCTGCGTGGCGCATGTCTCGGTGGCGCATCCGGTCTGCTCGCGGCTCGGCGATGCGCTGGAGGATGCGGCGCGCGGGCTGTCGCTGCCGGTGACGCGGGGCGGCACCTACCTGGTGATGGAAGGCCCGCAGTTCAGCACCAAGGCCGAGAGCGAGCTTTACCGGTCCTGGGGCTGCAGCGTCATCGGCATGACCAACATGCCCGAGGCCAAGCTCGCCCGCGAGGCGGAGCTTTGCTACGCGACCGTCGCCATGGTGACGGATTTCGATTGCTGGCACCCCGACCATGACCATGTCACCGTGGACCAAGTGGTGAAGGTGCTCTTCGCCAATGCCGACAAGGCGCGGGCCCTGGTGAAGGCGGTGGTGCCGAAGCTGGCCGCCCCGCCCCACCCGACCAGGGGCCCCTGCCCCGCCGGCTGCGACCGGGCGCTGGATCATGCGCTGATCACCGCGCCCGAGAAGCGGGACCCGGCGATGCTGGCGAAGCTGGATGCGGTGGCGGGGCGGGTGCTGCGCGCCGCCTGAGACAAAGGAGAGGCCCATGGTGACCATCCCGAAGCGCAACCTCGGCGGCCTGGCGGTCGGCAGCATCGGGCTTGGGTGCATGTCGCTCTCGGGGGTCTACGGGGAGGCGGATGATGCCGCCTCCGAGGCGCTGATCCGGGATGCCGTCGCGCTGGGGGTCGACCACTTCGACAGCTCCGACATGTATGGCTGGGGGCACAACGAGGGCGTGCTGGGCCGGGCGCTGAAGGGGCTGCGGGACAAGGTCGTGCTGGCGACCAAGTTCGGGCAGGTCCAGAACCCGGGCGGGCCGAATGGCGTGGATGGCTCGCTGGCCCATGTGCAGGCGGCCTGCGAGGCCTCGCTGAAGCGGCTGGGGGTCGAGGTGATCGATCTCTACTACCAGCACCGGGTCGATCCGAAGGTGGCGATCGAGGAGACGGTCGGCGCCATGGCGCGGCTGGTGGACCAGGGGAAGGTGCGCTTCCTCGGCCTGTCCGAGGCGGCGCCGGAGACCATCCGCCGGGCGCATGCGACCCATCCCATCGCCGCGGTGCAGACCGAATACTCGCTGCTCTACCGGCAGGAGGCGGAGGAGACCCGCGCCACCACCCGGGCGCTGGGGATCGGCTTCGTCGCCTATGCGCCGCTCGGGCGGGGCTTCCTGACCGGAGCGATCCAGGACTTCGCCCAGGTGGACGGCCGCCGCGCCGCGCATCCCCGCTTCCAGGAGGCGAATTTCGCCGCCAACCGGGCGCTGGTGGCGCAGGTGGAGGCGATGGCGGCGGAGAAGGGCTGCAGCCCGGCGCAGCTCACCCTCGCCTGGCTGCTGGCGCAGGGAGAGGATGTGGTGGCCATCCCCGGCACCCGCTACCGGCCGCGGCTGGAGGAGAACCTCGGGGCGCTGGCGGTGACGCTGAGCGCTGCGGAGGTGTCGCGGCTGGCGGCGGCCGTCCCGGCCGGGGCGGCGGCGGGGACGCGGTATCCGGCGGGGGGCATGAAGGGGGTCTATCTCTAGGCCGGAGGAGGGCCTTCCCGCGCGGGGCTGCCGGGGGCATTGCCGCCCTAAAGCCCACACAAGATCGCGCGCCCCCGCGGCCGTGATTCCGCCGCGGCGGTGCGGCGTGCCAACGCTGCACCATGCGCGACCTTACCCTTCCGGCACCCGCCGTCTCCATCGTGACCCCGGCCTATGACGTGGCCCGCTTCATCGGCACCGCGGTCGATAGCGTGATCGGCCAGAGCTTTCCCGACTGGGAGATGCTGGTGGTCGACGACGGCTCCCGCGACGGCACCGCCGAGCAGGTGACGGCGCGGCAGGATCCCCGGCTGCGGCTGCTGCGGCAGGAGAACCAGGGCGTCTCGGCGGCCCGCAGCCGGGCCATGGCGGAGGCGCGGGGCGAGGCGGTGCTCTTCCTCGATGCGGATGACTGGCTGGCGCCGGATGCGCTGGAACGCTTGGTCGCGGCACTGTCCGGCCAGCCGCAGGCGGTGGGCGCCCATGGCGGCTATGCGGTCATGGCCGAGAGCGCCGGGCCGGGCGATGCGCCGCTGCGGCTGAAGGCCAGCCCCTCCCCCAGCGGCGACCTGTTGCATCGGCTGCTGATCCAGAACCTCTTCGTCAACGGCGGGCAGATGCTGCTGCGGCGGGAGGCCCTGCTGCGGGCCGGGCCCTTCCTGGCGAAGCTGCGCTACGGCGAGGACTGGGAATACTGGATCCGGCTGGCCCTGCAGGGGCCCTTCGTCGGCGTCGAGGGCAGCGAGCCGCTGCTGTACGTGCGGGAGCGCCAGGGCAGTGCCTATCGGCGCATGGCGCATGATCCGGCGGCCTTCGCCCCGGCCATGGCGGCCATCTACGGCAGCGCGGCCCTGGCGGACCGGCTCGGCGCCGGCCGGCTGGAACGCATGCGGCGCCGGGCGGAGGCGGAGAATGCCTGGATCGTCGGGCGGGAGCTGATCCGGCACGGCGAGCGGGCCAGCGGGCTGGAGCGGCTGCGGGCCTCGGTGGCGGCGGCGCCCTCGCCGAAGCGGGCGGTGCTGCTGGCGGCGGCGCATGCGATGCCGCTGCTGCCGCGGCCGCTGCATGGGCCCTTCGCCGCCTATCCCGGATAGGCTTCCGGCTGCACCCCGGGCTGCTGGCGGCCGGCGAGGCGGCTGGCGGCGGCGACCATCAGCAGGCCCAGGGCAGCGATCAGGGCGACGGCATAGTCCGGCATGCGGGCGCTGAGCTGGGCGGCGATGATGGCGGCCAGGGCCCAGAGCACGGCGCCGGCATACCAGCGGTCGCCGCGGTTGCGGCGCAGGACGGTGGTGGCGATCCAGGCGGCGAGCAGCACCAGGCCCATGGCGACGACGCTGGGGGCGAGGCCGAACCAGCCGAAGCCCTCCGCCGCCGCGGCGCCCGAGAGGTTCACCACCGCCGCGGCGGAGATCCAGCCAGCGAGCAGGCCGAAGAGCGGACGGGCGATCCAGCGCCAGCCGGGGGTGTCGCGCGCTGCCGCGGTGGCGCGGCCGAGCGCCAGCAGGGCCGCCGCCAGCAGGACCAGCATGATGGCCAGCAGGTGCCAGCCATTGAGGGTGAGCTGGGCGGCGACCATCCAGGCCAGCATCGCGGCGAAGGCCGCGGCGGCCGGGCCGCGCAGCCGGGCGACCTGCGGATCCGCACGCTGGGCCGGACGGGCCTGCCAGAAGCCCCAGGCCAGGGCGAGGACGAAGATCGGCCCCCAGATGCTGAAGGCATAGGGCGCCGGCACCACCAGGGTGCGCACCCCGGGCATGGCCCAGAGCGGATGGCCGATGCCGAGCAGGCTGGACAGGACGCCGGCGACCGGCAGCAGGGCGGCAAGCAGCAGGTTGAGCAGGGGCATCCCGACGAGATGGCCCGAGAGATGCGGCTTTCCAAACGAAAAACGCCGGCCCCTCGCGGGACCGGCGCTTTCCAGGATCGGTTGTGGCCGATTTAGCGGGAGTAGAACTCGACCACCAGGTTCGGTTCCATCTGCACCGGATAGGGCACATCGGAGAGCTTCGGCGCACGGAGGAAGCGGCCACGCATCGCGCGATGGTCGATCTCCAGGTACTCCGGCACGTCGCGCTCGCCGCTCTGCGCCGCATCGAGCACGGCGGTGAGCTGCTTCGACTTCTCCTTCACCTCGATCAGGTCGTTGTCCTTGACCTGGTAGGAGGGGATGTTGAGGCGGCGGCCGTTGATGGTGACATGGCCGTGGTTGACGAACTGCCGCGCGGCGAAGGGCGTGACGGCCAGCTTCATGCGGTAGATGACGCAATCCAGGCGGCGCTCGAGCAGGGCGATCAGGTTTTCGGAGGTGTCGCCCTTGCGGCGCACGGCCTCCTCGTAATACTTGCGGAACTGCTTCTCGCCGATGTTGCCGTAGTAGCCCTTCAGCTTCTGCTTCGCCATCAGCTGCACGCCGAAGTCGGTCGGCTTCTGCTTGCGGCGGGCGCCATGCTGGCCGGGGATCGTCTCACGCTTGTTGATCGGAGACTTGGCGCGGCCCCAGAGGTTGACGCCGAGGCGGCGATTGATCTTGTACTTGGATTCAGCGCGTTTGGTCATACGGTCCAGTGTGCCACGCCGGTTTCCGGCTGCGGCCCTTCATCGCGATGTTGTCCCGGTAGGCCCAAGCCCCGAACAGGCAAGGACGGGCGCACAGCCCGAAGCTGCGTCCGCGTTCCCAGGAAGAGCGGGGCGTATAGGGTCCGGGGGGATGCTTGTCAAACCGGCGGCGCAGCGCCTAATCCGCTGCATGGTGACACGCGAAGAAATCCTGGTGCTCGGCCTGACGGCGGGCGTGGTGGGCAGCCTGGTGGGCGGGCTGATGCTCGGCGTCGGGCTCGGGCTGGTGGTGAACAACGTCCATATCGGCTGGCTGCTGGTGCTGCCGGCCGGGCCGGTCGCCGGCATGCTGGGCTATGCCCTGGCGCGGAAGCTGGCGAAGAAGCTCGCGCCCACGCCCCGCTAAGCCCGCGCCCCGCTAGTCCGGCCGGCCGCGCCGCATCCGGCCGACGGAGAGTTCGGTCACCACCCCATGCAGGGTGCGGAGCTCCTGCTCCGTCACCTCGCCGCGTTCGAACCAGTGGCGCAGGTTGCGGACCATGTTGGCCCGCTTCTTCTCCGGCTCGAGGAAGCCGGAGGCATCGAGTTCGCTGATGAGGCGGTCGAGGAAGCCCTCGAGCAGCCCCTTGGTCGCCACCGGTGTGCCATTGGTGACGAGCTTCCGGGCCGGGGTCGGCTCGGTCGCGGTCCACCATTCATAGGCGAAGATCATCACCGCCTGGGCCAGGTTCAGCGACATATGGGCGGGGTTCAGCGGGTAGCGGACCAGGGTATCGGCATGGGCCATGTCCTCGGCCTCCAGCCCCGCACGCTCCGGACCGAACATCACGGCGCAGCGGAGCCCGCGGCCGTTGATCTCGCGGGTATCCTCGGCGGCGGCGCGGGCGGTGCGCAGCGGCTTGATCATGTGGCGCGGCCGCGGGCAGGTGGCGAAGACCCGGTGGCAATCGGCCAGTGCGCTGGGGACGTCGGGAAAGACCTCGGCGGCTTCGAGGATGGCATCGGCGCCGGAGGCGGTGCGCCAGGCGCGATCCTGCGGCCAGCCGTCGCGCGGGGCGACGAGGCGGAGGTGGAAGAGCCCGCCATTGGCCATGGCCCGGGCGGTGGTGCCGATGTTCTCGGCCAGCTGCGGCCGGACCAGCACGACGATGGGGCTCTCGCCCGGCGCGGCCTGCAGCTTGGCCGCTTCCTTGCCGCCGCGGGTCCAGGCATCCGGTACGACGCGGTGGATGCCGAGCGCGAAGGCCAGTGGGGTGCGGAGGCGCCAGGCCTCCCCCATGCTCCCCTGGGCCCGCTCGGCCAGCAGGTCCAGCGGCGCGGCCGGCAGGTCCACGTCCAGCGCCACCGCGAATTCGGCGGCGAGCGCATGGTAGTCGGCGATCGGCTGGCCGGCGGCCGCGGCCAGGACAGCCTCGGTCGCGGTGCAGTCCGGCGCATCCAGGTGGGCGCGGAGCCAGGCCCGCTTCGGGTCGGTCAGGGCGATGCGCTTGAGCGCATCCATCCAGTCCTCGGCGGTCTGGCTCACGCGCGGCGCCAGACCGTCCCCTGCGGGCCGTCTTCCAGGATGATGCCCTTGGCGGTGAGGTCGGCGCGGATGCGGTCGGCCTCGGCGAAGTCGCGCGCCTTGCGGGCGGCGAGGCGGGCGGCGATGGCCGCATCCACCCAGGCATGGTCGTCGCCGCCGCGCAGCCAAGCCTGCGGATCGGAGGGGGTCAGGCCGAGCACGCCGGCGACCTCGCGGAAGGCGCTGGCGGCGAGGCCGGGGACGACCGGCCAGGGCTTGCCGGCGCGGTGCAACACGGTCGCGGCGCTGCCGCCGACGCTGGCGACATTCTCGAGCGTCCGGAGGTCGCGCAGCCGGGTCAGCGCCAGGGCGGTATTGAGGTCGTCGTGCAGCGGCTCCAGCGCCCAGGCCACCATCTCGGCGCGGGGCACCTCGAGGTCGGGCGCCGTCACGGCGCGGGCGAGCATGGCATAGTCGTCGTCCAGCTCGGCCTTGGCCTCATCCAGGCCGGCCAGGGTGAAGTCGAGCGCCGAGCGGTAGTGGGTCTTCAGCACCAGCAGGCGGAAGGCCTCACCGGCCCAGGACCCGCGCGCCAGGATGTCCCGCACCGTCAGGAAATTGCCGAGCGACTTCGACATCTTCTCGCCGTCGACCCGCAGCATGCCGTTATGCAGCCAGGTATTGGCCATGGCGGCGGTGCCGAAGGCGCAGCGGCTCTGCGCCACCTCGTTCTCGTGGTGCGGGAAGAGCAGGTCATGGCCGCCGCCGTGGATGTCGAAGACCTCGCCCAGCGCCTGCCAGGACATGGCGGAGCATTCGATGTGCCAGCCCGGGCGGCCGCGGCCCCAGGGGCTGTCCCAGCCGGGCGTCGCCTCGTCCGAGGGCTTCCAGAGCACGAAGTCGCCGGCATCGCGCTTGTAGGGCGCGACCTCGACGCGGGCGCCGGCGACCAGCTCGTCCGGGGTGCGGCCCGAGAGGGCGCCGTAGTCGGGGTAGGAGGCCACGCTGAACAGCACATGGCCCTCGGCGGCATAGGCATGGCCGCGGTCGATCAGCTTCCCGATGAGGGCGATCATCGGGGCGATGGCGGCGGTGGCGCGGGGCTCGTCGGTCGGCGGCAGGTTGCCGAGCGCGGCCATGTCGGCGTGGAAATCCGCCGTGGTGCGGGCGGTGATGGCGGCGATGGACTCGCCGCTCTCGGCCGCGCGGGCGTTGATCTTGTCGTCCACGTCGGTGATATTGCGGATATAGGTCACCCGCGGATACAGCCGCTGCAGCAGGCGGAAGACCACGTCGAAGACGATGACCGGGCGGGCATTGCCGAGATGCGCCAGGTCGTAGACGGTCGGGCCGCAGACATACATCCGCACATGCGCGGGGTCGATCGGCGCGAAGGCTTCCTTGGCGCGGGTCAGGCTATTGTGCAGCAGAAGGTCGGGCATCGGGGCATCCATGGCTTGGTCGCAACAGGCACGCGGCTGGGCGCGCGGGTCAAGCCCGCGCGCGGGGTGAGATCAGCAGCGGCAGCGACAGCCCTGGAACATGGCTGACATTCTACGCCGCTCGGGCGCGGAAATTCAAGCCTCGGCGCCGAGCCTGAGCCGCAGTGCCGCCCGCTCCCGCCCGATCAGCGGCAGCAGGGCCTTGAGGTCGGGACCGTGATCCTCCCCGGTCAGGGCCAGGCGCAGCGGCAGGAACAGCGCCTTGCCCTTGCGGCCGGTGCTGGCCTTCAGCCCATCCGTCCAGGCGCCCCAGGTGGTGGTGTCCCAGGGCTCGGCCGGCAGGGCGGCCAGGGCGGTGCGGAGGAATTCGGCCTCGCCGTCCTGGACCGGCGGGACCACGGTGCCGTTGGTGACCTCGAACCAGGACCTGGCCTCGCCCAGCAGGTCGAGGTTGCCGCGGATGACCTGCCAGAAGGCCTCGTCGGCGCCGTCCGGCAGATGCGCGCGCACCGCCTCGAAGGGGGCGGCATGCAGGTGCTTGCGGTTCAGGCCGAGCAGCTGCTGCACATCGAAGCGGGCCGGGGAGCGGGAGATGGCGGTCAGCGCGAAGCCGGGCACCAGCTCGGCCGGCATGCCGACCACCGGGTCCTGCGAGGTGCCGAGGGCGGCGAGGTAGCCGGCCAGCGCCGCCGGCTCCACCCCGTCGCGGCGGAGCTGGCGGAGCGAGAGGCTGCCGAGACGCTTCGAGAGCGGGCCGCCATCGGCATCGGTCAGCAGCGGCAGATGGGCGAAGGACAGCGCCTCCGCCCGGATATCCTTCGGCCCGGCGAGGGCCTCCCAGATATCGAGCTGAACACCGGTATTGGTGACGTGGTCCTCGCCGCGGATAATGTGGGTGACCTTGCTGTCGAGGTCGTCCACCACCGAGGTGAAGGTATAGAGCGGCGAGCCATCGGCGCGGATCAGCACCGGGTCGGACAGGCTGGGCAGCTTCACGCCACGCTTGCCGAGCACGCCATCCTGCCATTCGACGGTGCGGTTGTTCAGCTTGAAGCGCCAGTAGGGCGACTTGCCGTTGGCGACCGCCTTGGCGAACTGCTCCGGCGTCATCTTCAGGGCGCCGCGGTCATAGAGCGGCGGGCGGCCCTGCTTCAGGCGCTGCTCGCGCTTGACCCGCAGCTCGTCCTCGGATTCGAAGCAGGGGTAGAGGTGGCCGCTGGCCTTCAGCTTCTCCGCCGCAGCGGCATACAGGGGCAGACGGTCGGACTGGCGGAAGCTCTCGTCCCAGTCGAGGCCCATCCAGCGCAGGTCCTCCTCCAGCGCCACGGCGTATTCGGCCTTGGAGCGCTCGAGGTCGGTATCGTCGAGGCGGAGCAGTACGGTGCCGCCGCGCTGGCGGGCGAACATCCAGTTGACCAGGGCGGCGCGGGCATTGCCGACATGCAGCAGGCCGGTCGGCGACGGGGCGAAGCGGAGCTTCATGCGCCACGGCCCTTCGGCTCAGCGGCGGCGTAATCGACCTCGGCCTTGCGGCCGGCCGGCGTCGCGATGCAATGGGCGACCCAGGCATCGTGGTCGAGCCCGGCGGCGAAGGCATATTCGCCGAAGCGGAAGTACATGTCTTTCAATTCCTCGGCGGTGCCGGCCTCGGCCCGCAAATCCTCGATCTGGGCGCGGACGAAGCGGCGGGCATATTCGGCGGCGGCCTCCGCGCTCGGGAAGCCCTCGACCAGCCATTCCTCGTCCGGGTCGCCGAAATCGGCGTAGTCGCCGCAGCGGACGGCGTGACGGGTCACGGCTCCTCCTCGCCGGACGGCTCCTCCGCCGGCAGGTCGTCCTCGTCGCGGCGGGGGTCGAGGGCGCGCCAGTTCCGGTCCTCGGCGTCGCGCACCGGCTGGGCGGCGAAATCGGCCAGCTCGGCGGCGCTGGTCCAGGCGTGCTCGCCGGCGCCTTCCACCGTCGCGTCCTCGCCGAAGGCGAACCAGGTGGACATCACCTCATCCGGCTTGAGGCCGGGGGCGCGGCACCGCTCCACGCTGTCCCGGACATAGCGGCGGGCGAAGGCATTGGCATGCTCGAAGGTGCGGAAGCCGGTCACGGTCTCGACCGGCTCGGCCCCATTGGCGCCGGAGAGGTCCATGATGCGGACGGACAATCCGTTCTGCAGGAAGGGGTTGGGCTGGAAGATCGGATCCTCGTCGTCGTCGCTCACGATGGCAGCCCCGCTTGGCAGTGGAAGGTCGCAGAAGGCAGGCTGGGCCCGCAGGCGCGCGGCCGATTGGCCAGGGCGGGTTGTATTCGCCGCGGTCCGCCGGGGTCAACGCGCGGGCATGGCCCAGGTGGCACGGCCAAGTGCCCAGGGTCAGGTGTCCGGGGCCAGGTGTCCAGGGCCAGGTGCCGGGGCCTGGCGCATGCCTGGACCTGGCGGTGCACGCCATGATAGCAGCCGGCCGGGACATTTCCCCGTCCAGATCGGGCCGGAGCGCGCATGAGCACCCAGTTCCAGTATGTGCAGAGCTACGCCGCCATGGTGCGGGCCTATCTGGCGGCCTATCCGGAAGACGAGGCGGTGGCCCGCGCGGTGGGCGGGGCCTTCGAGCATTTCGGCGTGCTGGAGCACAGCCTGCTGAAGCAATACGGGCTGAAGCCGAAAAACAAGGTGGTGGATGTCGGCTGCGGCGCCGGCCGGCTGACCAAGCAGTTGGCCGCCTATCCGAAGCTGCAGTACATCGGGCTCGATGTGGTGCCGGAGCTGCTGGACTATAACCGGCGGAAGGCGGCGCGGTCCGATTTCCGGCTGGAGCTGGTGGCTGGCAATACCATCCCGGCGCCGGACGACTGGGCCAATTTCATCACCTATTTCTCGGTCTTCACGCATCTGCTGCATGAGGAATCCTACGCCTACCTGGAGCAGTCCTACCGGGTGCTGGCGCCGGGCGGCCGGGTGGTCTTCTCCTTCTTCGAATTCGCGGTGGAGAACCAGTGGAGCGTCTTCGAGGGCAATGTGGACTGGGTGCGCAAGCGCTCCTTCCTCGGCCACATCAACGTCTTCATGCATGCCGCCGACCTGCGCATATGGGCCAAGCGGCTCGGCTTCCGGGTGGTGGCGATGAAGCGCGGGGATGAGGCGGCGATCGAGGTGACGCCGGAGACGGCGACCGAGAAGGTACCGGCCGGCATGCATGTGCTCGGCCAGTCCTTCTGCGTGCTGGAGAAGCCGAAGGCGCCCGTGCCGGCTTGAGCGGAAGGCCCGCCTAGCGGGCGCCGCCGTTTCGCTTGCGCTCGCCGTTGCGGCGCAGCAGGAATTCGCGGCCGAGCTTCACCCGCGGCACCCCGTCATAGGCGACGATATCAGCCGTGGCATAGGTTTCCGACCAGCTATCGGGGATGAAGCTGCCGGTGCCGACGACATCGATCGGCGCCCGGGCCTCGGCCATCACCCGGCACTTGCCGACGCCGAAGCCGGAGGAGGCGACGATGCGGACCTTGGGGAAGCCGGCGGCATCCAGGGATTCCCGCATCTTCCAGATGGCCGCCGCCGAGACGCCGGTGCCGACGAGATGGCGCAGCTCGGTCTCCGACCGGTAGCGGCGGATGGCGCCGGGGGCGTGGCGTTCCAGCACGGCATAGCTCTCGGCCGGGTCGAGGCCTTCGAGGAAGCGGCCGCCGTGCGTGTCCAGCCGGAAGGCCATGCGGCCGGCGGCGGCGAGGTCCGGGAAGCGCTGGCAGACGGCCAGGCCATCGGTCACCTCGCGGCCGAAGTAATCCACCAGGACGGTGAGATTCTCCTCCGGGTAGCTCTCGTGGAACATCTCGGCGGCGCGGAGGGTGCTGCCGGCATAGCCGATGAGGGCATGCGGCATGGTGCCGAAGCCGCGCGGGGCGCCGAACCAATGCGCCGTCGCGTCGGTCGCATTGCCGACGAAGCCCTGGGCCCCTTCCCGCTTGGCCGCCGCGCTGCCGACGCTGGCGGCATAGGCCATCATGTTCGCCATCTCGGCCCCGGCGCAGTGCCGGGCATCCATGGCGAGGAAGGAGACGGCGGGCAGTTCCAGGCACATCTGGTAGGCGTTGTGCGCGGCGACGCAGGGCGGGCCGAGCTTCTGGAGATAGAGGGTCTCGAGGTCGGCGAGCTGGGCGAAGGAGCCGGTGAGGTAGAGGATCGGGTCACCGGCCCCGACCCAGGTACCCTCGGGGTGCATCACCTCGATCTTGAACTGCGTGCCGCGGTCGCGCGCCACGCCTTCCAGCCAGTCGAGCATGAGCCGCGGCGCGCTGACCACCGGACGGCGGAGGAAGACCGCATAGGTGACCTGGCAATCGCCGAAGCGCTGGACGATGTGCCTTGTGCGGTTGAAGTAGACGTCGGTGTGGCTGGTGATCGCCGCATCCGGGTCTTCCGGTGGTGGCAGCGCGTCCATCCTACTGCGCAGCCTGGGCCGGCAGCGAGGCATTGGGCGCGCGCCGCGCCTTCAGCTCCGCCGCGATCAGGAAGGCCAGTTCCAGCGACTGCTCGGCATTCAGCCGCGGGTCGCAGAAGGTCTGGTAGCGCAGCGCCAGATCGGCCTCACTCAGGCGATGGGCGCCGCCGAGGCATTCGGTGACTTCCTGCCCGGTCATCTCGACATGGACGCCGCCGGGCTGGGTGCCCTCGGAGGCATGCGCATCGAAGAAACGCCGGACTTCGGTCAGCACCGCATCGAAGGGCCGGGTCTTGTAGCCGCCGACGGTGGTGGTGTTGCCGTGCATCGGATCCGAGAGCCAGACCACGTTGCGGCCGGCCCGCTTCACCGCGCGCAGCAGCGGCGGCAGCTTGGCCTCCAGCTTGTCGGCGCCCATGCGGGTGATCAGCGTCAAGCGGCCCATGGTATTGGCCGGGTTGAGGATCTCGGTGAGCTTCACCAGCTCGTCGGCCTCCATGCTCGGGCCGACCTTCATGCCGATGGGATTCTTCACCCCGCGCAGGAATTCGACATGCGCGCCATCCGGCTGGCGGGTGCGGTCGCCGATCCAGAGGAAATGCGCCGAGCAGGCATAGCTGTCGCCCGTGGTGGAATCGACGCGGGTGAGCGCCTGCTCATAGGGCAGCAGCAGGCTTTCGTGAGACGTATAGAAATCCGTCTCCCGCACCTGCGGGCTGTCCGACATGCCGCAGGCCTGCATGAAGCTCAGCGTCTCGTCGATGCGCGAGGCGAGGTCCTGGTAGCGGGAGGCGAGCGGACTGCGCTCGACGAATCCGAGGTTCCAGCGATGGACCTGGTGCAGGTCGGCATAGCCGCCCGTGGCGAAGGCGCGCAGCAGGTTCAGCGTGCCGGCCGACTGCATATAGGCGAATTCCATCCGCGACGGATCGGGGATGCGGGACGCCGCGTTGAATTCGGGGCCGTTGATGATGTCGCCGCGATAGGAGGGCAGGCTGACGCCATCGACCGTCTCGGTATCCGAGGAACGCGGCTTGGCGAACTGGCCCGCCATGCGGCCGAGCTTCACCACCGGGGTGCCGCCGCCGAAGGTCAGCACCACCGCCATCTGCAACAGCACCCGGAAGGTGTCGCGGATGATATTGGCGGTGAAGTCGTCGAAGCTCTCGGCGCAATCGCCGCCCTGCAGGACGAAGCCCTGGCCATTGCCGGCCCGGGCCAGTGCGGCCTCGAGGCGACGCGCCTCACCGGCGAAGACCAGCGGGGGAAAGCGCGCCAGGCGTGCTTCGACCTCGGCGAGTTTCGCCATATCGGGGTAGTCCGGCACTTGCCGGATCGGCATGTCCCGCCAGCTACCGGGGTGCCAGCCGCGCGCAACCATTGACTGCGTTCTCCCTTGGAATTTCCCAGCCTAACCCATGCCGCGGCCTTGGTGAACCCGCAGGCTGCAGGGGCGGCTATTCGGCGGCCGCACGCAGCCCGGCTTCCCGGGTGCGGGTGCGGAGCGTCACGAATTCTTCCGCCGCGGTCGGGTGGATGCCGATGGTGCGATCGAAATCCTCCTTCGTTGCGCCCATGACGACGGCGATGCCGATGCCCTGCATGATCTCGGCCGCATCCTCCCCCAGCATATGGGCGCCGAGGATCTTCCGGCTCTGCTGGCAGACGACGAGCTTCATCAGCGTCTTGCGGCCAGGCCGGCCGGTCATGACGTGGCGCATGGTATTGAAGCGGGCGAGGTAGATATCGACCGGGCCATGCACCACGGCATCGGCCTCGGTCAGCCCGACGGTGCCGATGGGCGGCGAGGTGAAGACCGCGGTCGGCACGTTCTCGTAGCTGGCCCGGCGCGGCTTGTTGCCGAAGAGGGTATCGGCCAGGGCATGGCCGACAGCGGTCGCCATGGGGGTGAGGTTCAGCTTGTCCGTGACATCGCCGATCGCCCAGATATGCGGGGCGGTGGTGCGGTGGTCGGCATCGACCTCGATGGCGCCGTTGGTGGTGCAGTCGACGCCGGCGGCGGCGAGGTTGAGGCCATGGGTATTCGGCTCCCGCCCTGTGGCAAACAGCACGGCATCGGCCTCGAGGCTGGCGCCGCCGAGAATGCTGAGGCGGAGGTGATCGCCCTGGCGGTCCAGCCGGGCCGGCTTGGTATTGGGGTGCAGGCGGATGCCCTGGGCCTCCAGCGCCTCGGGCAATGCCTCGCGGATATCTTGGTCGAAGCCGCGCAGCGGCAGGTCGCCGCGGAAGACGACATCGACCTGGGCACCGAGGGCCTGGAAGACGCAGGCGAATTCGAGCGCGATATAGCCGGCGCCGATCACCAGCAGCCGCTTCGGCACGGATTGCAGGGTGAAGACATCGTCGGAGAGCATGCCGAGCTCGGCGCCGGGCAGGTCCGGGCGGGTGGCGCGGCCGCCGACGGCAATGATGATCTTCTCGGCGGTGACGCGCTTGCCGCCGACGTCCAGCGTATGGGCATCGATGAAGGTGGCGCGGGCATCGAAGCTGGTGGCGCCGGCGCCGCCGAGCAGGCGGCCATAGATGCCGTTCAGCCGGGCGACCTCGGCATCCCGCCGTGCTGCCAGCTTGGCGAGGTCGAAGGGGCCCTTCGTGACCTCCCAGCCGAAGGCGGCGGCGTCATCGGCCCACATCCCGTATTCGGCGGCATTGACCATGATCTTCTTCGGCACGCAGCCGACGTTGACGCAGGTGCCGCCCCAGAAGCGCTCCTCGGCGATGCCGACCCGGGCGCCATGGGTCGCGGCGATGCGGGCGGCGCGGACGCCGCCGGAGCCGCCGCCGATGACGAAGAGGTCGAAGTCGTAAGCCATGGTCAGCCCTCCGTTTCGGCCATCATATGCGACGGAAGGCCGCCGATGGTAACCCCGGCCCATGGAGCAGCCGGTTCAGCACCCCGTCTGGCGCGGCAGCCGCTCGACCTCCAGCCCGAAGAGGGGCCGGATGCGGGTGCCGAGGACGTTGCCGAAGAAGGCGGCGACCATCCAGACCCAGCCATGCAGGCTGCCCGAGGCGATGCCGGAGAAATAGGCGCCGATGTTGCAGCCATAGGCCAGCCGGGCGCCGTAGCCGAGCAGCAGCCCGCCGAAGACCGCGGCCAGGGCCGAGCGCAGCGGCACCCCCCATTTCGGGGCGAAGCGGCCGGCCAGCGCCGAGGCTAGCAGGGCGCCGAAGATGATGCCGAAGTCCATCACCGAGGTGACGTCCTGCAGCACGCTGGACTCCAGCGCCAAGCGCTGGGCCGGGCTGGACCAGAAGGGCCAGCTCGCCGGGTCGAAGCCGACCAGGGCCGCGGCCTTGGAGCCCCAGAGGGCGAAGGCGGAGGTGATGCCCCAGGGCCGGCCGGCCAGCGCCAGGGTGGCGAAGTTCAGCAGGGCCAGGGCGACGGCGCCGGCGACCAGCGGCCAGGGCCCGCGCAGCAGCCGGGCGAGGCCCTGGCGCGGCGCGGCCTCGGGCTCGACTAGCCGGCCATGGCGGCGGCGCTCCAGCACCATGGTCAGCCAGGCGATGCCGGCGAAGACGGCGAGGTTGACGGCAATGGCGGGGACCGGGCCCCAGAGCTGGACCAGGGAGATGGGGGGCAGATGCGGCAGCGCCGACCACCAGTGCAGATGCGCGGCACCCAGGGCCGAGCCGGCGACAAAGGCGGCCAGCGTCAGCAGCATCCGCACCGAGCCGCCACCCATCGTATAGAGCGTGCCCGAGGCGCAGCCCCCGCCCATCTGCATGCCGATGCCGAACAGGAAGGCACCGGCGACGACCGAGACGCCGACCGGCGCCACCAGCCCCTGCACCGGCTGGCCAAAGAGGCTGCCGGCCGCCAGCACCGGGAAGAACAGCAGCACGGCGACGGCCAGCATGACCATCTGGGCGCGCAGCCCGGCGCCGCGGCGATCCGCGATGAAGACCCGCCAGGCGGAGGTGAAGCCGAAGGCCGCGTGATACAGCACCAGGCCGAGCGCCGCGCCGAGCAGGTAGAGCTCCGCCTGGCGCGGGCTGACGACCTGGCCGAGCAGCCCGGCGCCAAGCAGCAGGATGGCGCCGGAGGCCAAGGCGGCCGGGGCATTGATGGCGACCGGCCGGGCCGGAGCCGGCGCGGCAGCATAGGTGGAAGCGGACATCGGCAAGGCTTTCCCTGGCGTGGTGCCGAGGGAAATAGGACAGGCGTGGTCCGCTTTCCACCAGGGAAAGCAGGACGAGGCGCGAAACCCCGCCCTGCTATCCGTGCATGGCTAAGAAATCACGCCCACATAGCGTGATACTCGGCTCAGGTGCCGATGCCGCCGAGGGCAAGGTACTTCACCTCGAGGTATTCCTCGATGCCGAGGTTGCTGCCCTCCCGGCCCAGGCCGGATTGCTTGACGCCGCCGAAGGGGGCGACCTCGGTGCTGATCAGCCCCTCGTTGATGCCGATCATGCCGCTCTCGATCGCCTCGGCCACGCGGAAGATGCGGCCGATGTCGCGGGCGTAGAAATAGGCGGCCAGCCCGAAGGGCGTATCATTGGCCAGGGCGATGGCCTCCGCCTCATCCTTGAAGCGGAACAGCGGGGCGACCGGGCCGAAGGTCTCCTCGGTGAAGATCATCGCGTCATGCGGGACATTGGCGAGGATCGTCGGCTCGAAGAAATTGCCGCCGCGGCTGTGGCGCTTGCCGCCCGTCACGATGGTCGCGCCGCGCTTGGTCGCGTCGGCGATGTGCTCCTCCACCTTCTCCACCGCTTCCGGGTTGATCAGCGGGCCCTGCGTCACGTTCGGCTCCATGCCGTCGCCGACCTTCAGGGCCTCGACCGCGGTCTTCAGCTTGGCGGCGAAGGCGTCGTAGACGCCGTCCTGCACCAGGATGCGGTTGGCGCAGACGCAGGTCTGGCCGGTGTTGCGATACTTGCTGGCCATGGCGCCGACCACGGCGGCATCGAGGTCCGCATCGTCGAAGACGATGAAGGGGGCATTGCCGCCCAGCTCCATGCTGGTCTTCTTGATGGTCGGGGCGCATTGCGCCAGCAGCAGGCGGCCGACCTCGGTGGAGCCGGTGAAGGTCAGCTTGCGGACCAGCGGGTTGCTGGTCAGTTCCTTGCCGGTCTCGCCGGAGGGGCCGGTGATGACGTTGCAGACGCCGGGCGGCATGCCGGCGCGCTCAGCCAGCACCGCCAGCGCCAGCGCGCTGAAGGGGGTCTGCGAGGCTGGGCGGATGACGCCGGTGCAGCCGGCAGCCCAGCCGGGGCCGGTCTTGCGGGTGATCATCGCCGCCGGGAAGTTCCAGGGCGTGATCGCCGCGAAGACGCCGATCGGCTCCTTCGTCACGATGATGCGGCGGCCCTTGGCGTTCTGGGGAATGGTCTCGCCATAGACGCGCTTGCCTTCCTCGGCGAACCACTCGAGGAAGCTGGCGGCATAGGCGATCTCGCCCTTGCTCTCGGCCAGCGGCTTGCCCTGCTCGGCGGTCATGATGGCGGCGAGGTCGTCGGTATTGGCCAGCATCAGCTCGTAGAGCTTGCGCAGGATCACCGCGCGGTCCTTTGCCAGCATGGCGCGCCAGGCGGGCTGCGCGCGGTGGGCGGCCTCGATGGCGCGGCGGGTCTCGGCCTGGCCCATGGCGGGGACGGTGCCGACCACCTCGCCGGTGGAGGGGTTGCGGACGGCGATGGTCTTGCCGCTATCCGCCTGGACCCACTGGCCATCGATGCAATTGGCCTGGCGGAACAGCTCCGGATCCTTGAGCGGCAGCTTTGAGAGCGCGTCGAGCATGATGGGTCTCCTTCCCGATGCCCGAACATAGGCGCTGGGACCCGGCCTGTCAGCGTCCGGCCGAGCTGGCGAAGGTGACGCCAGGAAAGCACTGGGAACCGCATCGTTGCCCTGGCATCATGCTGTTAAACCCCGGAGGGAATTCCATGAGCCTGGCAACCGCAAGGGGCGCAATCACCGCGCTCCGCAGCAAATCCGCCCTGGAGGCGGCCTATCTGTCCTACGCCGCCGGCCATGACGACAAGCACCGTTGCGCCGCCAAGGCCTATGCCGCGAACCACGACGCGGCCGACCCGAACGCACCACAGGGTTATTACCAGAAGACCGGCACCGCACAGGTCCAGACCGGCACGATCATGAAGACCGTCTGGGGCAAGCCGCCCAGCGCGCAACCGCTCTACTCGACGGTCGCAACCCTCTCGGACATCTCGATCGATGAGGAGAAGGACATGCTCTGGTCCTCGATCTACATGGCGAGCCCGGCCTACTACGTGAACCGGGATGCCGACAAATTCCTCTTTGCCGTCGGCATCCCCACGGGCTACGCGGGCTTCACCTTCGAGGGTGGCGGCAGGGTCTTTCCGAAGCAGTCCTCGCCCTGCGCCACGATGGTGCTAGTCATCGCCACCGGCGGCAGCAACATTCAGCTGGTGACGCACTTCCCGGCCTCGGCGACCTTCCTCGGCACGCAGGTGGCCCTGACCTAGCGCGGCCGGCGACGCTGGCTGGTGCGGCGGGCGATAAAGGCTCTAGGCTCCGGACAATATCCGGGAGAGCCCGCCCATGCCGCGTCGCATCATCGATATCTCGGTTCCGCTCAAGGCGGGGATCAAATCCGACCCGCCCTGGGCGCTGCCGAAGATCGAGTACCACGATCACGACATGACGGCGCCGCCGATCGCCGCCTATTTTGGCATCGGGCTGGATGCGCTGCCGGAGGGCAAGTATGCGGCGCGGGAGCAGGTGCAGATCTCGACCCATGCGGGGACGCATCTGGACAGCCCCTATCATTTCTTCCCCCGCATGAACGAGAGGCTGGTGCCGGGCGGCGAGCCCTCGATGCGGATCGACCAGGTGCCGCTCGACTGGTGCTTCCAGCCGGGGGTGAAGCTGGATTTCCGCCATTTCCCCGATGGCTACACGGTGCAGCCGGACGACGTGGCGGCGGAGCTGCGGCGGATCGGCCATGTGCTGGCGCCGCTCGAGATCGTGGTGGTCAATACCGCGGCGGGGCTGCGCTACGGCGAGGACGACTACGTCGATGTCGGCTGCGGCATGGGGAAGGCAGCGACGATGTTCCTGCTGGAGCAGGGCATCCGGCTCTGCGGCACCGATGCCTGGTCCTGGGACGTGCCCTTCAGCGTGACCAAGCGGCGGCTGGCCGAGGGTGCCTCACCCGACATCATCTGGGAGGGGCACCGGGCCGGGCGCGAGATCGGCTATTGCCACATCGAGAAGCTGCACAACCTGGAGGCGCTGCCGGCCGATGGCTTCATGGTCTCCTGCTTCCCGGTGAAGGTGCATGAAGGCTCGGCCGGCTGGACCCGGGCGGTGGCGATCCTCGACGGCTAGGCGCCCTATTCGACCGTCACGCTCTTCGCCAGGTTGCGTGGCTGGTCCACGTCCGTGCCCTTCAGCACCGCCACGTGATAGGCCAGCAGCTGCACCGGGATGGCGTAGAGGATCGGCGTCGAGAATTCGCCGACCTTCGGCAGGATGATGACGCGCTCGGCGAAACGGGAGAGGGCCGGCGCGCCATCGGCATCGGTGAAGGCCATGACCCGGCCGCCGCGGGCCGCGGCTTCCTGCAGGTTGCTCGCGGTCTTCTCGAACAAGGGTCCCGAGGGGCAGAGGGCGATGACCGGCACCTCGCTGTCGATCAGGGCGATCGGGCCATGCTTCATCTCGCCGGCGGCATAGCCCTCGGCGTGGATGTAGCTGATCTCCTTCAGCTTCAGCGCGCCCTCGAGGGCGATAGGGAATAGCGCGCCGCGGCCGAGGAAAAGCACGTCCCGCGCCTTGGCCACTTCCACCGCCAGGGCCCGGATCTGGGCATCCTGCTCGAGGATGGCGGCGGCCTGGCTCGGCACCTCCAGCAGGGTCTGGGCCAGGCGGCCCTCGTCGAGCGTCGAGAGCTCCCGTCGGGCGCGGCCGAAGCCGATAGCGAGGCAGGCGAGCACGGCGAGCTGGGCGGTGAAGGCCTTGGTCGAGGCGACGCCGATCTCCGGCCCGGCGACGGTCAGCAGCGCGCCATGGCTTTCCCGCGCCATCGAGGATTCCGGGACATTGACCACCGAGAGAACATGCTGCCCCGCGTCCTTCAGCAGCCGGAGCGCGGCCATGTTGTCCGCGGTCTCGCCGGACTGGCTGATGAGGATGGCAGCACCCCCTTCGGCCAGCGGCGGGTTGCGGTAGCGGAATTCGCTGGCGACATCGGCATCGACCGGCAGCCGGGCGAGCTGCTCGATCCAGTAGCGGCCGACCATGCCGGCGAGGAAGGCGGAGCCGCAGGCGGAGATGGTGAGGCGGGTGATCTTCGCGGGGTCGAAGGGCAGCCGCGGCAGGCGCACCTCCAGGGTCTTCGGGTCGAGATATTGCCGCAGCGTATCGCCGAGCACCGCGGGGTGCTCGTGCAACTCCTTCTCCATGAAGTGTCGGTAGTTGCCGCGGCCGACCGCGGCGCCGGAGACGGCGGTGACGACCACCTTGCGCGAGACGGCCTGATGGGTCGCGTCGTAGAATTGCGCGCCGTCGTCGGTCAGCTCGGCCCAGTCGCCTTCTTCCAGATAGGCGATGCGGCGGGTGAGCGGGGCGAGCGCCAGCGCGTCGGAGCCGACGAACATCTCGCCCTCCCCGTAGCCGATGGCGAGCGGCGCGCCCTGGCGCGCGGCCAGCAGCAGGCGCGGGTGGCCGGCGAAGATGGCGGCGAGGGCGAAGGCGCCATGCACCCGCTTCAGCGCGGCGGCGAAGCCGGCCTGCGGGGTATAGCCCTGGTGCAGGAAGTCATCGACCAGGCGGACGAAGGTCTCGGTATCCGTCTCGGTCTCGAAGACGGCGCCCTTCCCTTCCAGCTCGGCGCGCAGCTCGGCGTGGTTCTCGATGATGCCGTTATGCACGACGCTGACGCGGGCGGTGCTGTGCGGATGGGCGTTGCGCTCGGTGGGGGCGCCATGGGTTGCCCAGCGGGTATGGCCGATGCCGGTGGTGCCGGGCAGCGGGTCGCGCTCCAGCACGGCGGCGAGGTTGCCGAGCTTGCCCTCGGCACGGCGGCGGTCGATCTCGCCCTCCACCAGGGTGGCGATGCCGGCGCTGTCATAGCCGCGGTATTCCAGCCGGCGCAGCGCTTCCAGCAGCAGGGGTGCCGCGCTCGCCTTGCCGATGACGCCGACGATGCCGCACATGATGACTAGCCTTTCTTGCCCTTGAAGCCGCGCCCCGGCTTGTTCGCCTGCCGTCCCCGGGCGATGCCCATCGCATCATCCGGCACGTCTTCGGTGATGACGCTGCCGGCGGCGACCAGGGCGCGGTCGCCGACCCGGACCGGCGCGACCAGCGCGGTATCGCTGCCGATGAAGGCGCCGGCGCCGATCTCGGTGCGATGCTTGTTCACGCCGTCATAGTTGCAGGTGATGGTGCCGGCGCCGATGTTGGATCCCGCGCCGATGGCCGCATCGCCGAGGTAGCTCAGATGGTTGGCCTTGGCGCCGCGCCCGAGCGTGGTGGCCTTCAGCTCGACGAAATTGCCGACATGCGCGGCCTCGCCGACCTCGGTGCCGGGGCGCAGCCGGGCATAGGGGCCGATGACGGCGCCGCGGCGGACCAGGCAGCCCTCGAGGTGGCTGAAGGCGCGGATCTCGACCTCGTCCTCCACCGTCACGCCGGGGGCGAAGACCACGTGGGGGCCGATGGTGACGTCCTGGCCCAGCACGGTGTCCCAGGCGAGGAAGACGGTGTCCGGCGCAACCAGCGTGGCGCCGCCCGCCATCGCCGCGGCGCGGAGACGGGACTGCATCCCGGCCTCCAGGGTGGCGAGCTCGGCCCGGCTGTTGGCGCCGGCGAGGTCGGCCTCGGCGGCTTCCTCGGCGACCACGCGGCGGCCATCGGCGGCGGCGAGCGCGACGATGTCGGTCAGGTAGTATTCGCCCTTGGCATTCTCCGGCCGCACCGCGTCCAGCCAGCGGAACAGATCGGCGGCGGGGCCGCAGACGACGCCGGCATTGCAGAGCGGGATGGCCCGCTGGGCCTCGGTCGCATCGGCCCATTCGACCACGGCGGCGACGTCGCCGGCGGCATCGGTCACCACGCGGCCGTAGCGGCCCGGGTCGGCCGGGCACATGGCCAGCAGGGCGAGGCCGGCCTCGGCGCGGCGGGCGACCAGGCGGCGGAGCGTCTCGACCGGGATCAGCGGGTTGTCGGCATAGAGCACCGCGACGTCGCCGGGGAAGTCCCGCAGCAGCCCGGCGGCCTGGGCGGCGGCATGGCCGGTGCCGAGGCGCTCGGCCTGGACCACCGTCGCATGCGGCCGGGCGGCCGCCTCCAGCGCCGGCATGGCGGGCCCGACCACCACCACGATGCGGTCGAAGACCTGCTCGCAGGCGGCGAGGAGATGGTTGAGCATGGGCCGGCCGGCGACCGGGTGCAGCGCCTTAGGCAGGCTGCTGCGCATGCGGGTCCCGAGACCGGCGGCGAGGATGATGGCGGCGGCGGGCATGGCGTCTCCGGTAGTCGCTGGCGGATAGGCAGGGCAACCCCCGCCAGGGTCAAGTTGGATTGCGGGATATGACCGGACGGAGCATGGCGCGGGCCAGGGGCCGGGTGGGGCGGCTCGCAGGCTGCATTGCTCCGCGCGGCGTCCCGGGCCAGTGTAGCCCATGCATCCTGTCGCCGTATTCGACCTCGATGGCACGCTGGTGGACAGCGCGCCGGATATCCACGCCGCCCTGGACCGGCTCATGGCCGGGCGCGGCCTGCCCGGATTCACCCGGCCCGAGGTGGTCGGCATGATCGGCGACGGGGTCCGCGTGCTGGTCGAACGGGCCCTGGCAGCGCGCGGGCAGCCCTTCGAGGAGGCCGCGCTGGCCGGCTTCAGCGCCGATTATACCGCCCGCGCGGCCGAGGCGACGGCGCTGTTCCCGGGCATCGATGACGTGCTGGCCGGGCTGGAGGCGGCGGGCTGGCGCCTGGCGGTCTGCACCAACAAGCCGGCGGCGGCGACCGCGGCCCTGCTGGAGGCCCTGGGCCTCGCCGGCCGATTCGCCGCGGTCGGCGGAGGCGACAGCTTCCCGACCCGCAAGCCCGACCCGGCGCATGTGCGGGCCACCCTGGCGCTGGCGGGAGGACGGCCGGACCAGGCCATCATGATCGGTGACCATCGCAACGATGTGATGGCGGCGACCGGGGCCGGCCTGCCCTGCATCTTCGCCGGCTGGGGCTATGGGACGCCGGCCATGGCCGAGGGTGCCGCAGCGGTGGCGGCGCGGCCGGAGGAGCTAGGGACGCTGCTACCGGCCCTGCTGGCCCGTGCTGCCCTGGGCCACCGACCGGCCTGAGCCATCCGGGCCGACCGAGACCAGGACCGCCCGGACCGCGCCGAACCAGCGGGTCGGCAACTCGATCAGCACCGGGACCGGCCCCGCCCCCGGCCAGGGCTCGCCGAGCCAAGCGGTGGCGGGGTGCGGGATCTTCGCCTCGGCCTCGCGGTCCTGGCTGAGCAGGAAGCCGGCGAGGATGCGGCTTTCGAAGGCGCAGCGCAGCGCCGGGCCGGCATAGCCGCCTGAGGCCGGCAGGATGTCCTGGCTGACGGTGCGGACGCTGTAGTTGGACCGGCGGCGGCCGTCGAAGACCGCCGCGGCGGTATCGCAGCGGCCGGTGCGGGCCACGCTGCGGACCAGCTTCGCCAGGGCGGAAAGCCCATCCATGGTGTCCTGCTGCAGCGCCGCGGGCACCGCCTCCCGCTCCCCGTCGTTCGGCGGCTCGATGGCGCGGAGCTGGGGCATGCCGGCCGGGGTATAGTCGATGGCGACCACCCGGCGCTTGCCGCGCCAGGTGCCTTCCTGCCGGTAGCGGCCTGGGATGGGGTGATTGCCCTCCCAGCGGCCCTCGGCCGAGGTCACCTGCTCGCCGCTGGCGAACCAGCCGGCCATGCCGCGCATCCGGCTCTGGATGCGGATGGCATAGCGCGGGCCGTCGAGGTCGAAGCTCGCATCGAATTGCATGATGGTCAGGCCGCCGGCCGTCACCTCGTAGCGGGCGACCAGCGGGGCCGCCCCGGCGGGGGCGGGCAGCAGGGCTGCACAGAGGGAAGCACTGGCGGCGAGCAGGTGTCGGTTTCCCATGCCCGGGATATGGCCCCTGCCCGCCCCGCCACAACTCAGCCGGCGGGGAAGAAGCGGCTTTCCGGCCGTGGCAGGCCGAGGTTCTCCCGCAGGGTCTTCCCCTCGTACTCGCGGCGGAAGATGCCGCGGCGCTGCAGCTCCGGCACCACTTGGTCGACGAAATCGTCGAGGCCGCCGGGCAGCCAGGGGAACATCACGTTGAAGCCGTCGGAGCCGCCCTCGACCAGCCATTGCTCCATCTCGTCGGCGATCATGGCCGGGGTGCCGACCATGGCGAGGCCGCCATAGCCGCCGAGCCGCTGGGCGAGTTGGCGGACGGTCAGCCCCTCCCGCTCGGCAAGCGCGATGGTGCGCTCGCGACCGCTCTTGCTCTGGTTGGTGTCGGGGATCTCGGGCAACGGGCCGTCCGGGTCGAATTTCGAGGCATCGGTGCCGAGGGCGATCGAGAGCGAGGCGATGGCGCTGTCGTAATGCACCAGGCTGTCGAGGTGGGCGCGCTTGGCCTTTGCCTCGGCCAGCGTCTCCCCGACCACGACGAAGGCGCCGGGCAGGATCTTCAGGTGGTCCGGGTCGCGGCCGAGCCGCGCCATGCGGCCCTTGATGTCGGCGTAGAATTTCCGCCCCTCGGCCAGGGTCGCCTGGCTGGCGAAGACCGCCTCGGCAGTCTCGGCCGCGATCTGCCGGCCGGCCTCGGAGGCGCCGGCCTGGACGATGACCGGCCAGCCCTGGATGGGACGGGCGACGTTCAGCGGGCCGCGGACGGTGAACTCGGGGCCCTTGTGGTCCAGGACGTGGACGCGGTCGGGGTCGAAGTAGATCCCGCTGTCCACGTCGCGGATCAGCGCGTCATCGGCCCAGCCGTCCCAGAGTCCGGTGACGACGTCGAAGAACTCGCGGGCGCGCTGGTAGCGTTCGCCATGCGCCATGTGCTCGTCGTGGCCGAAGTTCTTCGCCGCATCGGGGTTCGAGGTGGTGACGAGGTTCCAGCCGGCCCGGCCGCCGCTGATATGGTCCAGCGAGGCGAATTTGCGGGCGATGTGGTAGGGCTCGTTGTAGGTCGTGCTCGCGGTGGCGATCAGCCCGATATGCTCGGTGACGGCGGCGAGCGCGGGCAGCAGGGTCAGCGGGTCGAAGCTGCTGACGGTATGGCTGCGCTTCAGCGCCTCGACCGGCATGTTCAGCAGCGCCAGGTGGTCGGCCATGAAGAAGGCATCGAAGCGGCCGCGCTCCAGCGTCTGGATGAAGCGCTTGTAGTGGGCGAAGTTGAAGTTGGCATCGGGGAAGGCGCCGGGATAGCGCCAGGCGCCGGTATGGATGCTGACCGGCCGCATGAAGGCGCCGAGCCGTAACTGCCGTCTGCTGCTCATCGAAGGGTCTTTCGCGGGTCGGTCATCGTTGCGACGGAAGTTGCGGCGGCCGGGGCTGGCGTGCAAGGCTAAGCTGCATCCACCAGCGTGATACAGTCCATTCAACGAAACCGAGGTGTTTAATGGCTCAGCGGGAGGGGCTGACATTGCTCGGACGGCCGAATGCCTACAACGTCCGCAAGGTGCTGTGGCTGCTGGCGGAGCTGGAGCTGGACGTCACCCTGGAACCCTGGGGGCGCGGCCACCGCCCGACCGACGATCCGGAATTCCTGGCGCTGAACCCGCTCGGCACCGTGCCGGTACTGCTGGATGGCGCGGCGGTGCTGCGGGAATCGCATGTGATCCTGCGCTACCTGGCGGCGCGGCAGGGCGCGGCGGGGCTGCTGCCGGCGGAACCGCTGGCCCGGGCGCGGGTGGAGCAATGGATGGACTGGGTCGCCTATGACCTGACCCAGCCGATGCGTGCCGCCTACCTCGGCGGGGAGCTGGGGCTGGAGCCCTGGACCAACCCCTGGTTCGTGGCGCATGGCCGGCTCGAATACGGGCGGCGCATGGGCCAGCTGGATGCGGCGCTGGCGGCGGCCGGGCCCTATCTGGCGGGCGCCGGGTTCACCCTGGCGGATATCCCGGCCGGCTTCGTGGTGCATCGCTGGTACAGCATGCGGCATGTCGCGCCGCTGCCGCTGCCGGCGCTGGCGGCCTATTACGAGAGGCTGTCGGAGCGGCCGGCCTATCGCCGGCATGTCCGGAACGGCCTGCCATGACCCGCCGCCGCCACCTGCTGGCCGGCGGGCTGGGCCTGCTGCCGGCGGCCGCCCTGGCGCAGCCCGCGGCCTTCCCCGACCGGACCGTGCGGCTGGTGGTGCCCTTCACCCCGGCCGGGCAGACCGACATCATGGCCCGCCTCGTCGCCCAGCGGCTGGCCGAGGACTGGGGCCGGCCGGTGGTGGTCGAGAACCGGCCCGGCGGCAATGCGCTGATCGGTGCCGATGCCGTGGCCAAGGCCCCGCCGGATGGCCATACCCTGCTCGCCATCACCTTGACCCATGCGATCAATGCCTCGCTGTTCCCGCAGGGGCCCTACGACTTCCTGCGCGACCTGCGGACGCTGACCCTGCTCGGCGCGCTGCCGCTGGTGGTGGTGGTGCGGGCGGAGGCGCCCTGGCGGAGTCTCGGCGAGCTGGCCATGGCGGCGCGGTCCCGGCGTCTCAACGGCGGGTCCTCCGGCACCGGCTCGCCGCCGCATCTGGCGCTGGAGATGTTCCGCCGGGCGGCGGGGGCGGGGGATGGGTTGCAGCACGTGCCCTACCGGGGCGGGGCGCCCTCGGTCACCGACCTGGTGGCGGGCAACCTGGACCTGGTGATCTCCAACCTGCCGGAATGCCTGCCGCAGGTGCAGGGCGGCCGGTTGCGGGCCCTGGCGGTGACCGATACCACGCGGCACCGGCTGTTGCCGGAAGTGCCGACCGTGGCCGAGGCGGGGCTGCCGGATCTGCGGATCACCAGCTGGACGGCGATCCAGGCGCCGGCCGGGCTGCCGGAAGCCCTGGTCGAACGGATCGCCGCGGCCATCCGCCGGGCGGCGGCGGAGCCGGTCCTGGTGCAGAAGGCGGGGGAGCTGGGCTTCTCCCTGATCGGGGCCGATGTGGCGCAATCCGGGCGCTTCGTGGCGGCCGAGGTGGCACGCTATGCGCAGGTGGTGGCGGCGGCGAATATCCGGCCGGAATAGGCGGCGGAAGGGGCTTGCGCCGGGGCGGCGATGCCCTTACTAACCCGCTCCCAACACGGTTTGGGCGCGTAGCTCAGCGGTAGAGCATTCGCTTCACACGCGAAGGGTCACAGGTTCAATCCCTGTCGCGCCCACCACCGGTTTCCCCTCCTCCCGTCCGAGTTTTCGCGTCCTGGCCCGCACTTGCCGCCTGCGCGAGACGCACGCTAGCGTGGCCGCAAGATGCCTCGGCCTGGGGCAAGGGAACGCGGGAATGATCGAACTGCCGCAAGGGCGCAGCATGGCGGCCCGAAGGCCATGCGCATGACGGTGCCCGTCCCCGGGCAGGTGCCAGACGATGCGCCCGGCATCCTCAGCGGCATGCGGGTGCTGGAGGTCGCCGACGAGACGGCGGAATACTGCGGCCTGATGCTCGCCGGGCTCGGCGCCGAGGTGGTGAAGCTGGAGCCTGAGGACGGTGCCGCGACGCGGCGGATCGGGCCCTTCCTCGATGACGTGCCGGGGCCGGAGCGGTCGCTGCATTTCTGGGCCTACAACCGGGGCAAGCGCTCCGTCACCCTGGCGCTGGACAGCACCGAGGGCGAGGCGCTGCTGGCGCGGGCGGATATCCTGCTGACCTCGCGGCGCGACCTCGATGTCGCGGCGTTGCGGGCACGGCATCCGCGGCTGGTCGTCGCGCGGATGACGCCTTTCGGCGACACCGGGCCCTGGAAGGATTTCAAGGGCAGCGACCTGGTGCATCTCGCCCTCGGCGGGATCATGATGAACTGCGGCTACGATCCCGATCCGGCGAGGCGCTACGACCTGCCGCCGATCGCGCCGCAGCTCTGGCAGGCCTATCACATCGCCGGCGAGCAGCTGATGGTCGGCATCCTCGCCGCGCTGCTGCACCGGCTGCATACCGGGGAAGGCCAGGACCTCTCCTGCGCAGTGCATGAGGCGGTCTCGAAGAACCCGGAACTGGACGTGATGTCCTGGGTGATGCGGCGCGCCCCGCTGTTCCGCATGACCTGCCGCCATGCCGGGGAAATTCCGACGCATGTGCCGACCATCGGCCATACCAAGGACGGGCGCTGGTGCATCGCCACCGGAGTCTCGGTGCGGGACCAGGCCAATCTGGTTCCCTTCCTCGAGCGCTTCGGGATGCAGGCGGATCTGGTGAAGCCTGGCGACGGCGCCGATATCCGCGCCCGCAACGTCCCCGGCTCCGGCACCGCCGGGAAAGCCGCGGCGCATATCACCGAGGTGATCCAGCGCTTCATCCGCGCCCATACCTGGGAGACGCTGCCCTGGCGGGAGGCGCAGGGGGCCGGGCTGCTCTGGGCGCCGCTGCGCAAGCCGCATGAGAATGCCGGCGATCCGCATTGGCAGGCGCGCGGCACTTTCGCCGAGGTGGAGCATCCGGAACTCGGTCGCAGCTTCACCTATCCGGTGAGCCGCTGGCTCAGCACCGAGACGCGCTGGCAGGTCGGCCGGCGGGCGCCGCTGCTGGGCGAGGATACGGCGGCGGTGCTGGCCGGGCTCAAGACCCCCTCCCCTGCCGCGACGGTCCCCGCCAGGCCGCGCACCGAGACGCCCACGCGGCTCTCGGCGCATGGCAAGGCCTTCCCGCTGCAGGGGGTGCGGATCTTCGACTTCTCCTGGTTCCTCGCCTCGGCCGGCGGCACCCGGCTGGCGGCGGCGCTGGGCGCCGATGTCATCAAGGTGGAGTGGAAGGAGAACCCGGATACCCGCCTCGCCGCCATGGCGCCGGTCGGCGGGCGGGCGGCGCGGCGTGGCGCGACCGCGCCGTTGCCGCCGGTGACCGACCCCGACATGGGCGGTCAGTTCAACAACAAGAATGCCGGCAAGTCCGGCCTCTCGCTGAACATCCGCCATCCCAAGGGGCTCGAGATCGCCCGGCGGATGATCGCCCAATCCGACGTGGTGGCGGAGGGCTTCTCGCCCGGCGTGCTGGCCCGGCTGGGGCTGGGGTACGAGGCGCTCCGCGCGATCAGGCCGGATATCATCTATGTCCAGCAATCCGGCATGGGCGGCGTCGGCAGCTATGGGCGGTTCCGCACCATCGGCCCGGTCGCGGCGGCCTTTGCCGGAACCTCCGAGATGTCCGGCCTGCCGGAGCCGGCGATGCCGGCGGGCTGGGGCTATTCCTTCCTCGACTGGATGGGCGCCTATGGCTTCTCCATGGCGATCCTCGGCGCGCTGCTGCACCGCGACCGCACCGGGCGGGGCCAGTGGATCGATGGCTCGCAATGCGAGTCCGGCATCTTCCTCGGCGGCGTGCCGGTGCTGGATCATGCGGCCAATGGCCGGGTCTGGAGCCGCATCGGCAATCGCTCGCCCTACAAGCCGGCGGCGCCGCATGGGGCCTTCCGCTGTGCCGGCGAGGATCGCTGGCTGGCGATCGCCTGCTTCACGGATGCCGAGTGGCGCGCGCTGGCGCAGGTCGCGGGACAACCGGGCTGGCTGGCGGATGCCCGCTTCGCCACTCTGGAGGCACGGCTGGCGAACCAGCCGGCTCTGGAAGCCGCCGTCACCGCCTGGACGGTGACGCAGCAGGCGCCGGCGGCCATGCTGGCCCTGCAGGCGGCGGGCATCGCCGCAGGGGTCTGCCAGGATGCCGAGGATCGCTGCGAGCATGATCCGCAGCTCGCGGCATTGGACTGGCTGACCGAGATCGAAGGCACCCGGATCGGCCAGTGGCCGGTGACGGAATTGCCCGCGGTGAAGCTTTCGGCGACGCCGGGCCATGCCGGCGGCATCACCCGCCGCGGCGCCCCGGGCTATGGCGAGGACAACGAGCGGCTGCTTGGCGAATTGCTGGGCTATTCCCGCGCCGAGGTTGCGGCGCTGGCAGCGGAGGGCGTGATCTGACCGGCTTCGACCATGAGGGAATCGTCTTCGTCGGCGACATCCACCGGCGCTGGGACCATGTGGCGCGGGGCCTTGCGGCCCTCGCCCGGCCGCCGGAGGCGGTGGTGCTGCTCGGCGACATGGAATGCCATGAGCCGCTGGACCAGCTGGCGGCGCCGATCCTCGAGACCGGTGCCGAATTGCACTGGATCTTCGGCAACCACGACTACGACGGCGGGCCGGGGATGTGGGCCAACCTGACGGAGCCGGCGCTGAACCCGATCAGCACCGCGGGCGCGCTGCATGGCCGGGTGCGGGAGATCGCGGGCGTGCGGATCGCCGGCCTCGGCGGCACCTTCCGGCCGCGGGTCTGGAACCCGCCCAATCCGCCGCGCATCCGCCGCCGGGCGGAGCTGGCGGCCGATCTCGCCACCCTCGGCCCGGGCTGGAGCGCCGATGCGACGGCGGCGCTGGCGCATTCCCTCTCGGTCATGGCGATCTGGCCGGAGGATGTGGACCATCTCGCCAGCCAGCGGGCGGATGTGCTGGTGACGCATGAGGCGCCCACCTCGCATCCCAGCGGCGTCGCGGTGCTGGAGGACCTGGCCCGCGCCATGGGCGCCCGGCTGGTGGTGCATGGGCATCACCACATCGGCTACCGGGCGGAGGCGGCGGATGGGCTGCGCGTGCTCGGCGTCGGCGCCGCCTGGGGCGTGTCGCTGGCCGGCTCGCCGCGCTGGCCGGGGGAGCCGGAGCGCTGGCTCGGCCGCGCCCCGGCGGGCTGGAGCTTCAGCGCCTGACTAGAAAGGCACGTCGCCGCAGATGGTGACGCGGTGCATGATGCGGGTCTCGGCGGGATAGTCGTTGATCGCGTAGTGCTGGGTGCAGCGGTTGTCCCAGAAGGCGACGGAGCCGCTGGCCCAGCGGAAGCGGCAGGTGAATTCCGGGCGGGTCGAATGCGCCATCAGGAACCCGATCAGCGGCTTCGCCTCGGCCTCCGTCATGTCCTCCAGCCCATGCACATGGCCGCCGATGAACAGCGCCTTGCGGCCGGTCTCGGGATGGGTGCGGATCAGCGGATGCAGGGTCGTCGTCTGCACCTTGCCGGGGTCCTTGGCCTTCATCGAGACGCTGTTAGTGCCGTGGAATTGCTGCCGCGTCTGGCCGCCCTGGCTCGCCAGCCTATCGCCGCGGCTGATCGCCTTCAGCGGGTCCAGCATCGCCCGCATGCCGGGGCTCAGTGCCTCATAGGCGAGGTACTGGTTGGTGAAGAGGGTATCGCCGCCGGCCGAGGGGACCTCCTTGGCATAGAGCATGGTGCCCATGGCGGGCTTCGCGGTGAACATCTGGTCGGAATGCCAGTCGCCGCCGAAGTTCTTCTTGTCGGAGGGGGTCTTCTTGATCTCCAGCACCTCGGGGAAATCCGCCATGCCCTGCATGAAGGGATGCAGGTGGATGTCGCCCCAGCGCCGGGCGAAGGCGAGCTGCCGCGCCGGCGTCAGCGCCTGGCCGCGGAAGAAGATCACCAGGTTGTCGAGCAGGGCCTGGCGGATCTCGGCCAGCACCTCGTCGTCGAGTTCCTCGGACAGGTCGGGGCCGGAGACCTCGGCGCCGAGCGAGCCGGCGATGCGGTTGACCTCGATGTGCCGGAATGGCCGGTTGCGCAACGCGTTCATCAGTTCCCTCCCGTGCCGGTCCGGGAAGCATGCGCCCCGGCGCCGTCCGCGGTAAAGCCGTTTGCCCGTAAGCGATAGACGCGCGCCGCGGTGCCGCTGAACAGCGCCTGCTTCTCCGCGGCGGAGGCACCCTTGGCCAGCCGCTTGAAGGCGTTCCAGATCTCGCCGTAGCCGATGCCCATCTTCTCCACCGGGAAGTTGCTCTCGAACAGGCAGCGGTCGGCGCCGAAGAGCTCGATGCAGGTGGTGATGTAGGGATCCCAATGCGCCGCCAGCTCGGCCGAGGTCGGCGGCTGCTCCAGCGCGCCGTAGTCGTAGGCGGCGAGGCGCATCAGCATCCCGCCCAGCTTGACCACCACATTGGGGCAGCGCGCCAGCTCGGCCATGCCGGATCGCCATTGCGCGAAGACCTCGTCCCGTCGCCCGGCATAGGGGCCGTAGCCGAGCGGCCCGCCGCAATGGCCGAGGATGAATTGCGTCGCCGGGCAGGCGCGGACGAGGTCGATCGCATCCCGGTGCTGGGTGTGGAAGACCCAGAGGTCGAAGGCGAGGTCGCGCGCCGTCAGCTCCGCGAGGCCGGCCCGGAATTCCGGCCGCAGCAGCAGGCCGGGCGCGGGGTGGCCATTGCCGATGACGGGGTCGGCATCCCAGGCCGCGGACTGGCGCACGCCGCGGAAGCGGCCGCCGCCGGCCCGGATATGCGCATCCAGCACCGCGCCCGCGCCGGCGCCCAGGGTGAGGTCGGCGAAGCCGACGATGCCGGCGGCGATGCGGGTCTGGCCATAGCCGCCGCTGTCGCTCATCGCGGCGATGCCGGCGACGAATTCGGTCTCCCCCACCGGGCGCAGTTCTTCCGGCCCGGTGGCGCGGTGCATGGCGTGGCACTGGACGAAGACGGTGGCGGCGATGGTATGGCCGGCGCCCAGGTCGGCGAGGAATTCCGGCAGCAGGTAGCGCTGGTCCGGCCTGTCCCAGAGGTGGTGATGGGCATCGATGATCGGCAGCGCCGGCTCCAGCGCCGGCTCGGGCGGGCGCTGCGCGAGCCAGGCGGGGTTGGGCGGGAAGATGCGGCCGTAGCGGGTGGGCTGGGCGAAATTCGGCATGGCGGTCAGTCTCCTTGGGGCGCCTTGCGACGCGCGGCCTCAGTCCAGCCGGATGTCCTCGACGCGGATCATCTCCGCCGCCCAGGCCCGGTAGTTCGCCATGAAGCGGCCGAGCTCGGCCGGGGTGCTGCCGACCGCGGTCATGCCGAGGATATCGAGGCGGGCACGGACCTCGGGCTCCGCCAGGGCCGCGACGGCGGCCTCATGCAGGCGGGCGATGGCCTGGGGCGGGGTGCCGCTGGGCGTCCAGAGATTGGTGGCCTCGAAGCGCTCGAAGCCGGGGAAGCCCTGCTCGGCGACGGTCGGCACCTCGGGGAGCGAGGCCATGCGCCCGGCCGAGGAGATGGCCAGGGCCCGCAGCCGGCCTTCCCGCACCAGCGGGACGGCCTGCGGCAGGGTGGAGAAGCCGAAGTCGGTGTCGCCGCCCATGACGCCGGCGATGGATTGGCTGCCGCCGCGGTAGGAGACATGGGTGGCCGATACGCCGGCCCGGCGCAGCAGCATCAGCCCGGTCATGTGCGGCCCGCCGACCATGCCGGAGGAGAAGAAGGACAGCCTGCCGGGGGCGGCGCGTGCCATCTCGAGCAGCCCCGCCAGGGACTGGGCCGGGTGATCGGCGCGGACCACCAGCAGCAGCGGCGCGGAGGTGAGCTGCGTCACGGGGGTGAAGGCGGCGACGGGGTCGTAGCCCAGGCCCCGCATCAGCATCGGGTTGGTGGCCAGGCTGAGACCGGTGGCGAGCAGCGTGTAGCCATCCGGCGCGGCACGGGCGGCCTCCGCCTCGCCGATCGAGCCGGTGGCGCCGCCGCGGTTCTCCAGCACCAGCGGCTGGCCCAGGGCGCGGCCCATGGGACCGGCCACCAGCCGCACCGGCGTATCCACGCCGCCACCGGCCGGCCAGGCGACGACGACGCGGATCGGCCGGCCGGGATAGGCGGCGGGTTGCGCCAGGGCGCGGCCGGTCGCCAGCAGCAGGGGCATCGCCAGCAGGGCGCGGCGTCGGCCAGGGAATGGCGGCGGCATGATGCGGTTCCTCCCGTGCTTTTGCCGCATGGTGACGCACGGGCGGCGCAGCGGCCAGGGGTCGCGACCGGGGTGGCCCGATCAGGATGCCGGTGGCCCATCGGCAACGATGGCCGGCCGATCTGGACGGGAAGGTGGATCGGCGGTCCGGGCATCGATGCCCAGGCTGCGCGGCTTCGGCAGGCCGGCGGCCACTCCGCCCCCTTTGATCCCCATGTCTGCATTGGCCATGTCCTCCGCCTGCAGATGCTGGCGGATCCTCGCCACCTATGGGGCCAGGTCGACCTCCAGCCGGTTCAGGCCGGCGGGCGTGCGGAGATAGCGGAGGGCTTCGGCCGTGCGGCGGACCAGGGCTAGGCCCAGGCCGCCGATCCGCGCTTCCGCCAGGGAGGTGGCCAAGGGCATCGGCGCCGCCGTGGTGGGGTCGAAGGGCAGGCCGGCATCCTCCAGCACCAGGGAGCAGCGGCCGGCCTCCAGCCGGGCCCGCACCTGGACCGAGGGCGCGCCGCCATGCCGCAGCGCGTTCAGCGCCAGCTCCTCCAGCACCAGCTCGGCCCGGGTGACGCTGCGCGCGCTGGCCCCGGCGGCTGCCAGGAAGGCGGCCAGCGCCGCCTGCGCCGCGGCGACGGCGGCCGTGCCGCCGGCGATGGCATGGCGGAACTCGGCCCCGCCCTCCCTCATCGGCCGAGGCGGGCGCGGGCCTCCGCCGCATCGGCGCAGACCGGGATCATCTGATCGAGGGCGATGGTCTCGAAGACCTCCATCACCTGCGGCTGGGCGCCGTAGAGGATCATCTGCCGGTCCCGGCGCTGCAGCACCCGCGCCACCGAGATGAAGAGCCGGAGGCCGAGGGAAGCCACGAATTCCACGCTGCCGAGATCGACCAGCGCATGCCGCCCGGACCCGCCGAGGGCGGCGGTGAAGCGCAGCTCGATCCCCTCCGCGCCGGCCGCATCCAGCCGGCCGGCCAAGGCGACCATGTTGGTGCCGGGATCGAGTTCGGTCAGCGTGAAATCCATCGTGCTATCCTCGGCCGCAGAACGACCGAGGCTCCGCAGAAGTCCGGTTAAAGTCCAGAGACAGTATGAAGACACTTCCCGCCGCGGGGTGGCGCGGCCGAACCCCTGCGCCGGACTCCGACGAGGGGGCTTGTCGGGCATGCCGGGTCGGCCGCAAGACGGGGGCAACGGAGGAGAACGATCATGACAACGATCCCGCGGCGAAGCCTGCTCGCGAGCGCCCTGGCGGCACCGGCCGTCGTTCCCGGCCTCGGTCGGGCACAATCCTGGCCGAACCGGCCGATCACCCTCGTCGTGCCCAATCCGCCGGGCGGCGGCACGGATTTCGCGGCCCGGCTCTACCAGGATGCGCTGACCCGGCTGCTGGGCGTGCAGCTCGTCATCGACAACAAGCCGGGGGCCAATGGCAATATCGCCATCCAGGCCGTGGTGCGGGCGGCGCCCGATGGCCATACGCTGCTCATGCAGTATTCCGGCTACCACGCCGGCAATCCGGCGATGATGAAGAACCTGCCCTGGGATCCAAACCGGGACCTGATGCCGGTCGGCATGGCGGATGTGGCGCCGCATGGCATCTTCGTCGCCCCCGGCCTGCCGGTGACCTCGCTGGCGGAGTTCATCGACTATGCCAAGGCGCGGCCGGGAAAGCTGAACTACAGCTCCTCCGGCAATGGCTCCATCCAGCATATCGCCGGGGTGCTGTTCAGCCAGGCGATCGGCGTGCCCATGGTGCATGTGCCCTACCGGGGCGCGGCGCCGGCCTTGCAGGATGTCGCCGGGGACCGGGTGGAGATGCTGATCACCACGCCCTCCTCGGCGATCGGCCTGGCGCAGGCGGGCAAGGTGAAGGCGCTGGCCATCGCCAGCGCGGATCGGATCAAGGCCCTGCCGGAGGTGCCCACCACCGCGGAAGCGGGCATGCCGGGCTTCGTCATCGATGCCTGGTTCGCCTTCTTCGCCCCGGCCGGGACGCCGCCGGAGATCGTCCAGCGGCTCAACCAGGCGGTGCGGGAGGCGGCGGCGACGCCGGAGGTGACGCGGCGGGCCGAGGAGGGCGGCGTCATCCTGCGGCCGCTGAGCGTCGCCGAGATGGATGCGGTGGCGCGGCGGGAGGTAACGGCGCTCGGCCGGACCATCCGCGATGCCGGCATCACGATGGAATAGCCGCGCGGCCTCAGCCGATGCCGAGCGCCTGCAGGTCCACGATCCAGGGCAGGTCGGTATCGGCCGGGCGGATGCCGGCCTGGGTGATCAGCGCATGCGCCTGGCCGCGGTGATGGGTCTGGTGGTTGAAGAAGTGGGTCAGGGTGACGGCGCGGGGCGAGGTCATCTCCTGGCCCGAGGCGCCGCTGAACCAGACCAGGGTCCCGGCCAGCCATTCGGGCGTCAGCCCGGCGGCCCAGGCCTCGATCCGCGCGTTCAGCGCTTCGCGGGCGGCGCGCATCTCGGCCCAATCCTCGATGAGGAAGGGGCTGCCCTTGATGCCCGGCGGCGGCGGATCCCAGCCGGCGAAGCGGCTCATCCATTGCCGGTCGCCCCAGACCAGGTGGCAGAACGTGCCATGGATGGAGCCGAACCAGGCGCCGCGGTCCTGGCGCCGCGCCGCATCCGGCAGCTGCCCGGCCGCGGCATAGAGGCGGCGGTTCATCCCGGCATTGTAGGCCGCCATCATGCGGCACTAGGCAGGGGAGATCATGGCCGTTCAAACCCGCTTCCAGAAGATGACGGCATCCTGCTCGATGCCATCGGCGTCCAGGGCGAAGCGCGGGATGCGCCCGGCCTCCTGCCAGCCAAGGCCGCGGTAGAGCGGCTCCGCCATGTCGCCCGCCTTGGCATCCAGCACCAGCAGCGGGCGGCCGAGCCGCTGGGCCGCCTGTTCCGCCCGTTGCAGCAGGGCGCGGGCCACGCCGCGGCGCCGGGCGGCCGGGTCCACCAGCAGCATGGCAAGCCCGGCCCGGTGCGGCTGGTTCTGCGGCATGTCGAGGTCGAGCTGCACGGTGCCGACCAGGGCGCCCTCCAGCCAGGCGGCCAGCAGCACCCGGCGATTGCCGGCGACGTCGGAGGCGGCCTTGCGCCAGAAGCCGCGTGCCGCCTCCGGCGCCAGGGGCCTGAGGTAGGAGACGCTGGCGCCGGCGGCGACGCAGGCGACGAGGATCTCGCTCAGCCGGCGTTCGGCGCTGGCGGCGGCGGCGGCATCGAGGGCCTCCACCACCAGCCCGGCGGCGGGCTTGGCGTAGCGGAACTCGAGCGACTTCGAGAGGTCGTCCAGGATGCGGATGGCGCCCTGGCGGACATAGCCGCGCTTCTCGTAGAAGCGATGCGCCGCATCGAAGCGGGTATCGGTCCAGAGCACCAGGCGCTGGGCGCCGGCGGCGCGGGCATGCGCCTCGGCGGTCTCGATCAGCCGATGCGCCAGGCCGGTCCCGCGCTGGTCGCGGGCGACGTACATCTTGCAGATCTCATAGGCCTGGTCGCTGTTCAGCGGCCGGGTGGCGACCATGCCGACCAGGGTGCCCTCCGCCTCGGCGGCCCAGAGGGCGCCGCCGGATTGGCCGAAGTAGCTGGCGAGGGCCCGGAGCTCGGGCACCTCGCCATCCACGTCGAGGATGCAACCGGGGAATTCCGCCCAGCAGTCGCCGATCAGCCGGATGAAGCCGGCGGCATCCGCGTCCCGGCCGGGGCGAATCATGCCAATTCCCGGCAGAACTCCTGGATGCGGCCGCAGGCCTCGGTCAGGCTGGCGGTGTCGGTCGCGTAGGAGATGCGCATATAGGGCGACATGCCATAGGCGGTGCCCTGGACGCAGGCGACGCGCTTCTCCTCCAGGAGGGCCTGGACGAAGTCGGTATCGGTCTCGATCTTCCGACCGCCCTTGCTGGTCTTGCCGAGGCAGCCGGCGAGGTTCGGGAAGACGTAGAAGGCGCCTTCCGGCTTGTGGCAGGTGATGCCGGGGGCGGCGTTCAGCATCTCGACCACCATGTCGCGGCGCTGGCGATAGGCCTCGGCATTGGTCTTGACGAACTCCTGCGGCCCGTCGAGCGCGGCCGCGGCGGCGGCCTGGCTGATGGTGGAAACGCCGGCGGTCGCCTGGCCCTGCATGTTGAACATGCCCTTGATGAGATCGGCCGGACCGCCGCCGAAGCCGACGCGCCAGCCGGTCATCGCATAGGTCTTGGAACAGCCGTTGACCGTCAGGGTGCGCGGCTTCAGCGCGGGCTCGACCTCGGCGATGGTGCTGAATTCGAAGCCGTCGTAGAGCAGGTGCTCGTACATGTCGTCGGTCATGACCCAGACATGCGGATGGCGCAGCAGGACGTCGGCGATGGCGCGCATCTCGGCCCGCGTCGGCACCGCGCCGGTCGGGTTGCCGGGGAAGTTCAGCAGCACCCACTTGGTCTTCGGGGTGATCGCCGCCTCGATATCCTCGGGGCGCGGCTTGAAGCCGTTGTTCTGCGGGCAAGGAACGGTGACGGGGACCCCGCCGGCGACCTTCGCCATGTCGGCGTAGCTGATCCAGAAGGGCGACGGGATCACCACCTCGTCGCCCGGATCCAGCGTCGCCATGAAGGCGTTGAAGATCACCTGCTTCCCGCCATTGCCGACGATGATCTCGTCCGGTCCGTAGTCGAGGCCGTTGTCGCGCTTGAACTTGCGGGCGATGGCGGCCTTCAGCGCCGGCGTGCCGCCCTGCGGCGGATACTTGGTGTCGCCGGCGAGCGCCGCCTTGTGGGCGGCCTCGATCGCATGCGGCGGCGAGGCGAAGTCGGGCTCGCCGTTCGAGAGGCTGATGACCGCGATGCCTTCGGCCCGCAGCGCGCGGGCGCGCTGGGTCATGGCGGCGGAGGCGGAGACCTTGACCTCCGCCAGGCGCTGGGCGAGCTGCGGCATGGGGCTTACTTCAGCGCCGAGCAGAAGCGGCGGATGCGCACGCAGGCTTCCTTCAGCACGGCATCGCTGGTCGCGTAGCTGATGCGGAAGTGGCCGGGGTACATGAAGGCGGTGCCATGGACGCAGGCGACGCCCTCCTCCTCCAGCAGCGCGGCGCAGAAGCTGTCGTCGTCGGTGATGGCGCGGCCGCCACCCGAGGTCTTGCCGATGCAGCCCTGCATGGACGGGAAGACGTAGAAGGCGCCTTCCGGCTTGTGGCAATACAGGCCGGGGGCCTGGTTCAGCTCCTCCACCATCATGTCGCGGCGCTTCTTGTAGGCGGCGCGCATCACGTCGATGGTGTCCTGCGGGCCGGTCAGGGCCTCGACCGCCGCGGCCTGGCTGACGCTGCTGGTGTTGCTGGTGGACTGGCTCTGCAGCTTGTCCATCTGCTTGATGAGATGCGCCGGGGCGGCGGCATAGCCGATGCGCCAGCCGGTCATCGCATAGGCCTTGGAGCAGCCGTTCATGGTCACGGTGCGGTCGCGCAGCCGCGGCTCGACCTCGAGGATCGTCGCCGGCTTGAAGCCGTCGTAGGAGAGCTTCTCGTAGATGTCGTCGGTGAAGACCCAGACATCGGGGTGGCGCAGCAGCACGTCGGTGAGCTGCTTCAGCTCCTCCGCGCTATAGGCGGCGCCGGTCGGGTTGCAGGGGTTGTTGAGCAGGAACCACTTGGTCTTGGGCGTGATCGCCGCCTCGAGCTGCTCCGGGCGGAGCTTGAAGCCCGAGTTCTGGTCGCAGGCGACGATGACGGGCTTGCCCTCGGCCAACTCGACGATGTCCGGGTAGGACACCCAGCACGGGGCGGGGATGATCGCCTCGTCGCCCGGGTTGATGGTCGCCAGCAGGGCGTCGAAGATCACCTGCTTGCCACCGGTCGAGACGATGATCTCCTCCGGCTTGAAGTCCAGGCCGTGGTCCGCCTTGAAGCGGTCGCAGATCGCTTGGCGCAGCTTCGGCGTGCCGGAGACATCGGTGTACTTGGTCTCGCCGCGCTCGATCGCGGCGATGGCCGCGTCCTTGACGTTGCGGGGGGTATCGAAATCCGGCTCGCCGGAGGACAGCCCGATGATATCGCGCCCCGCGGCCTTCAGCGCCCGGGCCTTGCTGGTCATCGCGATGGTCAGCGAGGCGGAGATGCGGTCGAGGCGGTCTGCGGTGAGCTTCATGGGGATGGGAACCCTGCGGTACTGCTAAGGCGCGGGAAACTAGACCCCACCCCCCGCGGCTTCAACCCGCGCCATTCGTCCGGCGGGATGAAATGCGGGCGAAAATCAGCCCGGCACCCCCGACGGCCAGGATGGCGAGGCCCAGGATGACCGTCGCCAGGGCATTCACCTCCGGCGTCAGCCCCACCTTGAGGGCGGAGAAGACCAGCATCGGCAGGGTGGTCCCGGCCGGGCCGGAGACGAAGCTGGCGACCACGACGTCGTCCAGCGAGAGGGTGAAGGCCAGCAGCCAGCCGGCGGCGAGGCTGGGCGCGATCAGCGGCAGGGTGATGGTGCGGAAGACGGTGAAGGGGCCGGCGCCGAGGTCGGCCGCGGCCTCCTCCAGCCCCCGGTCCAGGCCGGCGAGGCGGGACTGGACCACCACCGCGACATAGGCGAGGCCGAGCGTCGCATGGGCCAGCAGGATGGTGCCGGCACCGCGGCCCAGCCGCCAGCCGAGCAGGGTCTCGGCCGCCCCCTGCAGCACGACGAACAGCAGCAGCAGCGAGAGGCCGGTCACCACCTCCGGCAGCACCAGGGGGGCGCCGGCCAGGGCGCCGAACAGGGCGCGGCCGCGGAAGGCGCCGAACCGGGCCAGGACCCAGCCGGTGAGGCCGCCCAGCAGCATCGCCAGGCTGGCCGCCCCGGCGGCGACGCGGAAGGAGAGCAAGGCCGCCTCCCGCATCCGGTCATTGCCGGCCAGCGCCACGAACCAGCGCAGCGAGAAGCCGCCCCATTGGAAGGGGATACGGTCGGCGCTGAAGGCATAGCCGACCATCAGCAGGATGGGCGCCCAGAGGAAGCCCAGGCCGAATACCAGCCCGAAGCGCCTCATGGCGCGCTGCCGAGGCGCTGGAACAGGCGGATCGGCAGGACCAGCACCGCCAGCAGGGCCAGGGCCAGGGCCGCGGCCATGGGCCAGTCGCGGTTCTGGAAGAACTCGCCCCAGAGGACCCGGCCGACGAGTTGCGCCTCCGGCGGGCCGAGCAGTTCGGGGATGACGAATTCCCCGGCGGCCGGGATGAAGACCAGCAGGAACCCGGCCGCCGCCGCCGGCAGGGACAGCGGCAGGGTCACGCTGCGGAAGACCACCCAGGGGGTCGCACCCAGGTCGGCCGCGGCCTCCTCGACGGCCAGGTCCCGCTTCAGCAGGGTGGCGGCCAGCGGCAGCACGGCGAAGGGCAGGTAGGCATGGACCATGCCGAGGGTGAGCGCGGCATCGGTATAGAGCAGCCGCCAGGGTGCGAGGCCGAAGGTGCCGAGCAGCCCATTCACCCAGCCGCCATCCCGCAGGATGCCGATCCAGGCGCCGACCCGCGGCAGGAAGCCGGTCCAGAAGGGTAGCAGCACCAGCAGCAGCAGCGGCTGCCGCCAAGCGGCCCGCGCCGCGGCGATGCCCAGCGCCATGGGATAGGCCAGCAGCAGGCAGAGCGTGGCGGTGACGAGGGCGGTGCCGAGGGATTGCAGGAAGGCCGTGGCGTAATAGGCATCTGCGACCAAGCTGCGGAGGCTGTCGAAGCTGCCCGCCCAGACCGGGCCCGCGTCCCAGGCCAAAGGCGCCAGGAAGGGCGGCACGCCGGGGCCAGCCTCGGCGAGGGCGATAACGCCGAGGATCGCCACCGGCGCGGCGACCAGCAGCAGCAGCCAGGCAAAGGGCGGCAGCAGGATGAGGAGGCGCCGCATCACCCGGCCAGCGGCACCAGGGCGCCCGCGGCCCAGCCGAGGGTGACGGTGCTGCCGGGCACCGGCGGGGCGGCATCGGCCGGCAGGGCGACCCGCAGCTCCGCGCCACCCGGCAGGGCGACCAGGGCGATCCAGCCGTCGCCGCGATAGGCCAGCTCGCGCAGGATGCCGGCCGCCGCATTGGCCGCAGGCGGCGGCCCGGTGAGGAGACGGATGCGCTCGGGCCGCAGCGCCACCGCGAGCGTGGCGCCGGCGGGGCGGTCATGCTCCAGGGCCAGGCGGCAGCCCGCCGTCTCCACCGTACCATCGGCCGCGACCCGGCCATCCAGCACATTGGCGGCGCCGAGGAAGGCGGCGACGAAGCGGCTGGCCGGCCTCTCGTAGAGCTCGGCGGGCGGGCCGCATTGCGCCACGCGGCCGGATTGCAGCACGGCGACCCGGTCGGCCAGGGCCAGGGCCTCCGCCTGGTCATGCGTCACCAGGACGAAGCCGGCGCCGGTGCGGCGTTGCAGGGCGCGGAGCTCGAAGCCGGTGCGCTCGCGCAGGCCGGCGTCCAGCGCGCCCAGCGGCTCATCCAGCAGCAGCAGCGGCGGGCGCTTGACCAGGGCACGGACCAGCGCCACCCGCTGGCGCTGGCCGCCCGAGAGCTGGTGCGGCCGGCGCGCGGCGAGCGCCTCGAGGCCGACCAGGGCCAGCGCCTCGGCGACGCGCGCGGCGATCTCGGGCTTCGGCCGCCCCTCCCGCCGCAGGCCATAGGCGATGTTGTCGAAGACGCTGAGATGCGGGAACAGCGCGTAGTTCTGGAAGACCATGCTCAGCGGCCGGAGATGCGGCGGCAGGCCGGCGAGGTCCCGCCCCTGCAGCAGGATGCGCCCGGCATCCGGCGCCTCGAAGCCGGCGATCAGCCGCAGCAGGGTGGACTTGCCCGAGCCGGAGCCGCCGAGCAGGGCGAGGAACTCGCCCGGCCGCACCTCCAGCTCCAGGCCGTCCAGCGCCACGGTGGGGCCGAAGCGCTTGGTGAGGCCCTCGACCCGCAACAGGGTCAAGCTCAGCGGCCCGCCCGGAAGCGGCTCCAGAGGCGGCTGCGGATTCGCTCGGCCGCGGGCGGCGGGGTGCCGGGGACGAAGGCCTCGGCGAGCGCCGCGGCGGGCGGATAGACGCTCGGGTCCTCGCGTATCGCCTGGACGACCAGCGGCCGGCTCTCGGGCACCGCATTGGGGTAGCGGACATGGCTGGTGACGGCGGCCATGATCTCGGGCCGCAGCAGGAAATCGATGAAGGCATGCGCGGCCTCGGGGTTCGGCGCATCGGCCGGGATCGCCAGCATGTCGAAGAACATGTGCGGGCCGACCCGGGGCGGGACATAGCCGATCTCGACCCCGCGCCCGGCCTCGCGCGCCCGCGCCGCCGCCTGGATGACGTCGCCGCTATAGGTCAGGGCGACGCAGATCTCCCCGGTCGCCAGCATGTCCAGCAGCGCGCCGGAGCCGGGGATGGCGCGGAGATGCGGCCGGGCGGCCAGCAGCGCGGTCTCCGCCGCGCGCAGGTCGGCCGGGTCGGCGCTGTCGGGGCTGCGGCCGAGCCAGCGCAGGACCGAGGGCAGCACATCGGTCACGCTGTCCATCACCGCTAGGCCGCAGCGGGCCAGCTTCGCCGCATTCTCCGGCTTGAGCAGCACGTCGAGGCCATCCAGCGCGATCTCCGGGGCGATGGCCCGGATCTTGTCGAGCCGAAGGCCGAGGCCGACGGTGCCCCAAAGGTAGATGGCGCCATGCGCGTTGCCGGGATCGATCGTGGCGACCCGCGCCATCAGCGCCGGATCCAGGTTGCGCCAGTTGGGGATGCGGGCGCGGTCGAGCGGCAGCAAGGCGCCGGCGCGGACCAGCCGGGCGAAGGTCGGCTCGCTGGTCGGCACGATCAGGTCGTAGCCGCTGCGGCCGGCGGAGAGCTTGCCCTCCAGCGTCTCCAGGCTGTCGTAGACGTCGTAGCGGATGCGGATGCCGCTTTCCTGCTGGAAACGCTGCACCACATAGGGGTCGATGTAGTCGGTCCAGTTATAGACATTGAGCACGGGCTGGGCCGCGGCGAAGGGCGCCAGCAGCAGGGCGAGAAGCCCGGCGGCGACGGAGGCTAGGGCTGGGCTCTTCATCGGGCTCCCGTAGGCATTCGAGGCGGGGGCAGGTTAGGTCAGATGGCGCGCCGGTGGAATTGCCGCAGGCCGGGGCGCTTTAGGAACATTATCCTTGACACAAAGATAATGTTCCGGTACCTCCACCAAGCCGACGGCAGAGTTGCGCCCGGCGATCCCCTCCCCCGCATAATCCCGCGCCCGCCGCTGGTGGCAGACCCGATCCACCGGGTTGCCGCCCTGCGCGGCCGCCTGCTGAGACGGAGACCCCCGTGCCTTTCAGCTCGGCCAATCTCGGAGCCCTGATCCAGGGCAGTAGCTTCACCCTCTGGCAATACCGCACCACCGATACGCGCGCGGTGGTCAGCGCCGGCGGGTATTTCGCCGCCGTCGCCGGCAGCCTGAAGGCAGGTGACCTGATGGTGCTGCAGACGGCCGATGCGGTGGCGCTGCTGCCCATCCGCAGCGGCCCGGCGCTGGGCACCGGCGTCACGCTCGATGGCGCCGTCGGGCCGCTGAACACGGTCCGTGCCGTCGCGCAGAACTTCCGTTTCGGCCAGGCGGCGGCGGCGGTGGTGCGGACCATCATCCTCGCGCCCTTCGCCGCCGGCATCGTCGCCGGCACCACCATCCCGGTCTCGGCCAGCATCGCCGGGCCGATCAGCCAGGTGGTGTTCAGCCTGCGCGACAGCACCGGCGCCATCGTGCCGCCGGTGCAGATCGTCACCGTCGTGGCCGGCAGCGCCGCCGCCACCTTCGACACGCCGCCGGTCGGCACCGGCTACCGCATCCGGCTGGAGGACGCGAGCGACCCGGCGCTCGGCGTGGTCTCGCGCAGCTTCAACGTCGGCACCGACCTCAAGCTGATGCTGCAGGAGGACGACACGCGTCTGCTGAGCGAGGCCGGCGACATCCTGAAGCAGTAGCCGCCGCCCTCCCCTTCCCCATTCCCCGCAGGCCCCGCCTGCCAGCCGAACCGGAGCCCCATGCCCGACGCAAGGATCAGCGAGCTTCCCCTCGCCACCACCCTGGGTGATACCGACATTGCCCCGCTGGTGCAGGCCAGCGGCGCCACCACCGAGACCCGCCGGGCGACGCTTGCGCAGCTGCGCGGGGCGGTGCTGGCCGACCGTGGCGCGCATGTGCGCGACTATGGTGCCAAGGGCGATGGCAGCACCGACGACGGCCCCGCCATCCAGGCGGCGATCGACGACCTGAAGACCAAGGGCGGCGGCACGCTCTACTTCGGCCCGCGGGTCTACCGCATCGCCTCCGCCGTGGTGCTGAACGGCGCCACCGTGCGGCTGCAGGGCGCCGGCTTCACCGAGGGCCCCGGCCCCGGCCAGGGCACCTGGCTGCGCATCACCACCACCGGCTTCACCCCCTTCACCTTCACCGGGGCGAATAGCCGCGGTGCCGGCGTCAGCGACATCGCCGTGCAGCAGACGCACAGCGCCACGCAGAACAGCAGCTGGGCCCCGACCGCCTACGACTACGTCTTCCGGGTGGAGGACTGCTTCGGCGGCATCGATTTCGACAATGTCTTCCTCGGCAACGTCAACAAGGGGATCTATTGCCGCAACTCCGGCCGGCTCGATATCCGCCGGCTGCGCGGCCAGGTCTTCACCGCCGGCGTCGAGATCGACGAATGCCTCGATGTCCCGCGCATCCACAGCCTGCACTTCTGGACCTTCTGGACCTCGAACGTGAACGTCGTCGCCTGGCAGCAGGCCAATGGCGATGCGCTGATCTTCCGCCGCTGCGACGGCGTCTTCATCGACCAGGCCTTCGTGCTCGGCTATCGCAGCATGTTCCGCTTCGGCAGCTCGGCCGCCGGGGTGACGACGAAATTCTACATCGCCCAGGCCTATGCGGATTTCGTGAAATACGGCGTCTGGGTCGAGGCCAGCGGCACCGACGGGCAGATCGGCAGCCTGACGTCGCAGAACGAGATCTTCGCCGGCGCCGGCGCGCCGCTGGCCGGATCCACCGCCATCCAGGTCGATGGCTCGAATGCCCGGGTGCAGGTGGGGAACCTGCGCATCGACGCGGTCGAGGACAATCCGCTGCGGGTGAACGGCACCGGCAACCGGCTGGACATCTTCGCGCTGCGCTGCCTGCGCTACAATACCCGCGGCAATGGCGCGGCGGCGATCCAGATCGCCGATAGCGGCGCGGGCACGCCGAATGCGGTCTATCTCGGCTCGCCGGCGCTGCTCGAGCCGGGCAGCGGCGGCCTGCTGGTGAATGGCGGGACCAATGCCATCCTGGCGACCGGCGCCCCGGCGGGCAAGGCGGCCAATCCCGGGTTGACGCTCGGCAGCACCGATACCGGCCTGTTCCTGCCGGCCAGCGGCAGCCTCGCCGGCTCGGCCGGCGGGACCGAGGTGCTGCGGGCCACCTCGAGCGGCGGCATCACGCTGGGCGCGGCGCCGGGCGGGCATGCGCTGGAAGTGGCGACGCCGGTCGGCACGGTGAACCGCCTGCTGATCAGCGGCGGCACCATCGGGGCGGCGCTGACGATCCAGGCGCAGGGCTCGGATGCCTCGATCGGCATCACGCTGGCGCCGAAGGGCGGCGGCCTGGTGCGTGCCGTCACCCCGGCGGCGGGCGACAACTCCACCGCGGTCGCCACCACCGCCTATGTGAAGGCGCAGGGCTACCTGGCGACGGCGGCGACGGCGAGCCTGGCCGATGGCACGAGCGCCGTGCCGGGGCTCGGCTTCGCCGGGAATGCGGGCACCGGCCTGTCCCGCCAATCGGCCGGTGGGGTCTCGGTCTCGGTCAATGGGCTGGAGACGGTGCGCGTCGCGCCGGTCGGCGGCGCGGTCAATCGCCTGGGACTTTATGGCAGCGCGACCGGGGCCGCCGTGGGGATCCTGGCCGAAGGCAGCGATGCCAATATCGGCCTGGTCCTGGCGTCGAAGGGTAACGGCGCCTTGCTGGGCGCTTTGCCCGACAGCACCGCGGCCGGCGGCAATGCCCGTGGTGCCAATGCGGTGGACCTGCAGGCAAGCCGCAGCTCGGCGTCGCAGGTTGCAAGCGGCACGAATGCCGTCCTTGTCGGCGGCTCGAACAATGCCGCCGGCGGTGCCAATGCATCGGTCGTAGGCGGCGACTCCAACTCCGCCGGGGGCCAACGCGCAGCGATCGGTGGTGGCGCGGCCAACCAGGCGGATGCGATCTATGGCACCATTCCCGGCGGCTTCTATGGCAACACGCGTGGCACCTACGGCAAGTTCGCCTATGCCAACGGCCGGTTCACGACCGGTGGCGATGCGCAGCTCGGCGAGCATGTGCTGCGCCGGCAGACCACGGATGCCACGGTGGCGCGACTGACGGCGGATGCCGGCGCGGCAAGCGCCATCAACAGCATCAACATGCCGAACGGTGCCACCTTCCGGCTGCGGCTGGTGGTTATTGCGCGGCAGGTCGGTGGCACCGCCGGGACGGCGGGCGACAGTGCAAGCTGGGAAGCCGATGTGATGATGAAGCGCGGCGCCTCGGCCGCTGTGACCACCTTGCTGGGCGGCCGCACCGTGACCAGCGCACCGGCCCTGGCAGCCATCGCCGCCGGCACCGCCTTCGCCCCCGGCACCAACGATACCGCGGCGGCGGCCTGGCGGCTGATGCTGGACGCCGACACCGTCAACGGCTGCATCGCCATCAACGCGACCGGCGAGGCGAACAAGACCATCAATTGGGTCGCCCGCGTGATGTCCGTCGAGGTCGTCGGCTGACCTGACGTGGTCAGTCGGCCAGGCAGTCCGCAACCTCGTTCTCAAGGGAGCTTTCCATGGCCTTCGTCAAGCCGATCGAGATCAGCAACACCGGCCTCGTCGCCGCCTATTGGCGGCTGACCTACCAGCAGACCGACCACGATGCCCGCATCGTCGAGTTCCGGCTCTGCGGCTATGCCGACCGGGAGGCACGCGAGGCCGGCAAGGTGCCGCTGCCCTCCATCGCCTTCCGGCTCACGCCCGAGGATCTCGGCCTCGCCTCCCTGCACGAGATCACGACCACGACGCTCTATGCCGCGGCCTGCGTGCTGCCGGCGACGGATGGCGTCGTCTGGTTCGCCGACGCGACCGCCTGCTGACCCGAAGGAGCTCGCCATGACCGATCTGACCGACTATGCGAAGAATCTGCTCGGCCGCGCCCTCTGCGCCCGGGTCCCGGCCTTGCCCAGCCAGGTCTTCCTCGGCCTGGGCACCGGCGGCAGCGATCCGACGGGCCTGACCGGGGAGCCGACCGGCACGGGCTATGCCCGGCAGCGGGTGACCTTCAGCGGGACCGGTGCGCAGCAGAATACCGATGCGGTCCGCTTCACCTTTACCACGGCGGCGGGGACGCTGACCCATGTGGGGCTGTTCGACGCGGCCAGCGGGGGCAATCCCCTGACCTGGTCCGCCCTGGCGAGCGCGGCGGCGGTGACCGGCGCGGGGACGGTGACGATCAACGCGGCGGGGCTGGTGCTGACGCCGAACTGACGGAGGAGGGGGGGAAGGCGGATGGTGGTGCTGCCAGAGAGGATTGAACTCTCGACCTCTCCCTTACCAAGGGAGTGCTCTACCACTGAGCTACGGCAGCGTACCGGCCATCGGGCCGGCGCTTCCTAGCTTTCCCGCCGGGGGAGCGCAACCCCGGACCGCGGCATTTATCGGCTCCTGTGGCGGAAGCCCCGTCACTCCCCCCCTCAGCGGAGCTGCCGCACCGCGGTCGTCAGGCGGGATACGCAGCTCAGCGTCCCGTCCTGGCGGCGGATTTCGATCTGCCAGACCTGCACGCTCCGCCCGAGCTGCAGCGGCCGGCATTCCGCCGTCACCCGGTCGCCATCCCGGACCGGGGCGAGATGGCTGGCATTCACCTCGACCCCGACGCAGGTCTGCCCCTCCGGCAGGGCCATGCTGCCGCAGAAGGATCCGATGGTTTCGGCCAGCACCACGCTGCCGCCGCCGTGCAGGATGCCATGCGGCTGGATATGGCGCTGGTCGACCGGCATCTCCGCCCGCATGAAATCCGGCCCCACCTCCACCACCCGGATTCCGAGCAGCCCCGGCAGGGTCCCGGCATGACGCTCGGCGAAATCCGTCGCCGCCACCGGGCGCCGCCAGATGCTCTCCGGAGGGCTCATCATCCGCATTCCTTCATTTTTCATTCACCAGCTAGCAGCAGACTGGCCATGGCTCTGGGTTGTCAACCGCATGACCTGGCGCAACCACCAGAGGCTCGCGATTGAGTTGACCCGGTCGCTGCCGCTGGGCTACCCAAATTTGGCGCCAAGCGCTGATTACGTATATGAATCGTTTTTCGCGTTGCCGCCACGTCGGAACAGGCCTTACCCGGTTCCCGATGTGGCATGATGGAGGCGCGAGGCGGTCAACCTGTGGTGGGCGGAGAGGCATTGCACGTCATCCTCGATATTTCCCGCCTCCTTTCCTGTGTTCATCGCGGGGCGCCCTCCGGTATCGACCGGGTCGAGATGGCCTATGCCAAGCGTTGGATTCAGCAGCCTCCCTCGCATTGCAGCTTCGTCGCGCAAAGCCCCTGGGGCTGGTTCGCCACCATCGCCCATGGCCAGGCCGCGGCCCTGATCGCCGCGCTGGAGGAGGCCTGGACCTCCGGATCCTCGCCACAGGCCCTGCTTACCCGGGCCCGTCGGTTGGCGGGCGCAATCCTGCTCCAGCTTTCGCTCGGGCGGGGCCGGATGGTGCTCCAGGCCACGCTCGACTCTCAGCGCCGCAGCGTGTTCCTGCTGGTGTCCCACCGATCACTGGAACGTGAAGCGCCCATCGCCGCATTGCGCCGGGCCGGGGCCCGCTTCGTGCCGCTGATCCATGACCTGATTCCGCTGACCCATCCTGAATATTCCCGGCCGCGGCAGATCGGCTGCCATGCCGCCCGCGTCGCCACCACGGCGACCCAGGCGGACGGCATCATCGTCAATTCCGCGGCCACCGCGGCCACTCTGCTGCCCCGGCTGGCGCTGCATGGCCGCTCGATGCCGCCGCTGGTCGTGGCCCCCCTCGGCATCGAGCCCGTGCCCGCCCCGCCGCCCCTGCTGCCGACCGAGCCCTATTTCGTCTGCCTCGGCACCATCGAGCCCCGCAAGAACCACCTCCTGCTGCTGCATGTCTGGCGCGAGATGGCGAATCGCACCCCGGCCGGCGCCCCGCCGCCGAAGCTGCTCGTCATCGGCCGGCGCGGCTGGGAGAACGAGAACGTGGTGGACCTGCTGGAGCGCTGCGAGATCCTGCGCGGGCCGGTGCAGGAGCTGGGCAGCCCGCCGGACCGCCAGGTCGCGGCGCTGCTCGCCGGGGCGCGCGCCGTCCTCTATCCCAGTTTCGTCGAGGGCTATGGCCTTCCCGTCGCCGAATCCCTGGGCCTCGGCGTCCCGGTCATCTGCAGCGACGTGGCCTCCCTGCGGGAGGTCGGCGGGGGGGTTCCCGAATACCTGGACCCGCTGGATGGCCCGGCCTGGCGCCGCATGATCGAGGCCTATGCCGCGCCGCGATCCCCGGCGCGGGAGGCCCAGCTGCAACGCCTCCGCCACTGGACCGCGCCACGCTGGAGCGATCATTTCGCCCAGGTGGATGCCTTGCTGGACCAGGTCGTCGGCGCCCCCCGCCCGGCCCCCCAGCGCCTTCCCCTGCCGGCCGCCCGGCACAGCCCGGTGGCGGAGCCGACCCTGGTATGAGCCGCGCCCCGGAGCCGAAGCTGCGGCGCCGGCCGGATTGCGCCATCGCCATCCTGGGCGCCGCCTGCCGGCTGCCCGGCGCCGCCGACCTCGATGCCTTCTGGAGCCTGCTCGCCGAAGGCCGCGACGCGGTCACCACCGTCCCGGCGGATCGCTTCACCCAGGCCGCCTTCGCCCATCCGCGGCAGGCCGAGGCCGGCAAGAGCTATACCTTCGCCGCCGGCACCCTGGGCGACATCGCCGGCTTCGATGCCGCCGCCTTCGGCATCTCCCCCCGCGAAGCCGCCGAGATGGACCCGCAGCAGCGCCTGCTGCTCGAGGTCGCGGCCGAGGCGCTCGAGGATGCCGGCATCCCCGCCTCCCGCCTGGCCGGCAGCGGCACCGGCGTCTTCGTCGGTGCCTCGCTGACCGATTACGGCGACCTGCGCCAGGCGGATGCGGCGGGCGGCGACCGCTACCTCATGACCGGCAGCGCCCTGTCGATCCTGGCCAACCGCATCGGCAATGTCTTCGACCTGCATGGCCCAACGCAGACCATCGACACCGCCTGCTCCTCCGCCCTGGTCGCGCTGCACTGGGCCTGCGAGGCGCTGCGGGGCGGCCGGGTGCCGGCGGCCCTGGTCGGCGGCGTGAACCTGCTGCTCTCGCCCTTCCCCTTCATCGGCTTCGCCCGTGCCGGCATGCTCTCCCCCGCCGGCCGCTGCCACGCCTTCGATGCCCGGGCGGATGGCTATGTCCGCGCCGAGGGCGCCGGCATGGTCCTGCTCAAGCGCCTGGACGATGCACTGGCCGATGGCGATGCGATCCGCGCCATCATCCTCGGCTCCGGCGTCAATGCCGCCGGCCGCACCCTCGGCCTCTCGCTGCCCAGCCAAAGCGCGCAGGCCTCGTTGCTCGAACAGGTGATGGCGGAAGCCGGCGTCGCCCCCGACCGCATCGGCTACTTCGAGGCGCATGGCACCGGCACCGCCGCCGGCGATCCGCTGGAGGCCGGCGCGCTGGGCAGCGCCATCGGCATGAAGCGGGCGGACCCGCTGCCGATCGGCTCGGTCAAGACCAACATCGGCCATACCGAACCGGCCTCCGGCATTGCCGGGCTGCTGAAGGCCATGCTGGTGCTGGAAAAGGGCCAGATCCCGGCCTCCCTGCATCATGCGACGCCCAATCCGGCCATCGACTTCGGTGGCCTCGGCCTGCGGGTCCCGACGGCGACGGAGCCGCTGCGCCGCCGCGCCCGGATGGTCACCGGGGTGAACAGCTTCGGCTTCGGCGGCACCAATGCCTGTGCCCTGCTGGCGGCGGCGCCATCCCCCCAGCCCTCCGCCGCAGCCGCCGCGAGCGAGCGGGAGATGCCGCCGCTGCTGCTCTCGGCCCGCAGCGCCACCGGCCTGAAGGCCCTGGCGCGGGACTGGCAGGCGCGCCTCGGCCAGGCCGGCGCCCTGCCGCTGCCGGCGCTGCTGCGTGGCGCGGCGCGGCACCGGGACCTGCTGCCGCATCGGCTGGCGCTGCGCGGCGCGGATCCCGCCAGCCTGGCGGCCGGCCTCGCCGCCTGGCGCGCCGGGGAAGCCGGGGCCGCCGCCGCCGGCCTGGCCGACCGCAGCGACCGGGTCGCCTTCGTCTTCAGCGGCAATGGCGCCCCCTGGCCCGGCATGGCCCAGGCGGCCTTTGCCGCGAGTGCCCCCTTCCGGGCCGCCGTCGCCGAGGCCGATGCGGCCCTCGCCCCCTGGCTCGGCTGGTCCGTGGCGGAACAGATCGCCGCCGGCGTCAGCGCCGAGGCGGTCGAGGCCACGGACCGCGCCCAGCCCCTGCTCTTCGCGGTCCAGCACGGGATCGTCGCGGCCCTCGCCGCCCAGGGCATCCGGCCGGCGCTTTGCCTCGGCCATTCCGTCGGCGAGATCGCCGCCGCCACGGCGGCAGGATTGCTGCCGCTCGATGCCGCCGCCAGGCTCATCGTCAGCCGCAGCCGGCACCAGCAGACCACCCGCGGCATCGGCCGCATGGCGGCGCTCGGCGCCCCGGCCGAGCTTGCCCTGCCGGTGCTCGCCGAATGCGGCCCGGGGCTCGAGATCGCCGCGATCAACGCGCCTGCCGCGATCACCGTGGCCGGACCGGTCGATGCGCTGCACCGCCTCGCCCAGGCCGCCGCCGCCCGGCGCTGGAGCTGGATCGCCCTCGACCTCGACCATGCCTTCCACAGCGCCGCCATGGACCCGCTGCGGGATGGCCTGCTGGCCGATCTCGAAGGCCTGGCCGCCACCGAGCCCCACCTTCCCATGGTCTCGACCGTCACCGGCGAGGTGCTGACCGCCGCCGGCTGTCCGGCCTCCTACTGGTGGCGCAACCTGAGGGAGCCGGTGGCCTTCCTGCCGGCCCTCGCCACGGCGCTGACCCATGCGCCGGGACTGTTTCTCGAGATCGGCCCCCATCCCATCCTCCAGGGCTACCTGCGGGAATCCCTGCGCGGCCTGGGCGACGAGGCAGGATACCTCGGCAGCCTTTCCCGCCGCGACCCGCCCGGCGACCCCTTCCCCGGCATCGCCGACCGCGCCTTCGCCCTGGGCGCCGACCCGCGCCAGGGCCCGGCCTTCGCCGGGGAGGCCGCGCGGCGCGGCCTGCCGCATACCCCCTTCGACCGGCAGCGCCACTGGGTCGCCGGCACCGCCGAAGCCGCCGCCCTCGCCGGGCCGCGGGCCGAGCACCGCCTGCTCGGCTTCCGCACCGGCGCCACGGCCGGGCATTGGACCCGCCACCTGGACACCACGCTCGAGCCCTGGCTCGCCGACCACCGGCTGGGCGGCACACCGGTGCTGCCGGCCGCCGCCATGCTCGACATGGCCCTTGCCGCCGCCGCGGCCTGCTTCCCCGATGCCAGGGCGCTGGAACTGACCGGCTTCGCCATCCACCAGGCCATGCCGATCGAGGCGGAGCGGGCCCGCGAGCTGCGCAGCACGGTGGGTGCCGATGGCCACTTCCGCCTCGCCAGCCGCCGCCGCCTGTCGGACGAGCCTTGGACCCTGCATGCCGAGGCACGGCTCGCTGCCCTGCCGCGCCTGCCGGAGGCCAGCCCGGACATGGCCGCGACCGGGCCGCGGCTGGAACGCGATGCCTTGCTGGAACGCGCCGCCGGCCTCGGCCTCGACTATGGCCCGGCCTTCCAGGCGGTGGCGCAGGTGGCGGTGGATGCCACCGCCGGCCTTGCCCGCGCCAGCCTGGTGCGGCCACCCGCCGCCCCGCCGGACGGCGATTTCCTGCTTCATCCCGCCCGGCTCGACGGGGCGCTGCAGGGGCTGCTCGGCCTGCTGGCGGAAGCGCCGGCCGAGCCCGGGACCGCGCTGGTGCCGGTGCGTTTCGACCGGGTGGTGCTGCGCCTCGGCGCCGCGCCGCCGGCCATCGCCGGCATCCAGGTGACCGAACGCGGCGAGCGCAGCGTCGCCGCCGATATCGTCCTGCGGGATTCCACCGGCAATGCGGTGGCCATGCTGGAAGGCTGCGCCCTGCAGCGCATCCGCCTGCCCGGCCGCGAGGATGGCAGCGCCGCCACCTTCCGGATGGATTGGCTGCCCGCCCTGCCGCCCGCCGGCACCGAGGCGCCGGAGCGGGCCGAGCTTGGCGCGCCCATCGCCGCCGCGCTCCGCCGCGACCAGAGCCTCGACCTCAGCGAGGCGGCGCTCCTGCTCGAAGGCTTCTGCGCCGCCGCCGCGCATGCGGCCCTCGGCGGCATCGCCGCGACCGGGCCCTATGCCCGCCTGCTGCTGGATGCCCTGGTCGAGGATGGCCTCGCCACCGCCGGCCCCGGCGGGCCGCGGCCGATCCCCGCCGCCGACCTGCCCAGCGCCGGGGAGATCTGGCGCCAGGTCCTGCTGGAACAGCCGGGCCTGGCGCAGGACCTCGCCTGGGCCGCCCTCGCCGCGGAACAGCTGCCGGCCGCCCTGGCCCATCGCCTCGCCGGGGAAGCCGGCACCTTGCCGCCGCCCGGCGCCGCGGGATTGCATCGCCTGGGCCAGGTGCTGGCGGAGGCGGCCGGACGCTTCGCCGCGGCCTGGCCCGAAGGCCGGCCGCTGCGGGTCCTGGAGGTCGGTGCCGGGGCCGGGCCCCTGACCGGCCTGCTGGCCGCGAGCCTGGCCGCCTCCGGCCGCCGCGTGCTGCTGGCGGCCGCCACCCTGCCCGGCCAAGCCTCCCCGCCGCAGCCCCAGGCCGAGGGCCGGATCGAGTTCAGCAGCTTCGCCTGGGATCCCGCCGGGCCGGAGGCGCCGCCGCTGGTGGCCGACCTGGTCATCGGGCTGACCGCCGGGGCGCGGCTGCGCCTCGGCGCGGGCCTGCCGGCGGCGCTGCGCCACGCGGTGGCGCCCGGCGGCGCGCTGCTGCTGGCCGAGCCGCTGCCGGGCCGGCTCTGGGATTTCTGCTGCGGCCAGGATCCGGCCTGGTGCGGCGCCGCCCCGCTGGCCGGCCCTTCCACCTGGGCCGCGGCCTTGGCGGAGGAAGGCTGGACCGCCCCGCAGGTATCGTCGCTCCGCGCCGCGCCCTGGCCGGCGCTGCTGATCGGTGCCCGCGCCGTCGCCGGAGCCACCCTCTTCGCCGCTCCCAAGCTCCGCCGGGTCGTGCTGTTCGCCGATGCCGCGGGCGCGGCCCTGCGCCCGGCCATCGCCGCGGCGCTGCAGGCGCGCGGCGCCACGGTCCTGGGCGCCCCGTCCGGCGGCGCCACCCTGGCCGAAGCCGCGACGCTGCCGCCGCATGCCCTTGCCGGCAGCCTCGTCGTGGTGCTGGCCGGCGGCGGCCCGGGCGTGACGGATCTGGCCGACAGCCTTGCCGCCATCGCCCGGCTCGCCGCCGCGGCGGAAGGCAGCGCGGCCGGCTTCTGCATCATCACCCATGACCAGTCGCGGGACCCGGCGGCGGCGGCCTGCCATGCGCTCGGCCGCGTGCTGGCGAATGAGCATCCCGGGCTGAAGCCGAGGCGCATCGACCTCGGCGCCGGCCTGGCGCCCGACCTCGCCGCCCGCCGGCTCGCCGCGGAACTGCTGACCGAGGCCGATGCGGAAGCCGAGGTCACCCTGGCCGAGACCGGCCGGCTGGTGGCCCGGCTGCGCCAGGGCCTGCCGGCCCCGCCGCCCCCCGCCGGGCCGCGCCGCCTGCTGGTCCGCCATCCCGGACAGCTCGGCAGCGTGCACTGGGCGCCACTCACCCTGCCCCCGCCCGGCCCTGGCGAGGTGCTGCTGCGGATCGAGGCGACCGGGCTGAACTTCCGCGACGTCATGTGGGCCCAGGGCCTGCTGCCGGAGGATGCGCTGCGGCCGGGCTTCGCCGGCCCCAACCTCGGCATGGAATGCGCCGGCGTGGTCGAGGCCATCGGCGAGGGCGTGGAGCTGCGCCTGGGCCAGAAGGTCTTCGGCGTCGCGCCGGCGGCGCTCGCCACCCATGCGGTGACCCGCGCCCTGGCCCTGGCGCCGCTGCCCGATGGCCTGGATCCCGCCGCCGCCGCGACCATGCCCGTCGCCGGCATGACGGCGGTCATGGCGCTCGAGGAACTCGCCCGGCTGGAGGCCGGCGAAAGGGTGCTGATCCATGGCGGCGCCGGGGCCGTCGGCCTCGCCGCGCTGCAGGTGGCCCTGGCCCGCGGCGCCCGCGTCGCCGCCAGCGCGGGCAGCGCCGCCAAGCGCGCCTTCCTCCGCGCCGCCGGGGCGGAGCTGGTGCTGGACAGCCGCGATGCCGGCTTCGCCGATGCCCTCCGCGCCCATTGGCCCGAGGGCGTGGACGTGGTGCTGAATTCCCTGGCCGGCGCGGCGATGGAACGCTCGCTCGGCCTGCTGCGGCCCTTCGGCCGCTTCATCGAGCTCGGCAAGCGGGACTTCGCCGAGGACAGCCGGGTGGCGCTGCGGCCGTTGCGGCGCAATGCCACCTATTTCGCGCTCGATGTCGACGAGGTCGCCCGCGCCCGCCCCGCCCTTGCCGCGCGGCTGCTGGGCAGCATCGCCGCCCGGCTCCGGGACGGCAGCCTGCGGCCCCTGCCCGCCACCGAATACGCCGCCGGCGAGGTCGAGGCCGCCTTCCGCAGCCTCCAGGCCAGCCAGCACATCGGCAAGCTGGTGATCCGCCCGCCGGCGCTGGTCCCCGGCGCGGCGCAGGCCTCGCCCATCACCCTGGCGGCCCGCGGCACCATCGTGGTCGTGGGCGGCGCGCAGGGCTTCGGCCTGGCCACCGCGCAATGGCTCGCCGCGCAGGGCGCCCGGCACCTGGCGCTGATCTCCCGCCGCGGCCCCGCCACGCCGGGGGCCGAGGCCGCCCTCCGCGACCTCGCCGCCCGGGGCGCGACCGCCACCCTCCATGCCTGCGATGCGACCGATGCCGAGGCGCTGGGGCGGGTGCTGCAATCCATCCGCGCCACCGCGCCGCCCATCCGCGGCCTGGTCCATGCCGCGGCCGTCGCCGGGGATGGCGCCGCCGCCCTGCTCGATGCCGGGCGGACCGCCCGCGTGCTGGCCGCCAAGCTGAGCGTCGCCGAGACCCTGGACCGCCTGACCGCCGCCGATCCGCTCGCACTCTTCCTGCTGTTCTCCTCGGCGACCCTCGCCATCGGTAATCCGGGCCAGGCCGCCTATGTCGCGGCCAATGCCGCGCTCGAAGCCCTGGCCCGCCGTCGGCGCGCGGCCGGGCGCCCGGCCATGGCCATCGGCTGGGGCCCGATCGCCGATGCCGGCATGCTGGCCGGCGACGCCGCGACCGCCGAGATCCTGCAGCGCCGCAGCGGCGCCACGCCCATGCGGGCCGGGGAGGCGCTCGACATGCTGCCCGCCCTGCTGGCCGCCGATTGCGCCGCCCCCGGCCTCGCCCGCATCGGCTGGGCCGCGGCCCGCACGACCCTGGCGGTGCTGGACGAACCCGCCTTCGAGGCCATGCGCAGCGCCGCGCCGCCGCCGGCCGAGGCGGCCGACCTGCAGGCCAGGCTGCGGGCCGCCAGCGAGCCGGAAGCGCTCGGCCTGCTGCGGGAGACCCTCGCGGCCGAGCTGGCCCGCATCCTCCGCCTGCCCGCCATCGCCGTCGTGGCGGAAGCGCCCCTGGCCGGGCTCGGCCTCGACAGCCTCGGCGGCATGGAGTTGCGCACCGCGCTGGAACAGCGGCTCGGCATGCCGGTGCCGCTCAGCGGGGTGGCGGAAGGGCTCAGCCTCGATATCCTGGCGCGCCGCATCGTCGCCCAGCTGCGGACCAGCCAGCCCGAGGCGGTGGTCGCCGCGCTGCTGGCGCAGCACGAGCCGAAGGCGCCGGGCAATGGGCTGGAGGATGCGGCATGACCCAGGGATTCGGCCTCAGCGCCAGCGCCCGCGCGGCCCTGCTTTCCCGCCTCGCCCGCCGCGGCGGCACCGCCGAGCCGGAGGCGCCCGCCGAAGGACCCGGCCGCGACCTGGCGACCCTGCCCGGCATGCGCGACCTCGAGACCATGCGCGAAGCCGGCTCCGCCCTGGGGATCGAGAGCCCCTATTTCCGCCCGCATGAGGGCGTGGCCGGCGGCCGCAGCACCATCGGCACCCGCAGCACCATCAATTTCGCCTCCTACAACTACCTCGGCCTGAATGGCGATCCGCGGGTCGCCGCCGCGGCCAAGGCGGCGATCGACCGCTACGGCGTCTCGGCCTCGGCCTCCCGCCTCGCCTCCGGCGAGCGGCCGATCCATGGCGAGCTGGAGGCCGCGCTCGCCGCGCATTACGGCACCGAGGCCTGCATCACCCTGGTCAGCGGCCATGCGACCAATGTCACGGTCATCGGCAACCTGCTCGGCCCGCGCGACCTCATCCTGCACGACCGGCTGATCCACAACTCGGTGGCGGAGGGGGCACGGCTGTCCGGCGCCCGCCGCATCGCCTTCGCCCACAACGACTGGGAGGCGGCCGACCGCGAGCTGGCCGCGCAGCGCCGCCGCCATGGCCGCGCCCTGCTGGTGATCGAGGGCCACTACAGCATGGACGGCGACCTGCCGGACCTGGCCCGCTTCGCCGAGGTCGCCCGCCGGCACGATGCCCTGCTGATGGTGGACGAGGCGCATTCGATCGGCGTGCTCGGCGCCACCGGCCGCGGCATCGCCGAGCATTGCGGCGCCGATCCCGGCCTCGTCGATATCTGGATGGGGACGCTGTCGAAGACCCTCTCCTCCTGCGGCGGCTATATCGCCGGCCGGCGGCGGCTGATCGACCTGCTGCGCCATACCGCGCCGGGCTTCGTCTATTCGGTCGGCCTGGCGCCGCCCCTGGCCGCCTCCGCCCTCGAATCCCTTCGCATCCTCCAGGCCGAGCCCTGGCGGGTCGCCCGCCTGCAGGCGAATGCCGCGCTCTTTCTCCGGCTGGCACGGGAGGCCGGCTTCGACACTGGGCAGTCCGCCGGGCTCGGGATCGTGCCGATCATCCTCGGCAGCTCGGTGAAGGCGGCGCGGCTGGCCGCGGCCGCCTTCGAGGCCGGGGTGAATGTCCAGCCCATCCTCTTCCCGGTGGTGGCGGAAGGCTCGGCCCGGCTGCGGTTCTTCCTGTCCTCCGAGCATACCCCGGCGGAGATCAGCCAGAGCTGCGCCATCCTGGCCGCCGCCCGGGACGGCACCGCGATCCAGCGCGCCTCCTGACCGGCTTGCGGATCGCCCTCTTTACCCTGGAAAGCGCGCTCAGCGCGGAAGCCGTCGGCGCCTTCCTGGGCCGCCATGGCGCGGAGGTGGTGCTCATCGGCCGGTCGCTGCCCTTCCGGCCGGCGGCAGGCGGCGCCCTGCGGCAAGGCTGGCGGCACCTGCGCCGGTCCGGTCCCCGGCTGCTGCCCTATCTCTGGGTCAACTACGCCATTCCCCAGGCGCTGGGCCGTTGGAGTCGCCAGGGCAGCCTCGCGCAGCAGGCCCGCCACAGGCGGCTGCCGCTACTCGATCTCGTGGATGTGAACGACGCCGCCACCGCCGCCGCCATCCGGGCGGCCCAGCCGGATCTCCTGCTCTCGCTCCATTTCGACCAGATCTTCACGCCCGCGACCCTGGCCCTGGCGCCGCACGGCGGCATCAACCTGCACCCCTCCCTGCTGCCGCATCACCGCGGCCCGGTGCCCAGCATCTGGGCCCTGGCGGAGTCCATGCCGCGCTTCGGCGTGACGGTGCATCGGCTGGCACCGCGCATCGATGCCGGCGCGATTCTCGCGCAGGCCGCCGTGACGCTGCCGTCTGCCGTCACCGCCAGTGCCGCCGCCCGCGCCCTGCACCTGGCCGGGGTGCCGCTGCTGAGCCAGGTCCTGGCCGGCCTCGGCACCGATGCGATGACCGGCCACGAAGCCCCCCTGCTGCCCTATTGCCCCTTTCCACCCCCCGGCCTGCTGCGGGGTCTGGCGGCCCGTGGGCGCCGCCTGGTCGATGCCGCCGACCTTCGCGCCAGCTTCGGCATCGGCGGGACCGATTCGAATCTGAATCGTTTGCCTTGACCCTGGGTGACCGGGCTGCGATGACCGTCGGCGCCGTGGATAACAGAACTGAGCATGGATTTGGCCGACCGCCCGGATTCGCCTGACCATCCGGGCCGCCGCTTCCTGTTCCTGCAGGGGCCGATCTCGCCCTTTTTCGCCGAGGTCGCGGCCGGTCTCCGCGCCCTCGGCCATGCGGCCCATCGCATCAATCTCTGCCTGGGCGACAGGCTGTTCTGGCAGGGTTCCGGGGCCACGGATTTCACCGGCCGGCTGGCCGACTGGCCAGGCTTCCTCGCCGGCTTCCTCGACCGCCACCGCATCACCGACCTCGTGCTGATCGGCGAGCAGCGCCCCTACCACAAGCCGGCCATCGCCCTGGCCAAGGCGCGCGGCATCACCGTCGCGGTCACCGATTTCGGCTACCTCCGGCCCGACTGGGTGGTGCTGGAACGCGACGGGATGGGTCCCGAAAGCCATTTCCCCCTGGAGCCCGAGGCGATCCTGGCGCTGGCGGCGCAATGCCCCGCGCCGGACCTCGCCGCGCATCACCGGGACAGCTTCGCCACCCAGGCCCGCTGGGACGTGCTGTTCCACCTCGCCTCGCTGCTGCCCTGGCCCTTCCCGCATTACCAGAGCTTCCTGCTGCATCCGCCGATTCCCGCCTATCTCGGCACGGCGCTGCGGCTGCTCCTGCGGGGCCGGGAAACCCGCCAGGCGGCGGAGCGGCTGGCCGGGCTGGCGGTAGGGGGGGCGCCGCTCTTCCTCTTCGCCATGCAGATGGAGACCGATTATTCCATCCGCGCCTATTCCCGCTTTCCCGACATGGACAGCGCGCTGGCGGAGGCCATCGCCAGCTTCGCCCAGGCCGCCCCGGCCGGGGCGAAGCTGCTGGTCAAGGTCCATCCGCTGGACCCCGGCCTCAAGCGCTGGAGCCGCCGCGTCGCCCGCCTCGCCCATGATGCGGGGATCGGCGACCGGGTGCACTACCTCGGCGGCGCATTGCCGATGGAGCCCGTCATCGCGGCCTGCCGCGGCGTGGTGACGGTCAACAGCACCCTCGGGGTCCGCGCCATCGTCATGGGCCGGGCGACCATGGCGCTGGGCCAGGCCATCTATGCGGTGCCGGGGCTAAGCTGGATGGGTCCGCTGGACGCCTTCTGGACCGGGGCGCCCCCGCCGGACCCCGCCCTGGCCGAAGCCTTCATCCGCGCCATGGCCGCCTGCCTGCATGTGCGCGGCTGCTACTATTCCCGCCCGGGGCTCGATGTCGCGGTGGCGGGAGCGGTCCGGCGGCTTCACCTCGGCGCCCTGAACACGCCGCTGCCGCCGTAGCGCCGGTCATGGGTCTCCGGTCATGGGTCTAGAGCATGGCCAGCCCGCGCTTGCGCCGGGGCGGCGGGAAGGCCGCATCCAGCGCCGCCAGATCCTCCGGCGCCAGGGCCACCGCGGCGGCCGCCGCATTCAGCCGGACATGCGCCGGATCCGCCGCCTTCGGGATGCTGATCACCCCGGGCGCCCGCAGGGTCCAGGCGATGGCCACCTGGGCCGGGGTCGCCCCCAGCCGCGCCGCCACCGCCCGCAGGGCCGGGTTGCGCAGCAGCGCTCCGCCCTGGCCGACCGGGCTATAGGCCATGACCGGCATCCGCCGCCCCCGGCAGAAGGGCAGCAGGTCGAATTCCACTCCGCGGTTCTCCAGGTTGTACAGCACCTGGTCCGTCGCGCAGTCGGCCAGCCCGGCGCCCAGCTCCTCCAGGTCATCGACATCGAGGTTGGAGACGCCCCAGCGCCGGATCTTTCCCGCCGCCTGCATCCGTTCCATCGCCTGGACCGTATCCCCGAGAGGAACGGAGCCGCGCCAGTGCAGCAGATAGAGGTCGAGGGTATCGGTCCGCAGCCGCTTCAGACTGCGGTCCAGCGCGGCCTCCAGCTTCCGCCCGCCGGCATTGTGCGGATAGACCTTGGAGACGAGGAAGACCTCCTCCCGCCGGCCGGCGATCGTCTCGGCGACCACCTCCTCGGCCCCGCCCTCGGCATACATCTCGGCGGTATCGATCAGGGTCATGCCGAGGTCGAGGCCGAGCCGCAGCGCCGCAGCCTCGGCCTTCCGGTCGGAGCCGCGTTCCCCCATGTGCCAGGTGCCCTGGCCCAGCGCCGCGACGCTGGTACCATCCGCCAGCGTCACCGCCGGTATCGCCGCAGCCGCCATTCCGTCCTCCTCCGCACCCGCCTATGATCCGGCCATGCCCCGCGCCCTACCCTACCTCGCCATCCTGCTGGCCGCATCCTTGCCGGCCGTCGTCGAACCGGCCGCCGCCCAGCCGGCTGCCGAGACCATCGGCCCATGGCGCCTGGCCTGCGCCGTGGACCGGATGACCGACCGCGCCGCCTGCCTGCTCCGCCACCAGGACTGGGTGGAACGCCCGGTCAATGGCATCGGCCTGGCGCTCGAGATCATCGATCGCAACGGCCGCCTGGTTCCGGCGGTCACCGCCCGCGACCTGACGCTCGATACCGCAAGCCGCGGCCTGCTGGCCCTCAATGGCACCGCGCAGCTCCGGTTCCCGCCGAACCGGCTGTTCGAGATGCCCTGCAGCCTCGATGGCCGCTCCATCGTCTGCGCCCCGACGGCCGCCGATGCCGCCCGGGCCGAGGCCGAGCTGCTGGCCGCCGACAAGGCCCTCGTCCGCGTGGTGGGGACCGGCGCCGGGCCCACCACCGCCGAGCCGACCGAGCTGCGGCTGACCGGCACCCGCGATGCCGTCGCCCGCTATGCCCGCCAGGCGCCACCGGCCGCGGAGGCCCCCGAGGCCTCGGCCGGGGTCGAGCCCCGCGAATTGCTGCAGCGCCTGCTCCGGCTGTTCGGCAATTGACCATGCGCGCCGAGGCCTCCCTTTCCGAGCTGATCGTCGCCGTCGCCGGCGGGGACCGTGCGGCCCTGCGGTCGCTGTACCAGCAGCAGGCCACCCGCCTGTTCGGCGTGGCCAATGCCATCCTGCGCGACCGGGACGCCGCGGCGGATGCCATGCAGGATGCCTTCCTGCGGATCAGCCAGCGCGCCGGGCAGTTCGACCCCGGCCGGGGCGAGGCCTCCGCCTGGCTCGGCGGCATCGTCCGCCATGCCGCCCTGGACCTCGCCCGCAAGCGGGGACGGGAATTGCCCACGGATGACCCGAGCCTCGGCGACTCGCCGGTGGCACCGGCGGCGCTGGAAGAGGTCGCCGCCCATGCCGAGGGACGCCGCCTGCGGGACTGCCTGGGCGCGCTGGACGAGAAGAACCGCAAGGGCATCCTGCTCGCCTTCGTGCATGGGCTGTCGCATGCCCAGGTCGCGGCGAAGCTCGATCTGCCGTTGGGCACGGTGAAGGCCTGGATCCGGCGCGGCCTGCTGCAACTGCGGGAATGCCTCGCATGATCCCGACCGATCCGCAGGAGCGCGACCTCCTCGCCGGCGAATACGTCCTCGGCACGCTGGATGCCCGTGCCGCGGCGGAAGTGGCCGAGGCCCTGGCGCAGGATGCCCCCCTGCGCGCCGCCGTCGCCGCCTGGGAGGCCCGGCTGGCCCCGCTGACCGTTCTCGCCCCGCCCGAGGCGCCGCCGCCGGACCTCTGGGACCGCATCGAGGAAAGCCTGCCCGGCAGCGCCACGCCGGTCCGTTCGGCTCCGGTCCGCTCGCCGCCCGCCAGGACACCGCGTTGGGGCCGCCGCTTGTGGCAAGGCTGGGCGATCGGGGCGAGCGCCCTCGCCGCCGGGCTGGCCGCCTTCATCCTGGTGCGCCCGGCCGAGGCCCCCCGTCTGATGACCGTCCTGCTGACCCAGCGGGACCAGCCCGCCTGGGTGGTCGAGGCGGATCGCGCCGGCGGTCTCCGCCTCGCCTCGCTCAACCCGCGCCCGGTCGAGCCGGACCGGGTCATGCAGCTCTGGGCCCTGCCGCCGGGGGCGACGGCGCCGACCTCGCTCGGCCTGGTTCCCGAGGGCGGCCGCATGTCGGTCACGCCGAGCACGATCCGGCCGCAGCCCGGCATGCTCATCGAGATCAGCCTGGAGCCCCCGGGCGGATCCCCGACCGGGCGCCCGACCGGCCCCATCCTGTTCATCGGCCGACTGACGAGCGCGGCTGCGAGCTGACCGCGCCGCTGCCGCAAAACCGGACTAAAATTTCATGTGTTTCAGAATGATTTTTCGGTAAATCTTCGATACGGCTTTTAAGTGCCGCGTCGCTCCCGCGGCGTCCGACCGCCCTTCCGCCACCTGGAGTGACGTAATGCCCGACGCTGGTCCGAAAGCCTCCGCCGTGCCGGGATTCGGGGCAGGCCAGGTGCCGGCCGGGAGCAATGCCCTTGCCGCGTCCCGGCCCCGGAAGCGCGATGCCGCGCAGGACAGGGACCAGCCGAATGCCCTGTCCCAGTTGATCCAGGGCGGCGTCCTGCTGGGCGTGCTGATCCTGCTGTTCGTCCTGGCCGGGTTCCGCGGCTGATCGCGTCCTGGTGATCACCGGACGCGCATCCAGTTTCCATCGGCTTCCGTAACGCAGGCAGCGGCGCCGATCCGGCGGCCGCGCCACCGTCGGAGATGCCGCCATGACCCTCGCCTTCCGCAGCCTGCTTGCCGCCGGCACCGCCCTGCTCCTCACCGCCGGTACCGCCGGTGCCGCGACGCTGGTCGGCCTCACTGCCGACAATCATCTCGTGCGGATCGACAGCGAGACCCGCCGCGCCGCGGCGCCTGTCCGGGTCACCGGCCTCGAGGGCAAGCTGCTCGGCATCGATGTCCGCCCCGCCGACATGAAGCTCTATGGCCTGACCGATGCCGGGCAGATCGTCACCATCGATGCGATGACCGGCCGCGCCACCCAGGTCAGCCGCCTGTCCGAGCGCTTCGAGAGCGGCGGCCGCGCCACCGTCGACTTCAACCCGGTGGCCGACCGCCTGCGCGTCATGGGCATGGGCGGCGTCAACTTCCGCATCAACGTCGAGACCGGCGCGGTGGTGAAGGACGGCCAGCTCAAGTACCAGGCCGGCACGCCCTGGGCCGAGACCACGCCGCGGGTCGTCGCCGGCGCCTATACCAACAGCATGCCGGGCGCGACGGCGACGATGCTCTATACGGTCGATACCCTGTCCCGCAGCCTGAACCTGCAGGCGCCGCCGAACGACGGCGTGCAGCAGCCGAAGGGTGAGATCGCCGCCAGCCTGCCGGTCGGCGTCGCCTTCGACATCATCGCCCAGTCGGGCGGGATGAACATGGCGGTACTGCTGGCCTCCGGCACGCTGCACCACGTGGACCTCGCCAGCGGCAAGGCGACGACGGTCGGCGCCGTGGCGGGCCTGCCGCAGGCCGAGGTCATCGACATCGCGGCGATGAATTGAGCCGAAGCGGGGCGGCGGCAGCCGCCGCCCCGCCCGGTATCAGAAGCCGACGAGGTCGCCGCCCTTCAGCGCCAGCATCTGCCGCGCCTCGGCCGGGGTGGCGATCTCGAGGCTGAGTTCCTCGAGGATGCGGCGGATCTTCGCCACCTGCTCGGCATTGCTCTTCGCCTGCACGCCCTTGCCGAGCCACAGCGAGTCTTCCAGCCCGACGCGGACGTTGCCCCCGAGCAGGCCCGCCATGGTGGTGAAGGGCATCTGGTTGCGCCCTGCCGCCAGCACCGACCAGACGTAGTCCTTGCCGAACAGCCGGTCCGCCGTTTCCTTCATGAACATCAGGTTGCGCGGCTCGGCGCCGAGCCCGCCCAGGATGCCGAAGATGGTCTGGGTGAAGAGCGGCGGCTCCACCACCTTGCGGTCCAGCATATGCGCCAGGTTGTAGAGGTGGCCGACGTCGTAGCACTCGAATTCGAAGCGCGTGCCATGGCCCTTGCCGAGCCGCTCGACGATCTGCTCGATGTCCTTGAAGGTGTTGCGGAAGATGAAGTCCGTGGTGCCCTCCAGGTAGGGCCGCTCCCACTCGTGCTTGAAATTCTTGATCCGCGCGGCGCTGCCCGAGATGTTGAAATTCATCGAGCCCATGTTGAGCGAGCACATCTCCGGCTTCGCCTGCAGCGGCGCCGCCAGCCGCTCATCCACCGTCATGCCGAGGCCGCCGCCGGTGGTGATGTTGATCACCGCATCGGTCGATTGCTTGATGACCGGCAGGAACTGCATGAAGACCTTGGGGTCCGGCGTCGGCCGCCCGTCGATCGGGTCGCGCGCATGCAGATGGATGATCGCCGCGCCCGCCTCGGCCGCGGCGATGGACTGCTCGGCGATCTCCTGCGGGGTGATCGGCAGGTAGTCGGACATGCTCGGGGTATGGATCGCCCCCGTGACCGCGACGCTGATGATGACCTTGGCCATGGCGATTGAGCCTCCCGTTTGCCGGCCGCACTATCGGGGCGAAGGGGGGCCGAGGGAAGCGGGCAGCGGGTAATTCGGGATCCCCGCCGGGCGAGGCACGGGCCGGGTCGCACCCCCGGGTCGCACCCCCGGGGCTCACACTCCGGTAACTCCGGCCCCGCTATAGCCTGGCGTCGAAGCCGAGTATTCGATGCGCCGTTCCCGCCACCCCACCCTCCCCCGAGCCACCCTGCTGCCGCGCGACCTGCTGCCTGCCGGCCTGCTCCTGCTGGGCATGACCGCGGCCCTGGCCGTGGAGGCCTTGCGGCCGCGGGCCGGGCTTGCGGTCTATGCGATCCTCCTGCCCGACCAGCCGGTGCAGGGGCCCAATGCTTCGGCCCAGGATACGCCGGTCGAGACTTCCTTGCCGGCGGATTGGCGGATCAGGCGCGTCGCCACCGCCTGGCCGCTGACCATCCTGCTGCTCGATCGGCTGCCGGAGGCGCCGGCCAGCGGCGTCGCCGGGCTGCGCGCCACGCTCGGGGCCGCCCTGCTGGTCTCCCTCCCGACCGGCGCGGATTGCGCCCGGCCTGCCGAATAGGATCGCCCCGATGGACCTGCTGCCGCTGCAACGCATGACTGCCTGGATCGTCGTCGCCAGCCTCTGGGCCTTGCTGCCGATCACCGTGCTGGCGGCATTGCTGGCGGGCGAAGGCCCCTGGCTTGTCGGCGGGATCGCCGGCGTTTCTGCGGTGGCGGCGACGCTGGCCGCCTGGCGCGATGCGGCGGCACCCGCCACCCGGCTGACCGGCGCCGCAGCCCTGGTCTGCGCCATCTCGGCGCTGGTCGCCGCCGTGCCGCCCGCCTACCGCGGCGACATGCACATGCTGTACTTCGCCGGCTTGGCGATGCTGTCGGCCTTCTGCGACATGCGGCCGATCATCCTGGCGACGCTGGCGACGGCGGTGCACCACCTCGGCCTTGGCCTGCTGCTGCCGCTTGCGGTCTTTCCCGATGCCGCCGGGGTGCCGGTCCGCATCGCCATCCATGCGGTGATCCTGGTCGCCGAGGCGGCGGCGCTGGCCTGGATGGTGACCACCCTGCGCCGCATCGCCGCCGCCTCCGTCGCCGCCTCGGAGGATCGTGCGGCCGCGGCGCGGCGCGACGGCGCGGCGGCGGCGGAGGCGCTGCAGCATGCCGAGGCGCAGATCGGCCGGGACGGCGCAGCCATGCGGCAGCGCCTCGCCGTTCAGGTGGAAGCGGCGATCGGCGGCGTCGCCACCACCATGAGCGCCCATGCGGCCGCGCTGGACGGCGCCTCGCGTGCCCTGTCGGGTGCCGCCCTGGGCGCCCTGCGGGAGATGGAGCTGGCCACCTCGGGCTCGGCCGATGCCGCAGCCGAGGTCAATGCCGTCGCCAGTTCCGCCGAGGAATTGGCCGGCTCGGTCGAGCAGGTGGCGCAGCAGGCCCTCCAGGCCATGCAGGTCGCGCAGGTGGCGACCGAGCGCGCCGGTGCCACCGACGCCACCATCCGCAGCATGGCGGAGGCCGCGGCGCGGATCGGCGACGTGGTGAAGCTGATCGGCGACATCGCGGCGCAGACCAACCTCCTGGCGCTGAACGCGACGATCGAGGCCGCACGGGCCGGCGAGGCCGGCAAGGGCTTCGCCGTGGTGGCGTCCGAGGTCAAGGCGCTGGCCAGCCAGACCGCCAGGGCCACCGAGGAGATCGGCACCCAGGTTGCGGCGATCCGCACCACCACCGATGCGGCGGTCGAGGCCATTCAGGGAATCGGCGCCATCGTCAGCGATATCGGGCAGACCGCCCAGGGCATCGCGGCCGGGATCGAGGCGCAGCGGACCGCCACCCAGGCCAGTGCCGCCGTGCTGACGCGCATCTCCACCAGCGCCACCTCCGCCGCGGCAGCGGTCGACCGGGCGCGGGGCGAGATGGCGCAGTTCGGCCGCGCGGTCGATACCATCGAGCAGGCGGTCACCGAGCAGGAACGGCAGATCGCGGTGCTGCGCCGCGAGACCGCCGCCGCGGCCTCCGGACTGCGCGCCGCCTGAGGTGCTTCACGCGCGGCACCGGCCGCGCAAGACTGCGGCGGATGGACTTCGTCGCCGATTGGCCCGCCTTCGCCCTGCCTGATCCGCTCGCGCTGTGGTGGCTGCTGGGTGCCGCGCTGGCCGGTGGCCTGGCGCGGGGCTTCTCCGGCTTCGGCGCGGCGCTGATCTTCGTTCCCCTGGCCTCCGTCGCACTCGGGCCACGCGCCGCAGCGCCCTTGATGCTGCTGGTGGAGGTCCTGGCCATCCTCGTCCTGACACCCGCCGCCTGGAAGCTGGCGGACCGGCCGCAGGTCGGCGTGCTGGCCCTCGGCGCGGCGGTCGGCACGCCGCTCGGCGCCGCCATCCTGCTGCGGGCCGATCCCCTGGCGCTGCGCTGGGGCGTGACGGCGGCGGTCCTCGGCCTGCTCGCCCTGCTGGTATCCGGCTGGCGCTTCCGCGGCCGCCCGCTCGTGCCGGCGACGCTCGGCGTCGGGCTGGTGGCGGGGCTGCTGGGCGGCGTCGCCATGGTCAGCGGTCCGCCGGTCATGGCCTATCTGCTGGGGCAGCCGGGCAATGCGCGGTCGGTGCGCGCCTCCTTCGGCCTGTTCCTCGCGGCCGGCGGCATCCTCGCCGGCCTCACCTATGCGGCGACCGGCCTGCTGACCACGGCGCTGGCCGCGCCCTTCCTGGTGGCGCTGCCGGTCTATGGCCTCGGCATCTGGCTCGGCACCCGGATGTTCGGCCTGGCCAGCGAGCGGAGCTTCCGCCTCGGCTGCTATGCGATGATCGCCCTGGCGGCCCTGCTCGGCCTGCCGCTCTGGGATGGCATCTTGCGGTAGCCGCCGCCGCGCCCGATCCTGCGGCGACAGTCAGGGAGATGCGCGATGGGAGGCTATTCGCCACGGGAATTCGAGGCGCTGCGCTGGCATGACGCCACCCCGGGTTTCGCCACCGGCCGGGATACCCCCCGCGCCTATCTGGAACGCTGCCTCGAGACCATTGCCGCGCGGGAGCCGGTGGTGCAGGCCTGGGTGGTCCGCAACGAGTCCGGCGCCCGCGCCGCCGCCGATGCCAGCACCGCCCGCTGGCGCGAGGGCCGGCCGCTCTCGCCGATCGACGGCATGCCGATCGGCATCAAGGACCTGCTGGAAACCCGCGACATGCCGACGCAGATGGGCTGCGCCGGGTACCAGGGCAATTTCCCCAAGCGCGACAATGCGGCCATCTGGGCGCTGCGCCAGGCCGGCGCGGTGGTGCTGGGCAAGACCGTCACCACGGAGCTCGGCGGCACCCATCCCGGCCCGACCACCAATCCCTTCGATGCCGGCCATACGCCCGGCGGCTCCTCCTCGGGCTCGGCCGCTGCGGTGGGTGCGCGGATGGTGCCGGCGGCCATCGGCACCCAGGTCGGCGGTTCCATCATCCGACCGGCGGCCTATTGCGGCAATGTCGCGCTGAAGCCGACCCAGGGCGGGATCAACCGTGGCGAGCGGCAGGCGACCAGCCAGAGCACCCATGGCGTCCATGCCGGCTGCATCGAGGACATGTGGCAGACCGCCATCGAGATCGCCGCCCGCTGCGGCGGCGACCGCGGCGGGCCCGGGCTGATGGGCCCCGCCACGCCGCCGGCCGCGGTGAAGCCGGAACGCCTCATCCTCATGGAATCCGAAGGCTGGCCGATCCTGGACGCCGCCAGCCGCACCGCCTTCGAGACCTTGCTTGAAAGCCTGCGCGCCGCCGGCATCAGCATCCTCACCCGGCGCGACCATCCGCTGATCGAAGCCTTCGAGCAGGGCATCGCCGAGGGCCGCGCCATCGCCGGCGCCATCACCGGCTGGGAAAATCGCTGGGGCCAGCGCGCCCTGCTCGACCAGAATCCGGAGGGGATCAGCGCCCGCGGCCAGGCCGGCCTCGCCAAGGCCGAGGCCATGCGTCCGGCCGACTATGCCGCCGCCCTGGCCCGGCGGGAGGAGGCCCAGGCCCGCTTCGCCTGCATCGCTCCGCTGGCCGATGCCGTCATCAGCCTCGCCTGCCCCGGCCCGGCCCCGGCCTGGGCCGGCGATCTCCCCGGCCAGCCGCTGGTGCCGCGCCCGACCGGGGATGCGGTCTTCAACATCCCCTCCTCCATGCTCTTCGCCCCGGCGGTGACCATGCCCTTGCTGGCGGTCGGCGGCCTGCCGGTCGGCGTGCAGCTCATGGGCCAGATGCACCAAGATGCGCGGATGACGGGCCTCGCCCGCTGGATGCTCGGCGCCGTTGCACCGGTCGTGGCGTAAATGGCCGCGCGGTAACCAGAACGGCAACCGGATCGGTCCTGCGGTGTTGCGCTTCCGAGAGAAGGGGAGCGTAGGCGATGCGGTACCACGGGTTGATTCTTGCGGGCTTGCTGGCGGCGGGCGGGGCTTCGGCACAGCAGGCGCCGTCCCTGCTCTATACCCAGCCGCTGGCCCCGGCCGCGGTGACCCAGGTGCAGGAACGCCTGCGCCAGGCGGGCAATTACGCCGGCCGTCCCGACGGTGTCTGGGGCCCGGATAGCCAGGCGGCGCTGGAGCGCTTCCAGCAGAGCCGCGGCCTGCAGGTCTCCGGCCAGCTCAACCAGGCGACGGCGGCAACCCTTGGCCTCGGCCCCTCCGAGCTGCTCGCCGCCGGCCCGACCGCCGGTCCCGCCTCTGGCACGCCGGCGGCGCTGGCGACGGATCCGCTGAGCCCGGCCGCCGTCCGCAACATCCAGGGAAGGCTGCGGGCGATGAATTTCTATCGCGGCGCGGTCGATGGCGCCTGGGGCGCCGGGACGCAGTCCGCCATCGAGCGCTTCCAGCAGGGTCGCGGCCTGCAAGCGACCGGGCAGGTCAATCCGGCGACCGCCGCCGCCCTCGGCCTCGATCCCAACAACCTGGCGGCGCCCGTCCGCTAAGGCCGTTATCAACGCTTTCTTCGCCATTCCCCGCTTATGGTCTGCGGGCTGCGGTCAGGGCCGCGCCCACAGGCCAGCGGGTATCGATCGAGGCATGTCCAGACCGACCGATGACGTGAAGAACTGGATGACCATGTTCCGCTGGATCGTGAAGGTCATCCGCGACGAATACGGCATCGACGAGGCCAAGCTCACCCGCCACGCGGCGTTGGAAAACGAGCTCGGCCTCGGCATGGAACAGGTCGAGGAAGTCCTCGGCTTCATCGACCAGAGCTTCGAGATCCGCTTTCCCGCAGGCACCCTCGACGAGGTCCTGCGGCTGGAGGAGCTCTGCATGCTCGCAAGTTGGCTGAAGGGCCTCTACAAGCGGCCGGAATTCATCTCGGATGGTTTCGAGACGCAGTGCCGTGCCGCCAATCCCGGCATGGCCTGATCAGGGCGCCGGACGCACGCCCATGGCGATGGTGCGCTCATCCATCCGCGGCTCATGCGTCAGGCCGCGCCGATGCGCCCAGGTATTCACGTATTGCACGAGCTGGATCATCGGCACCTCCGTGGCATAGAGCGCCACCGCCTCCCGCCAGACCGCCTCGCGCGCCGCATCATCCATCGTCGACGCGCCGCGGACCAGCAGCGCATCGAAGCGCGGGTCCGAATGCCGCGTCATGTTGGAGGCCCCGGTCAGCTTCTGCCGGTCGTAGGTCGAGACGATCGCCAGGAGATAATTCGATCCCTCCCCGCTCGAGCTGCCCCAGGCACCCAGTTGCATCGCATGATCCTGGCGCGAGCGGCGCGGCACGAAGGCGGCGAAGGGCATGGCATCGACCTGCGTCCGCACGCCGATCCGCGTCCACATCTGCGCCACCGCCTGGGACAACCGGCTGTCGTTCGGCCAGCGGTCGTTCGGGGTCGCCAGGGTCAGGCGGAAGCCCTCGGGGAAGCCGGCCTCGGTCAGCAGCCGCTTCGCGCCCTCCGGGTCGAAACCGGCCGGCTTCACCTCGGGGTTGAAGCCGAAGGCGCCGCGCGGCAGCCATTGGGCGGTGGCCTCGGCCGCGCCCTCCATCACCCGCTCCACCAAGGCATCGCGGTTGATCGCCATCGACAGCGCACGCCGCACCCGCACGTCGAGGAAGGGATTCTGCGGCAGCGGCGCGCCGGCATTGTCGGTGACCAGCGGCGAGGGTCCCGGGCGCGAGTAGTCCGGCGAGAGGAAGACCGTCCGCACGCTCGGGATATCGGTCACCACCAGCTTCGGGTCGCGCCGCAGCCGCGCCAGGTCGCTGGTCGGGATCTGCTCGATCAGGTCGACGTCGCCGGCCAGCAGCGCCGCTGTCCGCGCGCCGTCGTTCAGCAGGAAGCGGACATTGACCCGCGCCCAGGGCTCCTTCGGCCCCCAGTAATTCTCGTTCCGCACCAGCTCGACCCGGTCGCCTGACCGCCAGGCGGCGAGGCGATAGGGGCCGGTGCCGATACCGGCGCGGCCACCGTTGAACTCCTCGGTCGAGGCGCCTTCCGCCGCATGCCGGGCGATGATGCTGACCGAGGCGAGGTCGAGCGGCAGCAGCGGATGCGGCTGGCGGGTATGGATACGGATTGTATGGCTATCGACGACTTCATTTCGCTCGATGGACCGCAGGAAGCCGCCGAAGCCGCCGGGGCTATTGGGCACATCCGGCACTCGGCCGAAGGTGAAGACGACGTCGTCCGCGGTGAAGGGCTTGCCGTCGTGCCAGGTGACGCCCCGGCGCAGCTTGAATTCCCAGAGAGTATCGCTGATCGCCCTATAGCTCTCGGCCAGCGAGGCATAAGGCCGCGCCACCCCGTCCCGGTCCACCAGCCGGTCGAAGATATGCATCCCCAGCGCATTGTTGGGGCCGAGGTTGTGGTAGTGCGGATCGATGGTGGTGACCACGGCGGCATTGCCGAGGGTCAGCGTTTGGGCGGCAACGGCCGGCGCCCAGAGGACGCAGGCCGCCAGCATGGTCTTTCGCAACATTGAACGCTCCCGGGCTTTTGCCCGGGAGCCTACATCACTTCAGGATTGGCGCTCGACCATCATCTGCTTGATCTTGCCGATCGCCGCCGCCGGGTTGAGGCCCTTCGGGCAGGTGCGCGAGCAATTCATGATGGTGTGGCAGCGATACAGCCGGAACGGATCCTCGAGGTTGTCCAGCCGCTCGCCGGTCGCCTCGTCGCGGCTATCGGCGATCCAGCGATAGGCTTGCAGCAGCACCGCCGGCCCGAGGTAGCGATCGCCGTTCCACCAGTAGGAGGGGCAGGCGGTGGAGCAGCAGAAGCAGAGGATGCATTCCCAGAGGCCGTCGAGCTGCGCCCGTTCCTCCTTCGACTGCCGGCGCTCGGCATCCGGCGGCGGCGGCGTCTCGGACTTCAGCCAGGGCTCGACGCTGCGGAGCTGGGCATAGAGCTGCGACAGGTCGGGCACGAGGTCCTTCACCACCGGCAGGTGCGGCAGCGGATGGATCTTCACCGAACCGACCGAATCCTCGATCGGCTTGAGGCAGGCCAGGGTATTCAGCCCGTCGATGTTCATCGAGCAGGAGCCGCAGATGCCCTCGCGGCAGGACCGCCGGAAGGTCAGCGTGGTGTCGACCTCATTCTTGATCTTGATGAGCGCGTCGAGGACCATCGGCCCGCACTTGTCGAGATCGATCTCATAGGTATCCGTCCGCGGATTCTCGCCGCTATCCGGATCCCAGCGGTAGATCTTGAAGGATTTGACGTTGGTCGCGCCGGCTTCGGCCTTGAAGGTCTTGCCCGGCTGGATGGTGGAATTCTTCGGTAGCGTGAAGGTGGCCATCTGCGGCTTCCCCAAGCGGGCCCGGTCGGGCCCGCGCTAAGACAACATTCTCGTTCGGACGAAAGCCGCGGCTAATACACGCGCGCCTTGGGCGGGAAGACCTGGACCTCGTTCGTCAGGGTCCGCATCTTCACGTCGCGGTAGTCGAGCTTGACGTCGCCATTCTCGCCGACCCAGGCCAGCGTGTGCTTCATCCAGTTCTGGTCGTCGCGCTCCGGATGATCCTCGTGGCTATGCGCGCCACGGCTCTCATGCCGGGCATCGGCGCCGACGATGGTGGTGATGGCATTGCCGATGAGGTTGTCCAGTTCCAGCGCCTCGACCAGGTCGCTGTTCCAGATCAGGCTGCGGTCGGCGATACGGATATCGCCGTAGCCGGCCTGCACCTTCTTCATCTTCTCCACACCCTCGCGCAGCAGGTCCGAGGTGCGGAACACCGCGGCATGGGTCTGCATTGTGCGCTGCATGTTGCCACGCAGGTCGGCGACAGAGGTGCTGCCCTTGGCGTTGCGGACGCGGTCGAAGCGGTCCAGCGACTTCTCCCCGGCGCCGGCCGGCAGCGGCGGCTGCGAGGCACCGGGCTTCAGCGTCTCCGCCGCCCGATGCGCCGCGGCGCGGCCGAAGACGACCAGGTCGAGCAGCGAGTTGGTGCCGAGCCGGTTGGCGCCATGCACCGAGACGCAGGCCGCCTCGCCCACCGCCATCAGCCCCTGGACCGTGCGGTCCTGGTCCTGCGCCGTCGGGTGCAGCACCTCGGTGTGGATGTTCGTCGGGATGCCGCCCATGTTGTAATGGACGGTGGGCAACATCGGGATCGGCTCCTTGGTCACGTCCACGCCGGCGAAGATCTTCGCCGTCTCGGAAATGCCCGGCAGCCGCTCATGCAGCAGGTCGGCGCCAAGGTGTTCCAGGTGCAGGTGGATATGGTCCTTCTGCGGCCCGACGCCCCGGCCCTCGCGGATCTCCATGCTCATCGCGCGGGAGACGACGTCGCGCGAGGCGAGGTCCTTCGCGGTCGGGGCATAGCGCTCCATGAAGCGCTCACCCTCGGAATTCGTCAGGTAGCCGCCCTCACCGCGGGCACCCTCCGTCACCAGGCAGCCGGAGCCATAGATGCCGGTCGGGTGGAACTGCACGAACTCGTTGTCCTGCAGCGGCAGGCCGGCGCGCAGCACCATGCCGCCACCATCGCCGGTGCAGGTATGGGCCGAGGTGCAGGAGAAATAGGCCCGGCCATAGCCGCCGGTCGCCAGCACCACGGACTGCGCGCGGAAGCGATGGATCGAGCCATCCTCGAGGCACCAGGCGGTGACGCCGCGGCAGACGCCTTCCTCATCCATGATGAGGTCGAGGGCGATGTACTCGACGAAGAATTCGCAGTTGTGCTTAAGCGACTGCTGAAAGAGCGTGTGCAGGATGGCATGGCCGGTACGGTCGGCCGCGGCGCAGGCGCGCATGGCCGGGGTCTTGCCGTAGTCCTGCATGTGGCCGCCGAAGGGCCGCTGGTAGATGCGGCCGTCCTCGGTGCGGCTGAAGGGCACGCCGTAGTGCTCCAGCTCGATGATCGCCGGGATCGCTTCGCGGCACATGTATTCGATGGCGTCCTGGTCGCCCAGCCAGTCCGACCCCTTCACGGTGTCGTACATGTGCCAGCGCCAGTCATCCTCGCCCATGTTGCCGAGCGCGGCGCCGACGCCGCCCTGGGCCGCGACGGTATGCGACCGGGTCGGGAAGACCTTGGTGATGCAGGCCGTCTTCAGGCCGGAGGCGCCCATCCCGAAGGTGGCGCGCAGCCCGGCCCCGCCGGCGCCGACGACGACGACGTCATAGGTATGATCCACGATCCGGTAGGCACCGCGGGACGGCATGGTGATCGCATTCATCGCATCGATCCGTTCATATCCAGGGGCACCCGTCAGACCGCGATCTTGAGGACCGCGAGCGCCGAGGCGAGCGCCAGCACCACACAGATGGCCTTGATTGCGAGAATGCCACCCATCTTGGCCCATTCCTTGTTCGCATAATCTTCCACGATCACCTGCAGGCCGGCGGCCATGTGGTGGAAGGTCAGGCCGATGGTCGCCAGCAGCAGCACCGCGTTCCAGGGCCGGCCGATCCAGGCCAGGGTGTCGATGTAGGACTCCCCGGCCAGGGAGGCGGCGGAGAGCGCGAACCAGATGGTCAGCGGCAGCAGCGATATCGAGGTGACGCGCTGCATCCACCAGTGATGCGTGCCGCCCTTGGCGGAGCCCAGGCCGCGGACCCGGCCGAGCGGGGACCGCAGCGTCGCTTCGCCGGTATGTTCGTTGGAGGCCATGATGTCGTTCCTCAGCCCCAGGAGATGATGGCGATGAGCCAGGTGAGCACCGTCGCCACGGCCGTGCCGATCAGCACCATCCGGCCGGTCCGGTAGGTGGTCGGGATGTCGTAGCCATAGCCCGCGTCCCAGCCGAGGTGGCGGAGGCCGTTCAGCGTATGGTACCAGGCCGCCGCGGTCAGCCCGAACAGGCCCAGCAGGCCGAGCCAGGACGACATGAACCACTGCACCCGGGCAAAGGCTTCCGGCCCGGCGGCGGCGGCGACCAGCCACCAGACCAGCAGCACCACGCCGAAGGACCAGGCGACGCCGGTGATGCGCCCCGCGATCGACAGGGCGCTGGTCAGCTGCATCATGTCGTAGACTTGCAGGTGCGGGGAAAGCGGCCGTTTCACGGCCGAGCCATCCGACCGGCGGCCGGCCATGGTCGCCTCGCGATTGTCCTTCATGATGGACATAGGGTGATCCACTCCGGGGGTGCGGGCGCCGCTTCGGCTGCAGCGCGCCTCGTCTGCGGGGGTTTTTATTGTGCCCTGCGGCATAGCGTCAATTGCACGGGGTCGCCGAAGGAAGACTCGCATGCCGGAGACTAGGAATGTTATCCTTTTCTCATGGCCGATTCACCCTCCTCCGACCCGCCCCGCCGGCCGCTGGCGCAGCGCCTGCAGCCTGTTGCCGACTTTCTGTACAAGCTTCTGGTCGCCAGCGCGGCGGCCATCGCAATCTGGAAAGGCCTCAGGTGAGCGACGTCAGACCCCCCAGGGTTCCCCGCCCGGCCTAGCTTGAAAGCTTCAGGCCCGCGACTCCGGCCAGGATCAGGGACAGGCAGAGGATGCGCGCCCCGGTCGCCGGATCGCCTTCCACCGCCATGCCCCAGATGGCGGTGCCGGCCGCGCCGATGCCGACCCAGATCGCATAGACCGTGCCCATCGGCAGCAACTGCAGCGCCCGGGACATGCAGTAGAAGCTGACCGCCATGGCGGAAACCGTCGCCAGGCTGGGCCAGATCCGGGTGAAGCCCTCGGTGTATTTCAGCAGCACCGCCCAGACGATCTCCAGGCTGCCGGCGATCGCCAGCCAGACCCATGCCATATCATTCGTACCCCGGCTTGACAGGCGCCCCCGGCCGGCGCGCCCTGGTCTCCACAGGAAGCGCATCGCAGGGCTCATGACCACCGCCATTCTCTTCGCCCTGCTCTGCAACCTGCTCTATGCCATCGGCTATGCCCTGGCGAAGTTGCTGGCCGCCGAGCTCGATCCGCTGGAAATCACCTTCCTCCGCAGCGCCCTGGTGCTCGCCGCCGCCGCCGGCCTTTCGTGGCGCCTGCCGGCCCCGGCCGCCGCCTGGGCCCATGCCGCGGCCCCACCCCGCGCCTGGGACCAGCGCCTGGCCGCCCTGGCGCTGATCGCCTCCACCACCATCAGCGTCTTCGGCTATGCGCTGCTGCCGGTGACGGAGGCCTCGGCGCTGGGCTTTTCCGGCCCCATCATCCTCACCGCCTGCGGCGCCCTGCTGCTGCGGGAGGCGGTCCCGCCGCGGCGCTGGCTGGCAGTCGGTCTGGGCTTCGCCGGCATGCTGGTGATGCTGCGGCCGGGCGGCAGCCTGTTTGGCTGGCCCTCCCTGGTGCCGATCGCCGCGGCGCTCTCCTATGCGCTCTATCAGGTCCTGGTCCGCCGGCTGCGCGGCGTGGCGGATGCCAACGACGCCCTGGTCCAGGGGGCCCTCGCCGGCGTGGTGCTGCTGGCGCTGCCCGCGCTGGTGGTCTGGCGCTGGCCCTCCTGGCCGGTGCTGGCGCTGGTGCTGGTCTTCACCGCGGTGCAGACGGCGGCCCTGGCCGCGCTCTCGGCCGCGGTGCAGCGGGCGGAGGTCTCGGCCATCGCCCCCTGGCACTATTCCCGGCTGGTCTTCGCCCTGGCGATGGACGCCATCCTGTTTGCCCGGCTGCCGCCGCTGGAGGCCCTGGCCGGCGCCCTGCTCATCGCCCTCGGCGGGCTGCTGCTGCGCCCGGCAAGACCCGCCGGATAGGGCCGCCTCACGCCGCGGGTTGCGGCTCGGGCGTGCCGAACTGGGTCCGGACCAGCCGGGCATAGAGGCCATCCTGGGCCATCAGCGCCGCATGGGTCCCCTGTTCCACCGCGCGGCCGGCCTGCATCACTACGATCCGGTCGGCATCCCGGACCGTCGCCAGCCGATGGGCAATAACCAGGGTGGTCCGTCCCTGCCGCAGCCGGGCCAGCGCGGCCTGGACCAGCGCCTCGTTCTCGGCATCCAGCGCGCTCGTCGCCTCGTCCAGTAGCAGCACCCGGGGGTCCCGCAGCAGCGCCCGGGCCAGCGCCACCCGCTGCTTCTGCCCGCCGGAAAGCCGCCCGCCGGCCGGGCCGAGCGGCGTCGCATAGCCCTGCGGCAGCGCGGCGATGAAGTCATGCGCGGCCGCCGCCCGCGCCGCATCCTCGACCTGCGCCTGAGTCGCGCCCGGCCGGCCGCAGGCGATATTGGCGAAGACGGTGTCGTCGAACATCACCGCATCCTGGCCGACATAGGCGATGGCATCGCGCAGGCTGGCGAGGGTCACGCCGCGCAGGTCGGCGCCATCCATCCGCACCGCGCCCGCGGTCGCGTCGTGCAGCCGCGGCACCAGCGCCAGCGCCGTGGACTTGCCCGCCCCGGAGGGCCCGACCAGCGCCACCGTCTCGCCCGGCTCGGCGGTGAAGCTGAGCCCTTCCAGCGCCGCCTCGGCAGTCCCCTCGTAGTGGAAGCCGACATCGGCGAATTCGACGCGGCCCCGCCCGGCCGGCAGCAGCTGCGCCCCCGGCGCATCCAGCACCCGCCGCGGCGTATCCATCACCGCGAAGACCCGCGACAGCCCGGCCAGCCCCTCCTGCAGGGCGGCGTTCAGCGAGCCCAGCGCCCGCACCGGGCGGGAGGCGATCAGCAGCGCCGCGACGAAGCCGGTGAACTCGCCGACCGTCCCCTGCCCCTGCGCCACCCGCCAGCCGACGAAGGCAAGCACCCCGGCGACGGCGATGCCGCCCAGCGCCTCCAGCATCGGGTCGAGGCTGGCCCGCGTCCGGGCGATGCCGAAAAGCGCCTCCCGCAATTGCGCGAAGGTCCGCCCGGCGCGGGCTTCCTCCTGCGCCTCCAGCCGATAGGCGCGCACGACCCGCGCCGCGCCGAAGCTCTCGGTCAGCTCGGCCGCGGTCTGGCCCATCCGTTCCTGCATGCCGCCCGAGGCGCGGCGGATGCGCTTGCCGAGCTTGAGGATGGGCACGATGGCGATGGGGTAGAGCACCGCCGCGATCAGCGACATCTGCCAGTCGAGCCAGACCATCGAGGCGATCAGCCCCACCACCGTCAGCACATCCGCCGCGCCGTTGATCGACTTGGTCAGCGCCTCCCGGATGGCGGAGGCATCGACCGTGAAGCGGCTGGCATGCCGGGCCGGGGCATCCCGCGTCATGCTGGCGAGGTCGGCCCGGGTCAGCGCCTGGAACAGGTCGCCTTGGATGCCCTCGATCACCCGCAGCACCACCGCCTGCACCGCGACCGCCTGGCCGTATTGCGCCAGCGCCTTCAGGCAGGTGACGACGATGATGACCGGCGGGATCAGCCAGGCGATCGAGGTATCGCCCGCCGAGAAGCGGTCGAAGCCCTGCTGGATGACGATGGGGTAGAGCGCCGTCAGCCCCGCCAGCGCCAGGGTGCAGACCACCGCGAGCGCAATGCCGCGGCGGTGCCGGGCGAGGTAGTCGCGCGCCAGCCGGGTGACGAGGATGCGGGAGGAGACAGGGTCGATGGCCATGCGGCGGGTTTAGCCGGATGGGCTGGCGCCGGCCAATTCCCGCAGCCGGCCGAGGCAGGCCGCATGATCCGCAGTACAGTCGGTGCCGATCCACCAGTCCCGCACCGCATCCAGCAACCGGCCGATCGCCGGCCCCGGCGGGATCCCGGCCGCGATGGCATCCCGGCCCAGCAGCGGGAATTCCACCGCCGGCTCGGCGCCCACCCTGGCGCGCAGCGCCGTCCAGCCCTCGCCGCCGCATTCCGCCTCGGCCACCCAGAGCGGCTCCTCCGGCGCCACCAGCCGGGAGCGCTGGCGGACGACGGCCCGCCAGGCGCGGAGGCCGAGGCCAGCCGGAGGCGCGCCCTCGATCCTGCGGATGACCCGCAGCCGCTCCGCCTCCTCGCCGGAAAGCTTCAGCCGCCGCGCCAGGGCCATCGCATCCACCGCCAGCGGCAGCAGCACCGCGAGGCGCAGCACCGGATCGGCCGGCACCTCCGGCCGCAGCCGCGGCAATGCCACCCCTTCCGGCAGCACCGCGTCCAGCACGCCGGTCTCGGCCATCAGCGCCAGCGCCGCGCCCGGGTCGGGTGCCGCCAGCAACCGCTTCAGCTCCATCCAGACCCGCTCGATCGAAAGCCGCGCCAGCCCCGGCACCGCATCCCGGATCGCCGCCACCGAAGCGGGATCCGGCGCGCCCCGGCCATAGCGCGCCTGGAAGCGGAAAAATCGCAGCGCCCTAAGATAATCTTCCTGTAGCCGAATTGCCGGCTCGCCGACGAATCGGACCTTCCCGGCCGCCAGATCCGCCCTTCCGCCGAAATAATCCCAGAGCTCGCCCGCGGCCGAGAGCGACATCGCATTGATGGTGAAGTCGCGCCGGGCCGCATCCTCCCGCCAATCCTCGGTCCAGGCGACCTCGGCATGGCGGCCATCGGTGACGAGATCCCGGCGCAGGCTCGTCACCTCGACCGGCTCATGCGCCAGCACGGCGGTCACGGTGCCATGCGCCAGGCCGGTCTCGAAGACCTTCAGCCCCGCCGCCGTCAGGCGCCGGGCGATCTCCTCGGGCGGCAGCGGCGCCGCCACGTCGACGTCATGCAGCGCCAGGCCCGCCAGCGCATCCCGCACCGCGCCGCCGACCGCCCGCGCCCCGGGCAGCGCCGCCAGCACCGCTGCCGGCGCACCCTGCAGCAGGACAGCGGGCGGGGCGATCCGCGCCACCGGCGGGTCGTCGCTCACTTCGGCGGCACCGTATGCCCAGGCACCACCCGGCCATCCGGCCCCACATGCGCCGGCACATAGATCGCTCCGGCCTCGATCCGGACCGACCGGGCATACCAGACCGCCCCGGCAATGCCGCAGCCGACCCCGGCCAGCAGCAGCCAGACCACGGCGCCGGCCACCTCCCGGCCGGGATTCAAGCGCTGCCAGAGCGCGAAGACGGCAAAGGGCGACAGGAACAGCAGGAATTCGAGCAGATAGGCCAAGGCACCTCCAGGGTCCGACGCATCGGATCAGCCGCGCAGCACCCGGGCCAGATTGACCAGGATCGCCGCGGTTGCGCCCCAGATGTAGTGTCGTTCATGCGGCCATACCCAGAATTCCCGGCGCTGCCCCTTCCATTCGCCGTGCCGCCGCATCGGCGCTTCCGGGTCGAGGATCAGCGACAGCGGGATCTCGAAGGGCTCCTCGACCTCGCCAGGTTCGGGGGTGAGCAGCAGAGGTGCCGGCACCAACCCGACCACGGGGATGATGCGATAGCCGGTCCCGGTCGCATGCTCGGGCAGCCGGCCCAGAAGCTCCGGCAGGCGAGGGTCGAGCCCGACTTCTTCCGCCGCTTCCCGCACCGCTGCCGCCTCAGGCGTCTCGCCAGCCTCGATCCGGCCACCGGGAAAGCTCACCTGGCCGCCATGCGCGGCAAGGCGGGAGGAGCGCAGGGTCAGCAGGATGGTGGGCTGCGGATGCAGCACGATCGGCACCAGCACCGCCGCCGCGATCATCCGTTCCGGCCGCAGCGCCTCGGCGCCATCGGCCTCGGTCGGCCCGGCCAGGGCCATGGCCGCCGGGTCGCGCAGCCGGTCGATAATCTCGGTGGGAGTCACGAGGGGCTGATCAGGCCGCGGTCACTCCGCGGCCGTATCCAGGGCCCGGGTCTCGTCGATGGGGAAGAAGACCCCTTCCGACCACACGCCCATCATCTCGCGCCCATCCACCATCTCGGTCTCGCCCAGCGCGACCAGCTCGTAGAAGACCGCCCGGTTGATCTTCGCCTCGAGCCCCGGCCGCACGGTGATATAGGGCCGCGGCTCGCGGGTCTTCGGGCAGAGATGGATGCGGATCGGATGCTCGGCATTGGCCGTCACGATCTCATCCAGGTTGGTGCGGAAGCTCAGGCACTGCCTCGGCTTGCCGTCGCCGCAGTCGCAGTGCTTCCAGCACATCTCGACGGCGACGAAGGGCGCATCCTCCACCTCGATCCGGCCGCGTTCCACCGGCGTCTCCAGCCAGTAGCTGCCGTCGGGCTCCCGTCGCAGGACGCTGGCGAACAGGCAGACCAGCTCCTTCCGGTTGATCGCGCTGCCCTGGTAGTACCAGGTGCCGTTGCGGTCGATCCGCATCTGGAAGTCCTGCGGCTGCGGCCTCGGCCGCGCCTTGCTACGAGCCGGCACGCCGGCGCGCCCGTCGCATCCGTGCACGGCGGTCTGGCCGATCAATCCGTCCTGCATGCCGCGCTCCCCTTCGCCTGGCCGATTCCGCACATCTGCCATGGTCCATTCACTGCCGAAGGTCATTCACTGCTTTGTCCACGCCTTGCGACGCCATAGGCTGGCCCAAACATCTTCCCGGATAATGTCGCCGGGTGCGCCTCGCCGCGGATGGGCGGTGAGCCATCTCGTCATCGATGCGCCGAAAGCCATATAGGGATCATGCCTGGGATGATTGAAGTGGCGGACGCAGCATTGAGCAATAATGACCCTTCGGCCATGGTTGCCGAGGTCGAGCAACTTGGTGATCGGCTGCGGCAGGTCCGCAATTCTGTCGGCAATGTAATCTTCGGCCAGGAAGCGGTGGTCGAGCACACGCTCATCACCTTGCTCTCCGGCGGCCATGCCCTGCTGGTCGGCGTCCCCGGTCTCGGCAAGACCAAGTTGGTCGAGACCCTCGGCGCGGTGCTCGGCCTTGATGCCAAGCGGGTGCAATTCACCCCGGACTTGATGCCGGCGGATATCATCGGCTCCGAGGTGCTGGAGGAAGCGCCGGGCGAGGATGGCCGCGGCAAGCGCGCCTTCCGCTTCCTGCCCGGCCCGGTCTTCTGCCAGCTGCTGATGGCCGACGAGATCAACCGCGCCAGCCCGCGCACCCAATCCGCCCTGCTCCAGGCCATGCAGGAACATCGCGTCGCCGTCGCCGGCCAGGTCCATCCGCTGCCCGGCCCGTTCCATGTCCTGGCGACGCAGAACCCGATCGAGCAGGAGGGCACCTACCCCCTGCCGGAGGCCCAGCTCGACCGCTTCCTGCTGGAGGTCGAGGTCGGCTACCCGGACGAGGCCGCCGAGCGCGCCATGCTGCTGGCGACCACCGGCGCGCGGGAGGCCCGGCCCATCCAGGCCCTGAACGGGGCCGAGCTGATGGCCGCCCAGGCCCTCATCCGCCGCATCCCGGTCGGCGAGAGCGTGCTGGATGCCATCATGAAGTTGGTCCGCGGCGCCCGGCCGGAAACCTCCCCGATCGAGTCCATCCGCCGCCAGCTCGCCTGGGGCCCCGGCCCGCGCGCCGCCCAGGCGCTGATGCTGGCGACCCGCGCCCGCGCCGTGCTGGACGGCCGCCTCGCCCCCTCGGTCGAGGATGTGCTGGCCCTGGCCGAGCCGGTGCTGCGCCACCGCATGGCCCTGACCTTCTCCGCCCGCGCCGATGGCGTGGCGCTGGCCGATGTCATCGCCACCCTGAAGGGCCAGATCGCCTGACCGCGGCGCGGACCCTCCGCGCCGAAGCCCTCGGCGCCCGCCTGCCGCCCCTCGTCGTCGCCGCCGACCGGGTGGCCGCGACGGTCCTGCAGGGCGTCCATGGCCGCCGCCGCGCCGGCCAGGGCGATTCCTTCTGGCAATTCCGTCCCTTCCTGGCCGGCGACAGCGCGACCCGCATCGACTGGCGGCAGAGCGCCAAGTCGGACCGCCTCTTCATCCGGGAAACCGAATGGGAAGCGGCCCAGACCGTGGCCCTCTGGTCCGACGCCTCCCGCTCGATGGAATGGACCGCCTCGCCGGAGCGGCCCTCCAAGCGGGAACGCGCCGACCTGCTGCTGGCCGCCCTCGCCTCGCTGGTGTTGCGCGGCGGGGAGCGGGTGCGGCTGATCGGCGGCTCCGGCCGCAGCCATGCCGGCCGCGCCGGCCTCACCTCCCTGGTCGAGACCGTCACCGCCGTCAGCAAGTCGCGCTCGCTGCCGCCCAACGACCCCAGCCTGCCCCGCCATGCCCGTGCCGTGCTGATCGGCGACTTCCTGGCGCCGCTGGAGGAGATCCATCAGGCCATCGCCGCCCTGGCGGCCCGCCCGGTGCGGGGCCATATCCTCCAGGTGCTCGACCCCGAGGAAGAAACCCTGGGCGAGAGCAACCGCGCCTATAGCGGCCGCGTCCTGTTCGAATGGGCCGGCGATGCCGCGGTCCTGGTGCCGCGGGTCGAGGCGGTGCGGGGCCTTTATGCCGAAAGGCTGCAGCAGCACCGGGCCGGGGTCGCCGCCATCGCCGCCGCCGCCGGCTGGGGCTTCCTGACCCACCGGACCGACCAACCGGCGGCACAGGCCTTGCTGGCTTTGTGGCAGGCCCTCGCACCGGACTGAAGGGGCACCAGATGGTCGATGTGACGCAGAGGCCCGCCCCATGAGATCCCCATGCTGAGCCTCGGACCCATCGCCTTTGCCGCCCCCTGGCTGTTGCTAGCGCTGCCGGCCCTGCCGGTGCTGTGGTGGCTGCTCCGGGTCACCCCGCCGGCGCCGCGCCGCATCGCCTTCCCCGCGCTGCGCCTGCTGCGCAACCTCCCGGTCTCCGAGGAAACCCCCTCCCGCACCCCCTGGTGGCTGCTGCTGCTGCGGATGGTGGCCGCCGCCCTGCTCATCTTCGGTTTGGCCCAGCCCGTGCTCGGCCCCGGTGCCAGCGCCGGCGGCGAAGGCCCGCTGCTGCTGGTGGTCGACGACGGCTGGGCCGCCGGCCCCGACTGGCCCGCCCGCATGGCTGCCGCCACCGGCGCGCTGGAACGCGCCGGGCGCGAGGGCCGCCGCGCCGCCCTGCTCGCCACCGCCCCCTCCGAGACCGCCGAGCCGCCCCGGGTCCTCGGCCCGATGCCGGCCGAGGACCTCCGCTCCCGCCTCGCCGCCCTGCGTCCCAAGCCCTGGGCACCGGACCACGCCGCCGCCCTGGCCGCCCTGCAGGCCTGGCGCGGCGCCAATCCGGGCGGCTTCGCCAGCCTGCTGGTCAGCGACGGCATCGAACATGCGGCAGAATCGGCCGGCCCGTTGCAGGCCGCGCTGGCCGCCGCCGGCCCGCTGACCCTGGCGCGGACGGAAGCGCGAGCGGTGCGGCTCCTGCCGCCGCCGGTGGCAGAAGCCGATCGCCTCCGCCTCAAGCTCCAGCAACTGCCGCTGCCGGTGGCGACCGAGGCCGCCGTCCTGGCCCGCACCGGCGATGGCCGTGCCCTGGCCCGCGCCGCCATCGCCATCCCCGCCGGCGCCACCCAGGGCGAGGCCGCCCTCGAACTCCCCATCGAGATCCGCAATCAGGTGGTCCGGCTGGAGCTGGAGAACGAGACCGGCGCCGGCAGCACCGTCCTGCTGGACGAGCGCTTCCGCCGCCGCCCGGTCGGCCTGCTGCCGGGGATCGAGGAGAGTGCCGACGCACCGCTGATCGGCGATCTCTTCTACCTCGACCGCGCCCTCGGCCCCTTCACCGAGCTGCGCCGCGGCCCGCTCGACCGCCTGCTGGCGCGCCCCATCGCCGTCCTCGCCCTGGCCGACCGCCCGGTGGCGGAAGGTGCCGAACGCGAGCAGCTCACCCGCTGGGTGGAGCGCGGCGGCACGCTCATCCGCTTCGCCGGCCCCCGCATCGCCGAGCATGCCGATACCCTGCTGCCGGTGCCGCTGCGGGCCGAACGCCAGCTCGGCGGCTCGCTCTCGTGGGAACAGCCGCAGCACCTCGCCCCCTTCCCGGAAACCTCGCCCTTCGCCGGCCTCGCCGTCCCGGCCGAGGTCACCGTCGAGCGCCAGGTGCTGGCCGAGCCCTCCCCCCGCCTCACCGAACGCACCTGGGCCCGGCTGACCGACGGCACCCCGCTGGTCACCGCCGAGGCCCGTGGCCAGGGGCGGGTCGTGCTGTTCCATGTCACCGCCAATGCCGAATGGTCGAACCTGCCGCTCTCCGGCCTCTTCGTGCAGATGCTGCGGCGGATCGTGGCGCTCTCCGCCGGCATCGCCGGGGCGGAGGGCGAGGCGCCGCTGGCGCCGCTCGAGACGCTGGATGGCTTCGGCCGCCTCGGCCCCGCCCCGCCCGCCGCCGCCGCGGTCCCGGCGGCGCAGATCGAGACGATCCTGCCCTCCCCACGCCATCCGCCCGGCTGGTACGGCACGCCGGGCCAGGATCCGGCCGCGCTGGCCTATCGCCGGGCGTTGAACCTCGGCGGCGCCATCGCGGCGCTGCGGGCGGCACCCCCGCCGCCGGCCGGCACCACGATGCTGGCCATCGGCGGCGTCCCGGCCGAGCGCGACCTCGGCCCCTGGCTGCTGGCCGGCGCGCTGCTGCTGCTGGCCGCCGACCTGCTGATCGGCCTCAGGCTGCGCGGCCTGCTGCGTCCAGCCTTCGCGGTCCTGGCGCTGCTGCTGGTGGTGCAGCCCGCCGCGGCCCAGGCACCTGCCGACCCGGCCCTGGCCACCCGCCTCGCCTATGTCAGCACCGGCGATGCCGGCCTGGACGAGACCCAGCGCATGGGCCTCGTCGGCCTCTCCGACTTCATCAACCGCCGCTCCGCCGCTGCCCTGGCCGACCCCGCCGCCGTCACCCCCGGCACCGACGACCTGTCGCTGTTCCCGCTGCTCTACTGGGTCGTCACCGGCGAGGCGCCGCAGCCGGATACCCAGACCGTCGCCGCGCTGAACAGCTTCATGCGCAACGGCGGGATCATCCTGTTCGATACCCGCGACGAGGGCTCGGGCGAGGGCTTCGCCCCCGGCGCCCGCGCCGCGCTGCGCCGGGTGACGCGCGACCTCGCCATCCCGCCGCTGGCGCCGATCGGCGAGGACCATGTGCTCAAGCGGTCCTTCTACCTGCTGCCGGAACTGCCCGGCCGCTTCGCCGGCGGCCAGGTCTGGGTGGCGCGCGACCAGGACCGGGCCAACGACAGCGTCTCGCCCGTCATCATCGGCGGGCATGACTGGGCCAGTGCCTGGGCGGTCGATGCCCGCGGCCAGAATCCCTTCGCCGCCATCCCCGGCGGCACGCGGCAACGGACGCTCGCCTATCGTTTCGGGATGAACCTCGTGATGTACGCCCTCACCGGCAACTACAAGGGCGACCAGGTCCATGTCCCCGCCATCCTGGAAAGGCTGGGCAACTGATGACCCAGGCCCTTTCGGGAATCGACTTCGCCCCGGTCCTGCCGCTCTGGCTGATCACCGCGTTGGGCGTCGTCGCGGTGCTGGCGCTGGTGCCCGCCTTCCTTCGCCGCGCCCGCGGCGCCACGCTGCGCCTGCTGGTCTTCGCCCTGCTGCTGCTGGCGCTGGCCAATCCCCGGCTGGTAGAGGAAACCCGCGAAACCCGCCCCGACATCGCCCTGCTGGTGGTGGACCGCAGCGACAGCGCCCGCATCGGCACCCGCACCGCGCAGCTCGACGCCGCCCGCGCCGCGATCGAGGCCCGCGCCGCCCGGCTCTCCGACCTCGAGCTCCGCACCATCGAGGTGCCCGAAGGCGGCAACCAGGGCACCCGCCTCTTCACCGCCACCGAACGCGCCCTGGCCGAGATCCCCCGCGCCCGCCTGGCCGGCGTCATCGCCCTGACCGATGGCCAGGTGCACGACGTCCCCGCCCAGGCCCCCATCGCCGCGCCCTTCCATACCCTGCTGCCCGGCAGCCCCGGCGAGACCGACCGGCGGCTCCGCGTCGTGGAGGCGCCCGGCTTCGGCATCGTCGGCCGGTCGGTCGAGCTGCGTGTCGCCATCGACGATCTCGGCGCGAACGGTGGCGGCGCCGCCCGCCTGTCCATCCGCCGCGACGGCGCGCCGCCCCGGATCGAGAGCGTGCCGGTCGGCCGCGAGCACCGCATCGCCATACCCATCGAGCGCGGCGGCCCCACCGTGGTCGAGCTCGCCGCCGAGGCCCGGCCCGGCGAGGTCTCCGAGCTCAACAACCGCGCCGTCGTCACCATCACCGGCGTGCGGGACCGCCTCCGCGTCCTGCTGGTCAGCGGCGAGCCGCATGCCGGGGAGCGCACCTGGCGCCGCCTGCTGAAGGCCGATCCCGGCGTGGACCTGGTGCATTTCACCATCCTCCGCCCGCCGGAGAAGGACGACCTGACCCCGCTGAACGAGCTGGCGCTGATCGCCTTCCCGGTGCGCGAGCTGTTCCAGGTGAAGCTGCGGGAATTCGACCTGGTGGTCTTCGATCGCTTCGCCAATCGCGGCATCCTGCCGCCCGCCTATCTCCGCAACATCGCCGACTACGTCCGCGGCGGCGGCGCCCTGCTGCTCTCGGTCGGCCCGGAATTCGCCGGCCCGACCAGCCTGGCCAGCACGCCGCTCGGCGCCGTGCTGCCCGCCCGCCCCGTCGCCGGCGCCGGCCAGTCCGCCGCGGCGGAAGGCGCCTTCCGCCCCCGCGTCACGGCGCTGGGCGCCCGCCACCCGGTCACCGAAGGCCTCACCGGCGCCAATCCCAACGAGCAATCCGAGGCGAGCTGGGGCCGTTGGTACCGTAGCATGCGGGCCGATGCCCGCAGCGGTGCGACGGTGATGGAAGCCGCCGGCGGCGCCCCGCTGATGGTGCTGGACCGGGTCGGCGACGGCCGCGTCGCGCTGCTGCTCTCGGACCACATCTGGCTCTGGTCGCGCGGCCATGACGGCGGCGGCCCGCAGGCGGAACTCCTGCGCCGGGCCGCGCATTGGCTGATGCGCGAACCCGAGCTGGAGGAGGAAGACCTGACCGCCCGCATCGAAGCCGGCCAGATGACCGTCCAGCGGCGCAGCGTCGAACCCGGCCCGCCGCCCGAGATCACCGTCACCGCGCCCGATGGCACCGCCCGCCGCCGCCCGCTCGAGGCTGGTGCCGGCGGCCATGCCATGGCCCGGTTGCCCGCCGACCAGCCCGGCGTCTGGCAGGTCTCGGATGGCCGCCGCACTGCCTTCGCCGCCGCCGCCGCCGCCAATCCGCCGGAAGTGGCCGACCTGCGCGCCGACCCGGGCCGTCTCGCCCCCATCATGGCGGCGACCGGCGGCGCCGCCCGCTGGCTCGGCACCGGCGCGGAACCGGCGCTGCCGGAGTTGCGCCGCACGGCGCCCGGCCGCGATATCCAGGGCGGCGATGCCCGCAGCGGCTGGATCGGCCTGCGCCGCAACGGCGACCATACCGTCACCGGCATCGCCGCCATGCCACTGCTGCCGCCCTGGCTGGCCCTGCCGCTGGTGCTCGGCCTCGCCATCCTCGGCTGGCGGCGGGAGGGCCGCTGATGCGCCGCCTTCTCCCCCTGCTGCTGCTCGCCGGCTGCGCCACCGGCCCGGGGATCGAGGCCCGCCTCGCCCCGCTCGTCGGCAGCAGCGAGGCCGCCCTGGTCGAGGCCCTCGGCGTGCCGACCCGCACGCATGAGGCCGGCGGCCTGCGCTTCCTGCAATACGAGGAACGCCGCGAGGTCCTGCATCAGCTCGACCCCTATGTCGGGCGTCCCTTCGGCCGCTTCGCACCCTATCCCCTGGCCGGCCCGGTGCTGCTGACGCGGCGCTGCGACATCACCTTCACCCTGCGGGAAGCCCGGGTGGAGAGCTACACCCTCCGCGGCGACGATTGCCGCTGAGGCCGGGCGCAGAAGCTGGCCGCAGCGCGCGCGGCGGGCTAGGCTCCCGCCCATGCTCCGCACCATCCGCGTCCTCCCGCCCCTCGCCCTGCTCGCCGCCGTCCTGCTGCCGGTGCCGGAAGCCGCCGCACAGTTCCGCGGCGGCGGTGGCGGCACCCGCGCCCCCGCCGCCGCCGAGCCGGCACGGCCACCGCCGGCCGCCCTGCCCGGGCTCCAGTACCGCCGCGCGCCGGAACCGATCCCGGCCGACCCGACGCAGAACCTGGCCCCCAATGCCGCGCTGTTTGACGCCATCAACCGCGGCGACCTGCGCGCCGCGCGGGAAGCCGTCAGCCGCGGCGCGGATATCGAGTCCCGCAACGTCCTCGGCCTGACGCCGGTGGATGCCGCGGTCGACCAGGGCCGCAACGAGATCATGTTCTTCCTGCTTTCGGTCCGGGCCGGCAGCGGCCACGGCGGCCCGCCCCCGGCGGCCGAGCCGGCGGCCCGGACCGAAAGCCGG
>NZ_CEEDBP010000006.1:0-229925 GCF_979252845.1 Belnapia sp. AC561
CCCCTACCCTGGCCCCGCCACCCTGGGACGCGCCCCCCATGCATATCCGCACCCTCGTCCTCACCCGGGACGACCCCGCCGAGCCCGGCCTGCTCATCCGCCGCTACGCCCGCATCCGGGTCTGCTGGGAAGTCACCTATGGCGCCTGGGCCTGGCAGCTCCTCAATGCCGCGGGCGAGGCCGCCTGCCCGATGATCGGCCCCTTCCCCGCCGGCGAAAGCGCCTTCGAGGATGCCCTCGCCCGCTACGGCGGCACCTGGGAGGAGGCCGAGGAGATCGTCGCCCCCGCCTAGTCTTCGGCCGCGCTCTGGACGCCGCCCGCCCGCGGCGCCACCTTGGCCGGATGCCCGCAGATATGCCCCGTTGGACCGTCGCCTCGGAAACCGGCCGCCTGACCGATGTGCTGGTCTGCGCCCCCGACCACTACCGCTGGCTGCCGACCAATACCATCGCCCGCCGCACGCTGGCCGGCGGCGGCCAGCCCGACCTGCAGGGCCTGCAATCCCAGCACCGCGAGCTGGTCCAGGCGCTGGAGCAAGGCGGCGCCCGCGTCCACCACGTCCCGCCCGAGCCGCACCTGCCCTACATGGCCTATACCAGGGACAGCGTCGTGGTCACCCACCGCGGCCCGGTGCTCTGCCAGCTCGAACGGCCGCAGCGCCGCGGCGAATATGCCGCGCTGATCGACTGGCACGGCGGCAATTTCTGGCGAAAGTCGTCGGCCGGCACGCTGGAGGGCGGCGACATCCACATCCTCCGCCCCGGCCTGGCGCTGATCGGTGCCAGCGGCGGCCGCACCGACGAGGCCGGCGCCGAACAGCTCGCCGGCTGGCTCCGCGCCGAGGGCTGGGAGGTCCGGGTCCAGCCCTTCGAGGAGCATTTCCTCCACCTCGACGTCCTGTTCTGCCTGGCCGCCCCCGGCCTCGCCGTCGCCTGCCTCGACGTGCTGCCCGAGGATTTCATCGCCTGGCTGGACGGGCACGGGATCCGCTGCCTCCCCGTGCCCTACCGGGACGCCATGCAGCTCGGCTGCAACATCCTTTCCCTCGGCGGCGGGCGCGTGATATCCGCCCGCGAAAGCGCCACCCTGAACGCCGCCCTGCGCGCCGAGGGACTCGCCGTCCTCGACCCCGCCCTGTCCCTGTTCACCGCCGGCGGCGGCGGCCCGCATTGCCTGACCTGCCCGCTGCAGCGGGAAGAGGAAACCCCATGAACACCATCGCTGCCCGCCCCGTGGATGCCGTCATTGCCGCCGTGCGCGACCTCATCGGCGACCGCCTCTCGACCGCCCAGGCCATCCGCGAGCAGCACAGCCGCGGCGAGGACCAGACCCCGCCGACCCTGCCGGACGCCGTCGCCTATGCGGAAACGACCGAGGAGGTCAGCCGCATCCTGGCGCTGTGCAACCAGCATGGCGTGCCGCTGGTCGCCTTCGGCGCCGGCACCAGCCTCGAGGGCCATGTGAACCCGGTCCGGCGAGGCATCTCCCTTGACCTCAGCCGCATGACCAACGTGCTCGAGGTCAATCCCGAGGACATGGACTGCCTGATCGAGCCCGGCGTCACCCGCCAGCAGTTGAATGACTACCTGCGCGACCAGGGCATGTTCTTCCCCGTCGACCCCGGTAGCGTCTGCACCATCGGCGGCATGTGCGCGACCCGCGCCTCCGGCACCGCGGCGGTCCGCTACGGCACCATCAAGGAGAACGTGCTGGGCCTCGAGGTGGTGCTGGCCGATGGCCGGGTCATCAAGACCGGCGGCCGCGCCCGCAAGGCCTCCAACGGCTACGACCTGACCCGGCTGATGATCGGCTCCGAAGGCACCCTCGGCGTCATCACCAAGATCCGCCTCCGCCTGCACGGCATCCCGGAGGCGATGTCGGCCGCCGTCTGCCAATTCCCCGACCTGAAGTCGGCGGTCGAGACCACCATCGCCACCATGCAGGCCGGCATCCCGGTGGCGCGGATCGAGCTGCTGGATGCCGACCAGATGGAAGCCTGCATCAAGTACTCGAAGCTGGAGGGCTACCGGGCGACGCCCACCCTCTTCCTCGAATTCCACGGCAGCCCGGCCGGCGTGAAGGAGCAGGCCGAGGCGGTGGAGGAGATCGCCGCCGACTACGGCGGCGAGGGCTTCGCCTGGGCGACCGATGCCGAGGCCCGCGGCCGGCTCTGGAAGGCCCGGCACGATGCCTATTGGGCCGCTGTCGCGCTGATCCCCGGCTACCGCGGCATCACCACCGATGTCTGCGTCCCGATCTCCCGCCTGGCCGAGGCGATCGTCGGCGCCAAGGAGGATGCCGTCGCCTCCGGCATGACCACCTGCATCGTCGGCCATGTCGGCGACGGCAATTTCCACCAGGTGATCCTGTTCGATCCCAACGACCCGCAGGGCCACGAGAAGGCCTGGGAGATCGACAAGAAGATCGTGGCGCGCGGCCTGGCGCTCGGCGGCACCTGCTCCGGCGAGCATGGCGTGGGCCTCGGCAAGCGCGAGTTCCTGGAGGAGGAGCACGGCATCGAGGCCCTGGCCGTGATGCGCAGCATCAAGGCGACCTTCGACCCCAAGGGCATCCTCAACCCCGGCAAGCTGTTCCGCAACTAACCGCCGCCGGGCCCCGGGGACAACCTCCCCGGTCTTATTTCATAGGGAGAGAAACGTGCCGCGCAGCAGCGGTTACGCAGTGCCGATCCTGGCGCTGACACTGGGCCATGTCTTCTCCAATGCCGTGCGCACCCTGCCGGCGCTGGCCGCCGACGTGCTGGCGCGCGACCTCGGGCTCGGCGCGCAGGGCCTCGCCGCGCTGACCGCGGTGCTGCCCTTCGCCTTCGCGCTCGCCATGGTCCCGGTCGGCGTCGGCCTCGACCGCTTCGGGGTCCGCCGCACCGCGCTGTGCCTGCTGGCGACCGGCATGGCCGGCGCCGCCCTGGCCGCCGCCGCGCCCAATGCGACGGTGATGCTGCTGGCCCAGGTGGTGCTCGGCATCGGCTCGGCCGGGATGCTGATGGGGCCGATGACCTATGCCGCCCGCGCGGTGGCGCCGGCCCGCTTCGGCCTGTGGTCCGGCATCATCCTGACCTTCGGCAATACCGGCATGCTGCTCTCGGCCAGCCCGCTGGCCTGGCTGGTGGAATGGCAGGGCTGGCGGGCCGCATTCTGGGCCATGTCGGCCCTGGCCGGGCTGGCCTTCGTCGCGGTGGCGCTCACCGTCCGCCAGCCGCCGCCGGAACGCCGGGTGCCGCGCTCGCTCTGGCAGGATGCGCGGGAGGTGCTGGCGATCTGCGTCTCCGCCCCGCTGCGGCCGCTGATGGTCTTCGCCTTCGCCAGCTTCGCCGTGGTGCTCGGCCTGCGCGGGCTCTGGGGCGGGCCCTGGCTGATGGAGGTGAAGGGCTATTCCCGCATCGAGGCCGGCCAGATCCTGTCCGGCTGCGCCCTGGCGCTGACCCTGGCGCCGGTCGCCTGCGGCTGGGTGGACCGCTGGCTCAGGCGCCCGGTGCTGCTGCTGGCCGGCAGCCACCTGATCGTCGCCGGGCTGATCCTGGCGCTGCTGCTGGGACGGGGGATGCCCTATGGCTTCGATGCGGCGGTCTTCTTCCTGATCGGCGCCATCATCTCCTTCCAGATGGTCACCTTCGGCGTCATCCGCGGGCTGGTCCCGCCGGAGCTGACCGGGCGGGCGCTCTCGGCGCAGAACATCTCCTTCTTCGGCGGGGCGGCGATCATGCAGGGGGTCTCGGGCCTGGTCGCGGCCTGGGCCGGGCCGCGGGATGGCATCGGCGCGGCGCTGGCCAGCTTCGCGGTGGCGCTGGTGGTCTGCACCCTGGGCTTCCTGCTGATGCGGCGGCGCGGCGTCGGCGCCTGAGGCGGATTCCACCGCGGGCCATCGCCCGCTAGGCTGCGGCGACCAAGGATCCCCCGCATGCTCCGCAGCATCCTGCTCGCCCTCGACGATACCCCCGGCGCCCTCGCCGCCCGGGCTGCCGCCATCGCCCTGGCCGGGCGGCTGGGCGCGGGGCTGACCGCCTGCGCCATCCTTGACCGCCCGCATACCCTGGGCGCGCAGGAAGCCGTGCCGATCGGCGGCGCCGCCTTCGCCGCGCATCGCAACGCCACCCTGGCCGCCCGGCTGGAGGCGGAGGCGGCGGCGGCCCTCGAGGCCGCCCGCGCCGCCGCCGGCGACCTGCCGATCGAGGCCCTGACGCTGGAGGAGGCGCCGGAGCCGGCGCTGCTGCGCGCCGGGGCCGGGCATGACCTGCTGGTGCTCGGCCGCGACAGCACCCTGGGGCGGGAGCAGGCCGAGGATGGCCTCGCCCCGGTGATCCCGGCCCTGCTGCGGGACGGCGCCCGGCCGCTGCTGGTGGTGCCGGATGCAGCACCCGCCGAGGCGGGTCCGGTGCTGGTCGGCTACGACGGCTCCCTGCCGGCGATGCGCGCCCTGCAGCTTTTCGCCCTGCTCGGCCTGGCCGAGAGCTCCCCCGTCAAGCTGCTCTCGGTCGGGCCGGAGGCGGCGCGGCTGGCGGCGGAGGGGGCGGGCTTCCTGCGCCGGCACGGCCTCGCGGTGGAGGAATGGGCGCTGACCGGCGGCCATCCGGCCGAGCTGCTGCTGGCGGAGGCCAGGACCCTCGGCGCCCGGCTGCTGGTGATGGGCGCCTTCGGCACCACCGGGCTGCGGGCGCTGCTGCTGGGCTCCGCCACCCGGCGGGTGCTGCGGGATGCGCCCTGCCCGGTGTTCATCCAGCGCTGAGGGCGCCTGTGGATGAGCGCCATTTGCAAAGAGCAGTTGGCCTAGGGCCTCCACCCCTGGTATCGCCGCAGGACTTGATCCGGATGCCCCCGATGCGTCGTCTCACCGCCTCCCTGCTCGTCACGCTGCTGGCCGCGTCCCCGGCGCTGGCCCAACCCGGGCCGCAGGGCCCGCCGGCCGTGGGGGTGGTCAGCGCGAGCCGGCAGCCGGTGACCGAGAGCACGGATTTCACCGGCCGGATCGAGGCGGTGAACCGGGTCGATATCCGCGCCCGCGTCACCGGCTTCCTCCAGGAACGCCAGTTCCAGGAGGGCCAGGAGGTCAAGGCCGGCGACGTGCTGTTCCGGATCGAGCGGCCGCCCTTCGAGGCGCAGCTCGAGCAGGCGCGGGCCAATGTCGCCTCGGCCCAGGCGACGCTCGAGAATGCCCGCGTCGCCCTGGCCCGGGCGCGGGAGCTGCAGGCGACCGGCGCCGGCACCCGTGTCGCGCTGGACAATGCCCAGGCGCAGGAACGCACCGCCAATGCCACCCTGCTCGGCGCCCAGGCGGCGGTCAGGGTGGCCGACATCAACCTCGGCTATACCGATATCGTCTCCCCCATCGACGGCAAGATCGGCCGCGCCTCGCTGACCCCCGGCAACGTCGTCTCCCCCACCCTGACCGAGCCGCTGGCGACCATCGTCAGCCAGGACCCGATGCGCGTCGCCTTCACCGTCTCCTCCCGCGCGGCGAACGAGCTGCGCAACCGCTACGAGGGCCGCGGCGGGGTCAATGCGGTGCAGGTCCGCATCCGGCTGAGCGACGGCCGGCGCTACGGCCCGGCCGGGCGGATCGAGTTCATCGATACCCAGGTGGACCGCAACACCGACAGCCTGCTGATCCGGGCGCTGATCCCGAACCCGCGCCGGGAAGGCGTGCAGGCCGGCAGCGCCGGCGACCGGGAGCTGATCGACGGCCAGTTCGTCACCGTCGCGGTGGAGGGCACCGAGCCGGTGCAGGCCATCGTGCTGCCGCGCGCCGCGGTGCTGCAGGACCAGGGCGGCAATTACGTGCTGGTGGTGGACGGGGAGAAGAAGGCCCAGCGCAAGCCGCTGCGGCTCGGCCGGACCATCGGCGACCAGGTGGTGGTCGAGGACGGGCTGGCCGGCGGCGAGCAGGTCATCAGCGAGGGCCTGCAGCGGGTGCGCCCGGGGCAGGAGGTGAACCCGGCCCCGGCCGGCGCGCCGCCGCCGGGCGCCCGGCCACCCGGGGCCCCATCGGGGGCTCCATCGGGCGCACCGCCCGCGGCCGGCCGGGCGGGCTGACCCGCCATGATTTCGAGCGTCTTCGTCGACCGGCCCCGGCTGGCGATCGTCATCGCCATCGTCATCACCCTGGCCGGGCTCCTCGCGCTGCTGCGGATCCCGGTGGCGCAGTTCCCGGACATCGTGCCGCCGCAGGTCTCGGTCAATGCCAACTATCCCGGCGCCTCGGCCGCGGTGATCGAGGCGACGGTCGCGCAGATCATCGAAAGCGCCGTCAACGGCGTCGAGAACATGATCTACATGCGCTCGAATTCCGCCAACGACGGCACCTATTCGCTGAGCGTCAGCTTCGCCCTGGGATCCAACCCCGACATCAACACGGTCAACGTCAACAACCGCATCCAGGCCAATATCGCCCGCCTGCCGCAGGAGGTGCAGCGGTCGGGGCTGGTGGTCCGCAAGCAGTCCTCCTCCGTCCTGCAGTTCATTGCGCTGACCTCGACCAACCCGGAACACACGCCGCTCTTCCTGTCGAACTACCTGACGATCAACATGATCGACCGGATGTCGCGGGTGCCCGGCGTCGGTCAGGTGAACCTCTTCGGCGCGCAGAATTACTCGATGCGGGTCTGGTTCGAGGTGGACCGGCTGACCAGCCTGAACCTGACGCCGCAGGACATCATCACCGCCATCCAGTCGCAGAACATCCAGGCCGCGGTGGGCCGGATCGGCGCCCAGCCGATCCCGGATACCCAGCAGTTCCAGATGAACATCCAGACCCTGGGCCGGTTGATCACGCCGGAACAGTTCAGCGACATCGTCATCCGGGCGAATTCGGACGGCTCGGTGCTGCGGCTGCGGGACGTGGCGCGGGTCGAGCTCGGCGCGCAGTCCATGGATACCGTCAGCCGGCTGAACGGCCAGGGCGCGGTGACGACCGGCGTCTATCTCTCGCCGGGCGCCAATGCCGTCACCGTCTCGGGCGCCATGAAGCGCACGCTGGACGACATGGCGACCCGCTTCCCCGAGGGGATGCGGGTGCAGGTCCTCTATGACAGCTCGACCTTCGTGGTGGATACCATCCAGGAGGTCATCAAGACCCTGCTCGAGGCCTTCGTGCTGGTGGTGGTGGTGGTCTATCTCTTCCTCGGCTCGCTGCGGGCGACCATCATCCCGACCGTCGCGGTGCCGGTCAGCCTGATCGGCGCCTTCGCCATCCTGCTGGCCATCGGCTACAGTGCCAATACCGTCTCCCTGCTGGCCATGGTGCTGGCCATCGGCATCGTGGTGGATGATGCCATCGTGGTGGTCGAGAACGTCGAGCGGGTGATGGAGGAGCATCCGGACTGGACGCCGAACCGGGCCGTGAAGCAGGCCATGGCCGAGATCACCGCGCCGATCATCGCCATCACCCTGGTGCTGCTCTCGGTCTTCGTCCCCATCGCCTTCATCCCCGGCCTCTCGGGCGTGCTGTTCCGGCAGTTCGCGGTGACGATCTCGGCGGCGATGGTGATCTCGGCGATCAACGCGCTGACCCTGTCGCCGGCGCTTTGCGTGCTGTTCCTGCGGCATACCGGGCCGAAGCGGGGACCGATCAAGTATGTCCTCCGCGCCATCGACAAGGTGCGGGACGGCTATGCCGCCATCGTCCGCCGGCTGGTGCGCTTCTCCGTCATTTCGCTGGTGCTGACGGCGGCGATCGGCTTCGGCATCTTCACCCTGGGCTCGAAGACGCCGCAGGGCTTCCTGCCGCAGGAGGACCAGGGGACCTTCTTCATCCAGGTCTCCCTCCCCCAGGCCGCCTCGCTGTCCCGGACCCGCGCCGTGGTCGAGCAGGTCGAGGGCATCCTGAAGGGCATCCCGGCGGTCGAGAACGTGCTGGCCATCGTCGGCTTCAGCCTGATCGACCAGGGCGCGCAGTCCAACAGCGCCTTCCTGGTCGCCCGGCTGAAGCCCTTCGAGGACCGGACCAGCGCGGCGGACAGCGTCTTCGCCTCCATCGGCCGGGTCTTCGGCGCCGGGGCCAATGTGCGGACGGCGACGGTCGTCGCCTTCAACCTGCCGCCGATCATCGGCCTCGGCACCGGCGGCGGCTTCGAGTACCAGCTGCAGGACCTGCAGGGGCGCGACCCGGCCGAGCTCGGCAGCGCCATGCTGGGGCTGGTGGTCGCGGCGAACCAGGACCCGCGGCTGCAGCAGGTCTTCTCGACCTTCTCGGCCGCCACGCCCTCCCTTTTCCTCGACGTGGACCGGGACAAGGCGCAGGCGCTCGGCGTGCCGATCAGCAACATCTTCTCCGCGCTGCAGGCGACGCTGGGCGGCTTCTACGTCAACGACTTCAACCTCTTCGGCCGGACCTGGCAGGTGAACATCCAGGCCGAGGCGAAGGACCGCGACGATATCGAGGACATCTGGCGCATCCGCGTCCGCAACACCCGCGGCGAGATGGTGCCGCTGCGCGCCTTCGCCGACGTGCGGATCGTGGTCGGGCCGCAGACCATCAGCCGCTACAACAACTACCGGGCGGTGCTGATCAACGGCGCGCCGAAGCCGGGCATCTCCTCGGGCGATGCGCTGAACGCCATGCAGGAGCTTTCGGGCCGGGTGCTGCCGGCCGGCTACAGCTACGAGTGGACCGGCACCGCCTATCAGGAACGGCTGGCGGCGGGGCAGACGATCTATGTCGTCGCCCTGGCCATCCTCTTCGCCTACCTCTTCCTGGTGGCGCTGTACGAGAGCTGGACCATTCCGGTGCCGGTGCTGATGTCGGTCGCGGTGGGCGGGCTCGGGTCCTTCCTCGCCATCAAGATCGCGGGGATGAGCCTCGACGTCTATGCCCAGATCGGGCTGGTGGTGCTGATTGCGCTGGCCGCGAAGAACGGCATCCTGATCATCGAATTCGCCAAGGAATCGCGCGAGCGGGGCATGTCCATCCGCGATGCGGCGATCGAGGGCTCGCGGCTGCGGTTCCGCGCGGTGATGATGACCTCGATCGCCTTCGTCCTCGGCCTGGTGCCGCTGGTGACGGCCAGCGGGGCGGCGATGCTGTCCCGCCGGGCGGTCGGCACCCCGGTCTTCGGCGGGATGCTGGCGGCCTCGCTGATCGGGATCTTCATGATCCCGATGCTCTATGTCGTGTTCCAGGGCACGCGGGAGAGGGTGAAGGGCTGGATGGGGACCCGGCCGGTGGAGCCGGCCGCGATCGGCCCGGGCGAGGGCCCGCATCCCGCCCCGGACAGGACCGACAGCACCCGGCACTGAACCCACCAGGCCAGGTCTCCTGGCGTCCGGGGGACGGATTTCCTGCCGTTCCCCCTTCGTCCCCCCTTCCCTGGGGGCCCATCCTCCGCAAATGATGCGGCAGACATTTGACGGGAGGTCCCCATGGCCAAGTTCGGGCTGAGCCAGCCGATGCGACGGATCGAGGATCCGCGGCTGCTGATCGGCGGCGGCCGCTACACCGATGACATCGTCATGGCCGGGGCGGCGCATGGCGTGGTGCTGCGCAGCCCGCATGCCGCGGCCAGGATCCTGTCGATCGACACCGCCGCGGCGCTGGAAGTGCCCGGCGTGCTGGCGGTGCTGACCGCCAAGGACTGGGCCGACGAGGGTCTGGGCGAGATCCCCTGCGTCATCCCGCTGAAGAACATCGACGGCAGCAGCCGTGCCGATACCCCGCGCGGCGCCCTGGCGACCGACCGGGTGCGGCATGTGGGCGATGCGGTCGCCTTCATCGTCGCCGAGACCGCCGAAGCCGCCAAGGATGGCGCCGAGGCGGTCTTCGTCGACTACGAGCTGCTGCCCTCCGCCACCGACCTCGCCACCGCCCGGGAGCCGGGCGCGCCGCAGGTCTGGGAGGGCATCCCCAACAATACCGTCTTCGACTGGGAGACCGGCGACAAGGCCAAGGCGGCCGAGCTGGCCGCCAAGGCGGCGCATGTGACCAAGCTGACCGTGGTGAACAACCGGGTCATCGTGAACAGCATGGAAGTCCGTGCCGCGACCGCGGAATACGACCCGGCGCTGCAGAAGTTCACCCTCTACTGCGGCACCCAGGGGTCCTGGCTGGTCAAGAACCTGCTGGCCGGCAGCGTCTTCAAGACCGAGCCGGAGAAGTTCCGGGTGGTGACGCCGGACGTGGGCGGCGGCTTCGGCATGAAGCTCTACCTGTATGGCGAATACGCCCTGGTCTGCATGGCGGCCCGCCGCCTCGGCCGGCCGGTGAAGTGGACCAGCGAGCGGACCGAGGCCTTCCAGTCCGACACGCAGGGCCGCGACAACATCACCGAGGCCGAGCTCTCGCTCGATGCCGACGGCAAGTTCCTGGCGCTGCGGACGACCAACTACGCCGGGATGGGCGCCTACCTCTCCACCTTCGCGCCGATGATCCCGACCGGGGCGGGCACCAAGGTGCTGGCCAGCGTCTATAATTTCCAGGCGATCCACGCCCATGTCATCGGCGTGCTGACCAATACCGTCCCGGTGGACGCCTATCGCGGCGCCGGCCGGCCCGAGAGCAACTACGTGGTCGAGCGGCTGATCGATGCCGCGGCGCGCGAGCTCGGCATCGACCGGATCGAGCTGCGCAAGCGCAACATGGTGCCCTCCAGCGCCATGCCCTACACCACGGCGGTCGGCCAGCGCTACGACAGCGGCGATTTCGTCGCGGTGCTGGATGCGGCGCTGAAGAACGCCGACTGGGCCGGCTTCCCGGCGCGGCAGGCGGCCTCCAAGGCGCAGGGCAAGCAGCGCGGCATCGGCGTCGCCTACTACCTGGAAGCGACCGGCGGCGGGCCGACCGAGCGGGCCGAGGTGCGGTTCGCCAAGGACGGCTTCGTCGACGTGCTGGTCGGCACGCAATCGACCGGTCAGGGCCACGAGACCGCCTATGCCATGCTGACCAGCCATGAGCTTGGCATCCCGATGGAGAAGATCCGCATCGTCCAGGGCGATTCGGACGAGATCCCGACCGGCGGCGGCACCGGCGGCGCCCGGTCGCTCTACTCGGAAGGCCAGGCGATCCTGCTGACCGCCGCCTCGGTGATCGAGAAGGGCAAGCAGGCGGCCTCCGAGCATCTGGAAGCCTCCGTCTCCGACATCGAATTCGCGACGGTCGGCGGCAAGTTCACCGTGGTCGGCACCGACCGTGGCGTCGATATCCTCTCCCTGGCGCAGATCCAGCGCGAGCGGGCGGCGAAGGGCGAGGCGGCTACCCTGCTGGATGCGGCCGAGGTGGCCGACATCAAGTCGCATACCTTCCCGAACGGCTGCCACATCGCCGAGGTCGAGGTGGACCCGGATACCGGGCTGATCGAGGTGCCGCGCTACGTGGTGGTGGACGACGTCGGCCATGCGATCAACCCGATGATCGTCCGCGGCCAGGTGCATGGCGGCGTGGCCCAGGGCATCGGCCAGGCGGTGCATGAGCGGACCGCCTACGACAAGGAAAGCGGCCAGCTGCTCAGCGCCTCCTTCATGGACTATGCCCTGCCGCGGGCCGAGGACCTGCCGGACATCGAGGTCGAGTTCCTCTCGGTGCCCTGCGAGACCAATCCGCTCGGCGTCAAGGGCGCCGGCGAGGCGGGGGCGGTCGGTTCGCCGCCGGCGCTGATGAATGCGCTGGTCGATGCGCTCTCGGGCGTAGGCGTGACCCATATGGACATGCCGGCGACGCCGGAGACCGTGTGGAAGGCCATCGAGCTGGCCCGGGCCGCCTGAGGGCCATCGCGGCAGCGACATTTCCTGCCGCGGTTCGTCAATGCTAAGGAAAGGGGGCTGGCCCAGGATGCCAGTCCCCTTTCTGGCTTTACCGCGTGATTTGCGCCTATGGTTGGTGAACCTAGGGCAGTCACGCTCCATCGGAGATTGAGTGCATGCGTCTCGACGCCATCGCCATCGGCAAGAACCCGCCCGAGGATATCAACGTGGTGGTCGAGGTCGCGATCGGCGGCGAGCCCATCAAGTACGAGATGGACAAGGACGCCGGGACCCTGGTGGTGGACCGCTTCCTTTATACGCCGATGCGCTACCCCGGGAATTACGGCTTCGTCCCGCATACGCTGAGCGACGACGGCGACCCGATCGACGTGCTGATCGCCAATACCCGGCCGATCATCCCCGGCGCGGTCATCAACGTCCGCCCGGTCGGCGTGCTGAAGATGGAGGACGACGGCGGCGTCGACGAGAAGATCATCGCCGTGCCCTCGACCAAGCTGACCCGGCGCTACGAGAAGGTCGTCAACTACTCCGACCTGCCGCAGATCACCCTCGACCAGATCAAGCACTTCTTCGAGCACTACAAGGATCTCGAGCCCGGCAAGTGGGTGAAGATCGCCGGCTGGGGCGATGCGGCGGAAGCGAAGGCGCTCATCCAGGAAGCCGTCGAGCGGGCCAAGGCGGCGGCGAAATAGGCCACCCCCTCCCGGTTCGGGGCCGGACGCGCTAGCTTCGGGGGCGCATGATCTCTCCCGCTCCGCTGCCTGATCCCGAGACGCCGCTCCGCCGCGCCCTCGCCCGCCACCGTGCCATCGCCACCGGACTGCTGGTGGCGATGGCGGCCCTGCTGTTCGGATCCTACGCGATCCCGCCCGGCACCCTGCCGGAGTATTGGCTGAACCTGCTGCAGGCCGCAGCCAAGGCCGGGGTGGTCGGCGGGATCGCCGACTGGTTCGCGGTGACGGCGCTGTTCCGGCATCCGCTGGGCCTGCCCATCCCGCATACCGCGATCATCCCGCGACAGAAGGAAAGGCTGGGCCAGGGGCTCGGCCGCTTCGTCGCCAACCATGTCTTCACCGAGGCCGAGGTGCGCCGGGTGCTGGGGCGGCTCGACCTCGCCGGCATCTTCCGCCGCTTCATGGCGGACCCCGCAGCGGCCCGGCCGGCGGCGGAAGCCATGGCGGCGACCCTGCCGCGGCTGCTGGAAAGCATCGAGGACGGCCGGGCGAAGCGGCTGCTCGGCAAGCTGCTGCCACGGATGGCCGGCGGCCCGGGCGGCGCCCGCATCCTGGCCCGAGCACTGCGGGCGCTGGTCGCCGGCGGCAAGCACCATGAGGTCTTCGACCTGGCCATCGCCCAGCTCCGCACCATCCTCGGCAGCAAGGAAGACCAATTGCGGACGGCGATCGAGGGCCGGGTCCGGGCCGAGGGCGGCGCGCTGGTCGGCTGGCTGGCCGGGGCGGCGGTGGCGCGCCGCATCCTCTCCACCGTGAACGCCGAGCTGGCGAAGATGGAGCCCACCGACAGCGACCTGCGGGCGGCCTTCGAGGTCTGGGTGCGGGAGGAGATCGACCGGCTGGAGAATGACCCGGAACGGGCGGCCTCGGTCGGCCGGGCGCTGCGCCAGGCGGTGGCGCATCCGACCGTGGCGGCCTGGATCGAGGATATCTGGGGCCGGCTGAAGGCGGCGCTGGTCGCCGATGCGGGCAATCCGCAGGGCCGGACCGTGGCGCTGCTGGAAGGCGCCTTCGCCAATGCCGGGTCCCTGCTGGAACAGGACCCGGCGGCGCGGGACCGGCTGAACCGGGCGGTCGAGGGGCTGCTGGTGCCGATGGTCCCGGCGGCACGGGCGCAGCTTTCCGCCTTCATCGCCCAGGTGGTTGCCAGCTGGGATACCACGCAGGTGACAGAGAAGATCGAGCTGCGGGTCGGGCGGGACCTGCAATACGTGCGGATGAACGGGACGCTGGTCGGCTTCCTGGTCGGCGGGGTGCTCTATGCGCTGCTGACGGCGATGTTCGGTCGGGTAGCGTTCTGAGTTCTTGTGTGTGGATGGCCGGTGCGGTACACATCGGCCATGAGGACGAATATCGAAATCGATGACGGGCTGATCGCGGAGGCGATGCGGCGGGGTGGGCATCCCACCAAGAAGGCCGCCGTCGAGGAAGGCCTGCGCCTCGTCGTGCGCCTCGCCCGGCAGCGGGAGGCAGCGCAGGCCTTGTGGGGCGGCGACCCGGATTGGGGCCTGGATGCCCCATCGGGCCATGCGCTCCATGAGGAGCAGGCGCCGCTCCGCTGATCGCGGTCGATACCAGCGTGCTGATCGATGTGCTGCGGCGGGTGGACAACCCCGCGGTGCGGGAATTCATGCGGCTGGCGGGCAGCGAGCCGCTCGTCATCGGCGACATCGTGCTGCTGGAAGTGCTGCAGGGCACCTCCTCCGAAGGCCGGGCGCAATCCGTGGAGGGCTGGCTGCGGGCCTTCGGCATCGTGCCGATGCTGGACGAGGCGCTGGCGGTGCGGGCGGCGGGGCATTACCGGCGGCTGCGCAGGCTCGGCATCACGCCGCGCAGCACGGCGGATCTGCTCATCGCCGCCTGGTGCATCGCGCATGCGGTGCCGCTGCTGCACCGGGACCGGGATTTCAGCCTGATGGCGGCGCCGCTCGGCCTGCCGGTCCAGGCGGTTTAGGTCTTTCGCCGCGGCCCATCGGGGCTAGATTGGTCGAATGACCATCAGCCTCGGCATCCTCGACCAATCGACCATCGCCTCCGGCCGCGGGGCCGATGTGGCGATCCGCGAAACCCTGGCGCTGGCCAAGCTGGCGGACCAATGGGGCTATGGCCGCTACTGGCTGGCGGAGCATCACAACAGCCAGTCGCATGCCGGCTCGGCGCCGGAGATGCTGGTCGCGGCCATTGCCGCGACGACGCAGCGCATCCGGGTGGGCACGGCGGGGGTGATGCTGCCGCATTACGCATCGCTGAAGGTGGCCGAGCAGTTCAAGGTGGCGGAGGCGATCGCGCCGGGGCGGATCGACCTCGGGCTGGGCCGGGCGCCGGGCAGCGACGGGCGCACCGCCTTCGCGCTGAACCCCAATGCGAATGAGGCCGCCGACCGCTTCCCGCAGCAGGTGCAGGAGGTGCTGGGCTGGCTGGGCGACGGGCTGCCGGACAACCATCCCTTCAAGGCGGTCAACGCCATGCCGGCGGTGCCGACCCGGCCGGAGGTCTGGATCCTCGGCTCCAGCGATTTCGGCGCCCAGGTCGCGGCCTATTTCGGCCTGCCCTACTGCTTCGCCTATTTCATCTCGGACCGCGGCTCGGAGCAGGTGACGGCGCTCTACCGGGAAGGCTTCCGGCCGCAGCCCGGCGTGCCGGGGCGCTTGGCGGCGCCGCATTGCGCCCTCGGCGTCTTCGCCCTGACGGCGGATACCGAGGCGGAGGCCTGGCGGCTGTACAAGTCGCGCGAGCTCTGGCGGCTGTTCCGCGACACCGGGCGCTTCCCGCCGCTGCCGAGCGTCGCGGAGGCGGAGGCCTATCCCTATTCGGCGGCGGAGCGGCAGCATCTGGACAGCATCCGCGCCAAGGCGATCGTCGGCGCGCCGGAGCAGGTGAAGGCCCGGCTGGAGACGCTGGCCGCGGCGCATGGGGCGCAGGAGGTGGCGATCCTCAGCCCCTGCCACGACCCGGCGGCCCGGCAGCGCAGCTACCGGCTGCTGGCGGAGGCCTTCGGGCTGCCGGCGAGCGGCGAGGCCGCCCGGCTGGCGGCGGAGTAGAAAGTCCCGGTCACCAGCGCCAGGACCAAGGCCAGGGTCAGGCCGGCATAGGCGGCGGCGCTGCCGAGCGGCAGGCCATGCTGCCGGGCCAGGGCAAGGGCGGCGGTGCTGGTCGCCAGGGCAACCAGCGCATGCAGCAGCAAGGCCGCGGCGAAGCCGAACAGGCGGCGGCCGCTACGCCGCGCGACGCCGGCGGCGACCCTGCCCAGGGCCAGGGGCAGCAGTATCGCGGCAGCCGCCGCCGCCGCGGTGACCGCCAGCGGGGCGTCCGGCCGGACAAGCTGCAGCAGGGCATGGCAGAGGCCGAAGGCGACGCCGAGTTGGGGCCAATGCGCCGGGCCGCCGGCCAGGCGGAGGAACAGCAGCTTGGCGACCTCCTGCCAGCAGGCCGGGAGCAGGGCGAGTCCCAGTAGCCCGGCGGGTGGGCCCCAGGCCATGGTGACGAGCATATGGACCAGGAAGGTGAGGCCGAAGGCCGATCCGCCGGCCAGGGCCGGGCGCCAGAGGCTCGCAGGAACACGCATGGCGGCACTGTATCAGATAGCGGAACGGAGCCCTATCGGAACGCTCAGCGGTTGGGAAAATCCGGGCTGCGCTGGCGATGGCGCCGGCGATAGGGGCGCTGGTGCCGCCACCAGTCGAGCAGGGGACCGATCCCGAGCAGCGGCGCCGCCGCCAGCGTGGCCAGGGCGAAGCCGGCGGCCCAGGCCCGGGCGCCGAGCGCGAAGCAGAAGACGGTCAGCCCGGCGAGGCTGCCGGTCGCCCCGGCACCGAGCGCGGCCCAGGCCAGCAATTGCTGGTGGCGTGGCCCGAGCCATTCGGGCGCGCCGGCGGTATCGGTGCTGGGGGTGCCATCGGCCGCCACGTCGTAGAGGCGGCTCGGGTCGATGGTGAAGCCTGGGCGGTCTTCCGGCATCGGCCGGGAGGGATCAGCGCCGGACGACGACGAAGCGGAAGGGGTCGCTCCCCCCGGCGCGGCGGATGCGCCGCATACGCCACCAGAGCGTGACGAAGGCGATCAGCCCGGCGCCGATGACGACCGGCAGCAGCAGGCCGACGAAGAGAACCGCCAGGGCGACGACCACGAGCCCGGCCCCGGCGAGGGTGACGAGCAGGGCCAGCCCGCCGACCCGGCTGAGGGCACGGTCCAGCCAGCTCCGCCGCGGCGGCACGGGATCCCGGAATTGTCCGTCCGCCGTCATGTCGAGAACGGGGGGAGACGGGTCCCGGCCAGGCGGGCCGGGGCGCCGAAAACTGTCCATGAGCGGGATGTTGCCCCAGCGGGGACGGCGTTCAAGTCCCCCCTTCGGGACGAACGATGAGGGTGGTGCCGTCCACCGCCTCGACCCGGACCCTGGTGGCGATCTCCGGCACCTTGTGGTCGCGCGGCAGCCGGGCCTGCCATTCGGAATCGCCGATGCGGACGCGGAGGCCGGGGCCGGCATTGGCCTCGCCGATCGGCAGCAACAGGCCCATGCGGCCGACCAGGCCGGAGCCCGGCGTATTCACCTGCGGGTAGGGCCGCCGGCCACGGCGGAGGCGCAGCGAGACCCAGATGCCGCCGCCGAGCAGGGTCAGGAACAGGGCCGTCGCCAGCTCGAGCCCCGGCACGGCGACCAGTTGCAGCAGGCCGGTGCCGATGGCGGCGATGCCGACCCAGAGCAGGTAGATCCCCGGCAGCGCCAGCTCGGCGACCAGCAGCAGCAGGCCGGCGAGGATCCAGATCAGCCCCGGTTCCATGGGCCGCCCACCGGGGGTGTCGTCGTGGCTGGGGCGGCGGGCGGGGCGGGCGGTCGCGTGGGCGGCAGTGCCGCGGGGTTGTGCCGCAGCAGCTCCATCGCCTGGGTGATGCCGCCGGCGAGCGCCGCGGCTTCCATCGGCACCACCACCAGCTTGCTGCTGGGATTGCCGGCCAGGGCCTCGAAGGCCTTCACGTATTTGTCGGCGATGAAGTAGCGCAGCGCATCGGCGCCGGCGCCGGCGCCGGCGGCCGCTTCGGCCACCATGTGGGTGGCCTTGGCCTCGGCCTCGGCCAGGCGCTCGCGGGCCTCGGCGTCGCGCATGGCGGCCTGCTGGCGGCCCTCGGCCTGCAGGACCAGGGCCTGCTTCTCGCCCTCGGCGCGCTGGATGGCGGCGGCGCGGTCGCCATCGGCCTTCATCACCGTGGCGCGGCGCTCGCGCTCGGCGGTCATCTGCAGGTTCATGGCGCGGATCAGGTTCTCCGGCGGCTCGACCTTGCGCAGCTCGACCCGGCTGACCTTGACGCCCCAGGGATCGGTCGCGCCATCCAGGATGGCCATGAGCGAGGAGTTGATCCGCTCACGGGAGGAGAGGGTCGAATCGAGGTCCATCTCGCCGATGACGGCGCGGATGTTGGTCATCGCCAGGGCATTCAGCGCCTGCTGCAGGTTCTGCACCTGATAGGCCGCCTTGGCCGGGTCCATGATGCGGTAATAGACGATGCCATCCACCACGACGGTCGCATTGTCCTTGGTGATGACGGATTGCTCGGGGATATCGAGCACCACTTCCTGCACGTTCAGCTTGTGGCCGATGGCATCGACGAAGGGGATGAGGAAGTTCAGCCCCGGCTGCAGCAGGCGGATGAAGGCGCCGAAGCGCTCCACCGTCCAGACCTGGCCCTGCGGCACGGTGCGGATGCCCCGCGCGGCGGTGACGAGGGCGAGCAGGATCAGGGCAAGCAGGACGATCTGAAGGCCGGTCATGCGAGGCTCCGACGAGGGTGCCGCCAGTGTAGCGCGGATGCGTCGAGGCAGTTAGCCGGGGGGGGCGGTTAGCCGGGGACCCGGACGTGGCGCAGTGCAGCATCGAATCCGGCTGGCGTGGCCCGGGAAATCACGCCAGCCTCAACCGCCGGATATCCACAAGACGCTGCATCCACCAAGCGGCGCATGCGACTATCGGGGGATCGATCCATGACATCACGCAGGAACTTCCTGGGCGCCGCCGTCGGCGTCGCCTTCTGTGGCTGCGGCATGCTGCGGGCGGCCCATGCCCAAGGGGCCCGGCGGACCGCCGTGGCGGTGGGCGGCAAGACGGTGAAGACCATCGATACCCACGCGCATTGCGTCTTCCTCGACGTCCTGCCGCTGCTGAACAACGACCGGTCCGTGCTGTTCAACAGCGTGCGCGGGGCGGACGAGACCCCGATCGACGTTGCCCAGCGCTTCGCCGCCATGGACGCGCAACGGGTGGACATGGAGGTGCTCTCGGTCAATCCCTTCTGGTACGGGCGCGACCGCGACCTCGGGGCGCAGATCGTCAAGATCAACAACGAGAAGATGGCCGAGCTCTGCGCCGCCCATCCAGACCGCTTCGCCGGCTTCGCCTCCCTCACCCTTCAGGCGCCCGACCTGGCGGTGGCCGAGCTGGAGAAGGCGATGAAGAGCCAGGGGCTGAAGGGCGCGGCGATCGGCGGCAACGTCGCCGGCGTGGATTTCTCGGATGCCAAATTCCACCCCGTCTGGGCCAAGGCCGAGGAACTGGGCGCGGTGCTCTTCATCCATCCGGGCGGGGTATCGCAGCTCAACCAGCGCTTCGCCGGCAATGGCTGGCTGGGCAATACCATCGGCAATCCGCTGGATACGACCATCGCCCTGTCGAAGCTGATCTTCGAGGGCACGCTGGATCGCTACCCCGGGCTGAAGGTGCTCGCCGCGCACGGCGGCGGCTTCCTGCCCTCCTATGCCGACCGGTCCGACCATTCCTGCACGGTCAGCCCGGCCGGGTGCAATCCGAACATCACCCTGAAGAAGAAGCCGACCGAATACCTGAAGCAGATGTGGTTCGACTCGCTGGTCTTCACGCCGGAGGCGATCCGGCACCTGCAGGCGCAGGTCGGCGCCTCGCAGATCGTGCTGGGCAGCGACTATCCTTATCCCTGGGCACTGAAGCCGGTGGACCACATCTTCGCCTGCGAGTCGCTGAGCGATGCGGAGAAGATCGCGGTGCTGGGCGGGACCGCGGCGAAGCTGCTGAATATCCCGGCGTAAAAGAAGAAAGGCCGGGAGAAGGTATTCTCCCGGCCCCTCATCTGTTTTTGTTCCTTAAAGAAAAGAAACGGCGGGGCTGGTTCTACGTTCGCAGCCGTTCCGCGATCTGCACGGCGTTCAGCGCCGCGCCCTTCAGCAACTGGTCGCCGCAGAGGAAGAAATCCAAGCCGCAGTCGCCGAAGACCGGGTTCGCCCGGATGCGCCCGGCCTCGACGTCGTCCTGGCCGGAGGCGGTAAGCGGCATCGGGTAGCGCTGCCCCGCCGGATCATCCACCAGCACCACGCCGGGGGCCTTGGCCAGCACCGCGCGGGCCGCCTCGGCCGTCACCGGCCGCTCGGTCTCGATGGTGACGGCCTCGGCATGGGCACGGATGGTCGGCACCCGCACCGCGGTGCAGGAGATCAGCAGATCGGGCATCCCCATGATCTTCCGGCTCTCCCAGGCGACCTTCATCTCCTCCCGGGTGTAGCCGTTCGGCTGGAAGCTATCGATCTGCGGGATGACGTTGAAGGCGAGCGGATGGGCGAAGACCTCGTGGCCCGCGGGGCCGCCTTCCAGCAGCACCCGGCGGGTCTCCCGCTCCAGCTCGGCCATGCCCTCGGCGCCGGCGCCGCTGGCGGCCTGGTAGGTGGAGACGATGACGCGCTTGAGGCCGAAGGCCTGGCGCAGCGGCTCCAGCGCCACCACCAGGATGGCGGTGGTGCAATTCGGGTTGGCGATGAGCCGGCCGCCGCCGATCGCCCCGGCGTTCACCTCCGGCACCACCAGGGGGACGTCATCCTCGAGCCGCAGGGCGGAGGAGTTGTCGACCACCGCCACGCCGGCCGCGGCCAGCGCCCGGGCATGCGCCTTGGCGAAATCACCGGAGACGGCGAGCAGGGCCAGGTCCAGGGTCCGGGCCGCCTCGAGGCTGTATTCCTCGATGGTGACCTCGCCGAAGGGCGTTTTCTGCTTGGTGCCGGCGCTGCGGGTGGAGGCGAAAAGGCGCAATTCGGTGACCGGGAAGCGCCGCTTGTGCAGCACCTCCACCAATTCCTTGCCGACCGCGCCCGTGGCTCCGATCACGCCAACCCGCATGACACCTTCATCTCCTGTGCAGACACCGCGGCATTAGCCCAGTCCGGCGCCCAATTCCACAGGGGCTTCGGGGGAGCCGCGCCGGGGTGCCATGCATCCGAAGCAGTCTCCTGCGTTGACCCCGCCGCCGCCCCCTGCCATCTGCCCTGCATGAGCGCCGATCCATCTCTCCGTGCCGTCAAGTCCTGGCCTGTCGAGGAAGCCCTCAAGGTCGAAGCCCGGCTGGCCGCGGCCCCTAAAAGCGAGGGCGCGCTGTTCCAGACAGGCTATGGGCCCTCCGGCCTGCCGCATATCGGCACCTTCGGGGAGGTGGCGCGGACCACCTGGGTGCGGCGCGCCTTCGAGCGGCTGACCGGCCTGCCCTCCCGCCTGCTGGCCTTCTCCGACGACATGGACGGGCTGCGGAAGGTCCCGGACAACGTCCCGAACAAGGAGATGCTGGCGGGCTACCTCGGTCAGCCGCTGACCGCCATCCCCGACCCCTTCGGGACGCATCCGAGCTTCGGGGCGCACAACAACGCGCGGTTGCAGGCCTTCCTCGATACCTTCGGGTTCGAGTACGAGTTCGCCTCCTCGACCGACTACTACCGCGGCGGCCGCTTCGATGCGGCGCTGCTGCGGATGGCCGAACGGCACGAGCAGCTGCGGGGCGTGATCCTGCCGACCCTCGGCCCGGACCGGCGGGCGACCTATTCGCCCTTCCTGCCGATCCACCCCGAGACCGGGGTGGTGATGCAGGTGCCGATGGAGGAGGTCCGCCCGGCCGAGGACCTGCTGGTCTGGACCGACCCGGCCACCGGCCGCCGCCATGGCACGCGGATCACCGGCGGCCATGCCAAGGCGCAGTGGAAGGCCGATTGGGCGATGCGCTGGTATGCGCTCGGCGTCGACTACGAGATGTCCGGCAAGGACCTTATCGACAGCGTGAAGCTCTCCTCGGCCATTTGCCGGATCCTCGGGGGAACTCCGCCGGTTGGTTTCACCTATGAGCTGTTCCTGGACGAGCAGGGGCAGAAGATCAGCAAGTCGAAGGGCAATGGCCTCACCATCGAGGAGTGGCTGCGCTATGCGCCACCGGAAAGCCTGAGCCAGTTCATGTACGGCCAGCCGCAGCGGGCGAAGCGGCTGTTCTTCGACGTCATCCCGCGCGCGGTGGACGACTACCTCGCCAACCTGGAGAAGCTGAAGGCGGCGCCGGAGGCGGCAAACCCGGCTTGGCACATCCACAACGGCAGCAGCAACGATCCGGGGTCGCCGATCTCCTTCGCCATGCTGCTGAACCTGGCCAGCGTGGTGAATGCGGATGGGCCGGAGATCCTCTGGGGCTTCATCGGCCGCTATGCGCCGGGCGTGACGGCGGAGAGCCACCCGATGCTGGCCCGGCTGGCGGAACATGCCGTCTCCTACTACCGGGACTTCGTCGCGCCGCAGAAGCGCTACCGCATGCCGAGCGACCTGGAGCGGGCGGCGCTGGAGGATCTGCTGCAGGCGCTGCGGGCGCTGCCGGCCGACAGCGATGCCGAGGCGATCCAGACCCTGCTCTACGACGTCGGCAAGCGGCACGAATTCGCCAATCTGCGGGACTGGTTCGGCTGCCTCTATCAGGTGCTGCTGGGACAGCAGGAGGGGCCGCGCTTCGGCGGCTTCGTCGCGCTCTACGGCATCCCCGGCACGATCGGCCTGATTGAGACGGCCCTGGCGCGCGAGGCGCCGGCGGCGTGACGGGCCCCAAGGCGGATAAGGGCGCCACCAAGGGCGCGGGCTGGCTGGGCTGGCTTCGCCGGCACGGGCCGACGGTCTTCGGCGTCGCGCTGCTGGTCGGCGCGCTCTATGTCGTGCAGCGGGAATTTCGCGGGCTTTCGGTCGCCGATATCCGCAAGGCGATGAGCGAGCTGTCGCCCCGATCGCTCTGGATCGGCGGCGGGCTGACCATACTCGCCTACCTGGTCCTGGCGATGTACGACAAGCTGGGCTCGGCCTATGCCGGCAAGCCGGTGTCCTGGCCGAAGTCGCTGCTGGCCTCCTTCTGCGGCTATTCCCTGGCGCATAACCTGGGCTTCGCCGCGGTCTCGGGGGCTGCGGTCCGCTACCGGCTGTACTCGGCCTGGGGGCTGACGCCGCTCGAGATCGCCAAGGTCGTCGGCTTCACCAGCCTGACCTTCGGCCTGGGCGGCATGGCGCTCGGCGGGCTGGTGCTGATGTTCGAGCCGGAGGTGCTGCCCTGGTTCGGCAGCCATCTGCCGCATTGGGCGCTGCAGGCCATGGCCATCCCCTTGTGGGGCGTGGTCATCGCCTATGTCGTGATGAGCCGCTTCGTCCGGCACGTGAAGATCTTCAAGTACGAGATCGACCTGCCGAGCCCGCGCATGGCGCTGATGCAGACCATGCTGGCGACGGTCGACGTGGCGATGACGGCGGCCATCTTCTACGTGCTGCTGCCGCCGGCGGAGGGGCTGACCTTCCTGCGCTTCGTCGGCATCTACCTCGCCTCCTATGCGGTCGGCATCGCCGCCAGCGTGCCGGGCGGGCTTGGGGTCTTCGACGGGGCCATCCTGCTGGGACTGCAGCCCTATATGCCGGCGCCGGAGGTGATCGGCGCGCTGCTGGTCTTCCGGCTGTACTACTACATCATCCCGCTGTTCATCGCCGGTGGGCTTTTCGTCTCCTTCGAGCTGGGCCAGCGGCGGGCGGTGCTGTCGCGGATCACTGCCTTCGGCAGCGGGACGGATGCGCTGGAGGTGCCGGCCATCGCCTCCCTCGTGGCGCTTGCCGGGGCGCTGCTGATCTTCCTCGGCGCGCTGCCGACGCGGGATACCATCATCGAGGAATGGGCCGGGCATATCGCGGCGCTGGCCTCGCATTTCGCCGCCTCCGTGGTGGGGTCGCTGCTGCTGGTCATGGCTTTCGGGCTGATGCGGCGGCTGACCATCGCCTGGGGCTTCACCCTCTTCCTGCTGGTCAATGGCGCGGCCATCGCCTGGCTGCGGGGCGAGGCCTGGTGGCTCTGGTGCGCCTTCCTGCTGCTGGCGGTGCTGGTGGCGGCGCTGCGCAGCGCCTTCTACCGGGACAGCCGGCTGCGGCGGGAGCCGCTCTCGACCGAGGCGGCGGTGCCGCTGCTGGCGGTGGGGGCCAGCGGGCTGACCCTGGCGCTGGTCGCCTATGGCGGCAAGGTCGCAGACGAGAGCTGGTGGACGGTGGTGCTCTCCCCGCTGGCGCCGGACAGCCTGCGCTTCACCGTGGGGGTGACCGGCGTGCTGCTGCTGGTCGCCATGGTGCGGCTGCTGCGCCCGGCCCGGATGACGGCGACGGCGTGGTCGGCGGAAACGCGGGCCCGGCTGTCTGCGCTCGGCGCGCTGGCCCCGGCCGAGGCCGATGGCGCGGTCTTCGGCGAGGCGGAGAAGGCGGGCTTCGCCTTCCTCAAGCGGGATGGGGTCTGGCTGGCGCTGGGCGATCCGGTGGGGGACCGGCGGGACGCGATCTCGGCGATCTGGCGCTTCCGCGACCTCTGCGAGCGGGCGGGCGTGGACCCGGCCTTCTGGCGCGTCGGGCCGGGGCTGCTGCGGATCTATGGCGATATCGGGCTGACCGCGGTCTCCCTCAGCGAGGGTTCGCTGTACCTGGCGCTGCGGGCCGAGAAGGATCTGGCGCAGCTGCGGGAATTGCTGCCGCGCGAGGGGTAGCGGCCGCTTTTCAGCTCCCCGGTTTTCAGCCCCCGGTCAGCTTCCGCATATTGGCCTTCACCCGGCGATGGGCCGGGGCGACCGCCGCGGCGAGGACGGCCGGGGCCGCGGCGCCGGACAGCGCGGCCTGCCCGGCGGCCAGGGCCCCCGCGGTGAAAGCCCGCTGCTTTTCGAGCGCATAGCCGGTCAGGACGGTATGGGCTTCCATCGGCCGGGCCCAGAGCTGGGCGCTGCGCAGGGTGAAGACCATGCCGGATTGCCAGGCAAAGGCCGCGGCGGTGAAGGGATTCATGGCCACGGGCTTCCTTCTGGATGGTGGTGGATCATAGCCGATCCACCACCATCCAGTATTACAGTGCGGCGAGAACCGATTCCGCCTTGCTGACCTCGAAGGCGCCGGCGGCCTCGACGGCGACATGCGTCACCTTGCCGTCCTTGGCGACCAGGGCGAAGCGCTGGCAACGGACGCCGAGGCCGCGCGCCGTCAGGTCCAGCTCCAGGCCCAGGGCCTTGGTGAAATCGGCGCTGCCATCGGCGATCATGACGACGTTGTCGCCGACGCCCTGGTCCTTGCCCCAGGCGCCCATGACGAAGGCATCGTTCACCGCCATGCAGGCGACGACATCAGCGCCCTTGGCGACCAGCGCATCATGCTGCTGGACGAAGCCCGGCAGGTGCTTGGCGGAGCAGGTCGGGGTGAAGGCGCCGGGAACGCCGAAGAGGACGACGGTCTTGCCGCCGAAGAATTCCTCGGTCGTGGTGGCCTTGGGGCCCTCGGCGGTGCCGAGCGTGAGCTGCGTCGAGGGAATGCTGTCGCCAACCTTGATGGTCATGGGTTCTCTCCTCCGGAGGTGCCGATGTAGTCGCTTCGCTGCCGGCTGTCACCGCGCCGGAGGGGGCCAAGGCTGGCCATAGCCGCGGCATTCGGCAAGGGGCCGATGGGGGAACCGATGCTCCCGCGGCTGTTTCGTCACCGCTGCGCGTGCCGGCGGCCAGGCTGCTTGCGCCCCTGGGGAGCCGCCGCCATCTTACCCGCATGGCCAAACGCGACCGTACCCACCCGATGACCCAGACCTCGATTGCGCCCAATAGCCAGGAAGAAGGCTACCTCGGCGGCCAGATCCTCGTGGCCATGCCGAACATGCAGGATCCCCGCTTCGCCCGGACGGTGATCTGCCTCTGCGCCCATTCGCCGGAGGGGGCGATGGGCATCATCGTCAACAAGCCGCTCGACAACATGTCCTTCGACGACCTGCTGAAGCAGCTGGAGCTGGCGCCGGTGCCGCCGCAGCGGCGCATCCGGCTGTTCCAGGGCGGCCCGGTCGAGGGCGGCCGCGGCTTCGTGCTGCATACGAATGATTGGACCAGCGACGGGTCGCTGCAGGTGGCCGCGGATCTCGCGCTGACCGCCAGCGTGGATATCCTGAAGGCGATCGCCGGCGGCGGCGGGCCGCGCAGCGGCGTGCTGGCACTGGGTTATGCCGGCTGGGGGCCGGGGCAGCTCGAGGACGAGATCCAGGCCAATTCCTGGCTCTCCGTCACCCCGGACGAGGGGCTGATCTTCGGCGAGGCGGATGACCAGAAGTGGCAGCAGGCCATGGCCAAGCTGAAGGTGGACCCGGCGCTGCTCTCGGACGCCGCCGGGCACGCCTGATCGAGTGGCAAGCCTGATCTAGTGCTGGGGTAGCCGGCGGGCGGCGGCGAGCGCCACCTGGGTGGCCAGCGCCGCGGCCAGCATCCAGAGCGCGGTGGCGATGCCGCGGCCGCTCTCGGTCACGCCGCAGAGGACCGTCAGCAGCGCGCCGCAGCCCATCTGCGCCGCGCCGATCAGGCCGGAGGCGGTGCCGGCGAGATTGGGCCGGACGCTGATGGCGGCGGCGATGGCATTCGGCTGGGTCATCCCGTTGCCGAGCGCAGCGATGGCCATGGGGCCGAAGAACAGCAGGATATGCGGCGGCAGGAACAGCTGGACCAGCAGCGCCAGCACGCCGCCGGCCGTCGTGACGATGGTGCCGGCCGCCAGCATCCGGGCGATGCCGAGCCGCTGGGCGAGCCTTGCGGCGGTGAAGGTCCCGGCGCTCCAGGCGAAGGGGATGCACATCATCGCGCTGGCATAGGCCGTCGCGGAATAGCCGAGGCCGTTGATGACCACGAGCGGGCCGCCGACGGCGAAGGCGAAGAAGACCCCGGTGGCGAAGGCGGTCAGCCCGCAATAGGCGCGGAAGGCGGGCAGCCGCAGCAGCTGCACATAGGCGCCGAGCAGGCCGGCGATCCCGGGCAGCGGCGCCGGCTCCCGCAGGGTTTCCGGCAGGCGGAGCCTGACCGCGACCAGCAGCGGCACGGCGAAGACCAGGCAGGCCAGCATGGTGGCGCGCCAGCCGAAATGGTCCTCCAGCAGGCTGCCGAGCAGGGGCGCGATCATCGGCGCCACCGCCATGGCAGTGCTGACATAGCCCATCATGCTGGCAGCCTGCTCGCGCGGATAGGCGTCGCGGATCATGGCGCGGCCGAGCACCAGGCCGGCGCAGCCGCCGATCGCCTGCAGGACGCGGGCGGCGATGAGCCAGCCGATCGAGGGGGCGAGCGCGGCGGCGAGGCTGCCCACGAGGTAGATGCCGAGCCCGGCCAGCAGCAGCGGCCGGCGGCCGTAGCGGTCCGACAGCGGGCCGTAGACGAGCTGGGCGACGGCGACGCCCACCAAATAAAGGGTCAGGGTGAGCTGCACCGTGCCGTAGCTGGCCGAGAGCGCGACCATCAGCGCCGGCATGCAGGGAATGATGATCTGCATGGTGAAGGGGCCGAGGCCGGTCGCCGCGATCAGCAGCCCGATATGCGGCTTGGGCCGGACGGCCGGTGGTGCGGTGATGGGGAGGTCGCCCTCGGGGGTGTCGCGTGGGCTCACCGGGGCTTTCTAGGGGGATGACCGGCGGTTGCACAGCGGGTTTGGCCGGACTTGCACGCTGGCGTGATGTGCAGTGACGGCATGGCTGCACAGGGCTTGGGCAGGGCTGGGTCTTGCCACCCCGGATTGCCCGATTCCGTGCCGCAGCCTCAGCCGATGGCGGCGGCCAATTCGCGGGCGGCCCAGCGCAGGGCGCCGGGCTCATGGCCGGAGAAGCCGAGCATCAACCCCTGGACCGGCGGGGCCGCCAGGAACATCGGGCTGACCGGGCGGGCGACCAGGCCGCGCTTCGCCGCCGCGGCGGAGACCGCGAGGTCGGAGAGGCCGGGCCGCAACCGCGCGATCAGCTTCATGCCCTGGTCGGGTACCTCGACCTCCAGCGTGCCGGGGAGGTTGGTGCGCAGCGCCTCCACCAGCGCGTCCCGCGCATCGCGGTAGTGCTGGCGCATCCGGCGCAGGTGCTGGGCGAAATGGCCTTCCTCCAGGAAGTCCGTCACCACGCCTTCCTGCAGGGCGGCGGGGTGCCAGTCGCTCAGCAGCCGGGCCGAGAGCACGGCGTCCAGCAGCTCCGGCGGCACCACCGCATAGCCGAGGCGGAGTCCGGGAAAGAGCACCTTGCTGAAGGTGCCGATGTAGATGACCCGGCCGCCGTCATCGATGCCCTGCAGCGAGGCGAGCGGCCGGCCGGCGTAGCGGAACTCGCTGTCGTAGTCGTCCTCCAGCACCCAGGCGCCGGCGCGGCGGGCCCAGGCCAGCAGTTCGAGCCGGCGGGCCATGGAGAGCACCACGCCGAGCGGGTATTGCGAGGAGGGCGTCACATAGGCGAGGCGGGCCTCGGGCGCGGCGGCGAGGCCGGCGGCGACCGTCATGCCCTGGGCATCGACCGGGACCGGCACGATGCGCGCCTGGGCGGCGGCGAGGGCGGCGCGGACTGCGGGGTAGCAGGGATCCTCCAGCCAGACCGGGGCGCCGGGCCGGACCAGCACCCGCAGCATCAGGTCGATCGCCTGCTGCGCGCCGGCGGTGACCACGACCTGCTCCGGCTCGCAGCGCACCGCCCGGCCGGCGCGGAGATAGCGGCTGATCGCCTGGCGCAGGGCCAACGACCCGCGCGGGTCGGCATAGCCGAGCAGGGCGGGATCGGGCGTCTGCAGGTGCCGCATGGTGAGGCTGCGCCAGACCTGCAGGGTGCGGTCATCCAGCGCGCAGCGGCCGGTATTGAAGGGCGCGGTGCCATAGAGCCCGGCATGGGGGATGGAGGCGGCGGGCGGCGGCGGGCTGGGCGGCAGTTCCAGCGGCTCCGGCATGTCGCGGGAGACATAGCTGCCGGCGCCGACCCGACCCTCGATGAAGCCCTCGGCCAGCAGTTGCTCATAGGCGGCGACCACCGAATTGCGGGCGATGCCCAGATGGGTGGCAAGCGCCCGGGTCGGCGGCAGCCGGCCGCCCGGCGGAATGGCGCCGGCGAGGATGGCGCGGCGCAATTCCAGATAGACCTGGCGCAGCAGCGGCACCGGGCTGGCGCGGTCCAAGCTGACGAGGAGGGCTTCGGGTTCCATGGATTGGACCAGCCTATGAGGGCAGGATTGGCCCTCGCGCCGGACCAATCCAGGGAGCCTTATGCGGCATCAACCCATCCGTGAGAAGCCCCATGTCCGAGACTTATCCTGTCACCGTTCGCAACCGGGTGAAGCGGCTGCACGAGCGGGGGCGCTACGACCATGACAGCGTGCATGCCATCCTCGATGCGGCGATGCTCTGCCACATCGCCTATGTCATCGACGGCCAGCCCTACTGCACGCCGACCGCCTTCTGGCGGGAGGGGGAGCACCTGTACTGGCACGGGTCCTCGGCCAGCCGCATGCTGCGGGTGCAGAAGCCGGGCATCCCGGTCTGCCTGACGGTGACGCATCTCGACAGCCTGGTGCTGGCGCGCTGCGGCTTCAACCATTCGGTCGACTACCGTTCCGCCATGTGCTTCGGCACGGCGCATATCATCGAGGACTTGGAGGAGAAGGCCAAGGCGCTCGATATCATGATCGACCGCTTCTACCCCGGCCGGAATGCCGAGCTGCGCCCGAGCACCACGCAGGAGCTGAAGGCGACCATGGTGATCGGCATGCAGATCGAGGAAGCCAGCGGCAAGATCCGCAGCAAGGGCATCGGCGACGAGGAGGAGGACTACGCACTGCCGATCTATGCGACGCGCTTCCCGGTGGTGCAGACCATCGGCGCCTCGGAGCCCTGCCCGCGGATGCCGGCGGGTGTTCCCTATCCGCCGGGTCTGGCAGGCTTCACGCCCGGCCGCAGGTTGGACGAGATCATGACCGAGAGCTACAAAACCACCTATGGAACCGACTGAACTGGCGACCGCCTCGGCGGTGGAGATGGCGGCGATGGTGCGCGGGAAGCGCGCCTCGCCGGTCGAGATCACCACGGCGGTGCTGGCGCGCATCGCCGCCAAGGAGCCGCAGCTCAACGCCTTCGTCGTGCTCGATGCCGAGCGGGCGATGCTGGCGGCGCGGGAGGCCGAGGCGGCGGTGATGCGGGGCGATGCGCTCGGGCCGCTGCATGGCGTGCCGGCGACCATCAAGGACATCCAGGCGGTGGCCGGGCTGCCGACGATGCGGGGCTCGAAGCTTTCGGACCCGACGCCGGCCCAGGCGGATGCGCCGCTGGTGGCACGGCTGCGGGCAGCGGGTGCCATCATCCTCGGCAAGACCACCAGCACCGAGCAGGGCTGGACGGCGGTGAGTCACAATCCGCTGACCGGGGCGACGCACAACCCCTGGAAGCATGGCTTCACCGCGGGCGGCTCCTCCTCCGGCGCGGCCGCACTGGCGGGCGCCGGCTGCGGGCCGCTGCACCTCGGGACGGATGGCGCGGGGTCGATCCGGCTGCCGGCGCATTTTTGCGGTGCCGTCGGCTTCAAGCCGACCTATGGGCGGGTGCCCTATGCGCCGGTGCCGAACAACGGCGCGCTGTCCCATGCCGGGCCGATCACCCGCAGCGCCGAGGATGCGGCGCTGATGTTCAGCGTGATGGCCGGGCCGCATCATGCCGACCACACCACCCTGCCCGACCGCTTCGGGCCGGAGGTGGCGCCGGGCGGGCTGCGCGGGTTGCGGATCGCCTATAGCCCGGACCTCGGCCATGCCCGGGTGGACCCGGAGGTGGCGGCGCTGGTCGCCGCCGGGGTGGCCGCGCTGGAGGCCGCGGGCGCGACGGTGGAGCAGGTGACGCCGGGCTGGGGGCCGGAAGGTCCGGCGCTGGAGCGCGACCTCTGGGGCGGGGCGATGCGGCCCTTCCTGGCGAAGGATGCCGCCATGGCGGCGCAGATGGATCCGGGGCTGGTCGCCTGCACCGAGGCCTACAAGGATTTCAACTTCGATCAGGCGCATGCGGCGCAGGGCCGGCGCTTCGCCTATGCGGCGGCGGTGAACGGCTGGTTCGAGGCCGAGGGCTTCGACCTGCTGGTGACGCCGAGCGCTTCCGTCGCGGCCTTCCCGGTCGGCCTGCAGCGGCCGCCGCACTGGCCGCCGCATGCTTGGGATTGGCTGGTCTGGGCGGAATTCTCCTATCCCTTCAACCTGAGCCATGGCCCGGCCGTCTCGGTGCCCTGCGGGGCGACGGCGGCGGGCTTGCCGGTCGGGTTGCAGATCGCCGGGCCACGGCTGGCGGATGCGCTGGTGCTGCGGGCGGCGGCGGGCTTCCTGGCGGCGCAGCCCTTCGTGGTGCTGCCGGCGGCCTGAGGCGCCGGCGCGTCGCGCCGGGGGCGGATCGTCTGGCCGCGATTTCATCCCGGCGATAGGACACCGCCGGCCTGCGGTGCTGTTGTTCTTCCCGGATCGGCCGCTGGCCGCGCCGTGCGATAGCGCGCGCGCCGGCCCCGGCGGCGGGCCTCCCGGGAGACCATGACAATGTCGGATGCTGCGCCCCATCGCAGTCGTGCCTTGCTGGCCGCCGCCGCCGTGGCGGTCCTCGCCCTGGGCGGCGGGGCCGTACTTGCCTTCGATGCTTGGCGGGAACCGGCCCAGGCGCAGCCGCAGGCCGCGGCGGCGCCCCCCGGCGTGCCGGTCGAGCTTGCCGGGGTGACCATGGCGGATGTGCCGGTGACCCTGGACGGGCTGGGCAATGTCCAGGCCTACAACACCGTCACCCTGCGGGCACGGGTCGATGGGCAGCTCGACCAGGTGCTGTTCACCGAGGGGCAGACGGTCCACGTCGGCGACGTGCTGGCACGGATCGACCCCCGGCCCTACCAGGCGACGCTGGACCAGGCGGTGGCGAGGAAGGCGACGGACCAGGCGCAGCTCGCCGATGCCCAGCTCAACCTGCGGCGCTATACCGAGCTGGCGCAGAGCAGCTTCGCCTCGCGCCAGCAGGTCGATACCACGAAGGCGCAGGTGGCGCAGTTCCAGGCCCAGGTGCAGGGCGACCAGGCGCAGATCGAGAGCGCGCAGACCCAGCTCGGCTATACCACCATCACCGCGCCGATCGACGGCGTCACCGGCATCCGCCTGGTGGACCAGGGCAATATCGTGCATGCGGCGGATGCGGGCGGCATCGTCGTGCTGACCCAGATCCAGCCCATCGCGGTGATCTTCACCCTCCCCGCGGCCCGGCTGCCGGAGATCCGCGGCGCCATGCGCGACGGGGCGCTGACCGTGCTGGCGCTGAACCGGGACCGGCCGGAGCCGCTGGCCGAGGGCAAGCTGGCGCTGGTGGACAACCAGATCGACCAGGCGACGGGCTCGGTCCGGCTGAAGGCGATCTTCCCCAATGCCGATGGCGCGCTGTGGCCGGGGCAATTCGTCACCGCCCGGCTGATGCTGGCGGTGGAGCATGGGGCGCCCACCCTGCCCTCTTCCGCCATCCAGCGCGGGCCGGACGGCAGCTTCGTCTACCTGGTGCAGCCGGACCAGACGGTCGCGGTGCAGAAGGTGGCGGTGCAGCGCTATGCCAATGGCCGGGCGGTGCTGGCGGCGCCGCTGCCGGAAGCGCTGGGCGGCGATGCGCGGGTGGTGACCAGCGGCCAGTCGCGGCTGGCGCCCGGCGCGCGCATCGCGGCGGGGAGCTGAGGCGATGGCCATGGGCATCTCCGCCCCCTTCATCCGCCGGCCGGTCGCCACCACGCTGCTGATGGCGGCGCTGCTCTTCGCCGGGATCGTGACCTATCCGCTGCTGCCGGTGGCGCCGCTGCCGCAGGTGGATTTCCCGACCATCCAGGTCACCACCCAGCAGCCCGGCGCCAGCCCGGAGACCATCGCGGCGACGGTGACGGCGCCGCTGGAGCGGCAATTCGCGCAGATCCCGGGCGTTTCCCTGCTGAGCTCTGTGAGCACGCTCGGCGTCAGCGCGGTGACGGTGCAATTCGACCTGTCGCGCAACATCGACGCGGCGGCGCAGGATATCCAGACCGCGATCAATGCCGCCGGCGGGCAATTGCCGAAGACGCTGCCGGCGCCGCCGACCTATCGCAAGGTCAACCCGGCGGATTCGCCCATCATGGTCGTCGCCGTGCGGTCCGAGACGCTGCCGCTGACCGAGGTGGACGACCAGGCGGAGAATATCCTGGCGCAGCATATCAGCCAGCTGCGCGGCGTGGCGCAGGTGGCGATCAACGGCCAGCAGAAGCCGGCGGTGCGCATCCAGCTCGACCCGGAGAAGGTGGCCTCGCTGGGGCTGTCGCTCGAGGATCTGCGGAGCGCGATCGTCAACCTCTCGACCCAGAGCCCGAAGGGCGTGGTCGATGGCGCGCGGCGGTCCTTCACCCTGTACGACAACGACCAGATCACCGAGGCGGGGCCCTGGAACGACGCCATCGTCGCCTATCACGCCGGGGCGCCGGTGCGGGTGCGCGACATCGGCCGGGCGGTGGACGGGCCGGAGAATGTCCGGCTGCATGCCTGGGCCAACGGCAAGCCGGCCATCCTGCTGGTGGTCTTCAAGCAGCCTGGGGCCAATGTCATCGAGACGGTCGATTCGATCAGCCGGGAGTTGCCCAACCTGCGGGCGGCGCTGCCGCGCGGGATCGAGGTCGCGGTGCTGCAGGACCGCACCCGGACGATCCGCGCCTCGGTCACCGACGTGCAGTACACCCTGCTGCTGACGGTCTGCCTAGTGGTCGCGGTGATCTTCTTGTTCCTGCGCAACATCTGGGCGACGGTGATCCCGGCGGTGACGGTGCCGCTGTCGCTGCTGGCGACGCTGGGCGCGATGTACGTGCTGGGCTACAGCCTCGACAACCTGTCGCTGATGGCGCTGTCCATCGCGGTCGGCTTTGTCGTCGACGACGCCATCGTCATGCTGGAGAACATCATCCGCCACCAGGAGATGGGCAAGCCGCCGCTGCGCGCCGCGCTCGACGGCTCGGCCGAGATTGGCTTCACCATCGTCTCGATCAGCATCTCGCTGATCGCGGTCTTCATCCCGCTGTTCCTGATGTCCGGCATCGTCGGCCGGCTGTTCCGCGAATTCGCCGTCACCATCAGCCTGACCATCGTGGTCTCGGCCTTCGTATCCCTGACCTTGACGCCGATGATGGCGGCGCGGCTGATCAGCGCGGACCAGCATGCGCAGCACGGCCGGCTCTACCGCGCGGTCGAGGCCGGCTTCGAGGCCTTGGTGGGCGGCTACCGCCGCACGCTGGACGTGGCGCTGCGCTTCCAGGGGGTGACCTTCCTGGTCTTCCTCGGCACGCTGGCGGCGACGGTCTGGCTCTTCGTCACCATCCCCAAGGGCTTCTTCCCGCAGCAGGATACCGGGTTGCTGATCGGCACGGTGCAGACCGGGGCGGATATTTCCTACGAGGAGATGGCGCGGCGGACCCAGGATGCCTCGGCGGTGCTGCTGCGCGACCCGGACATCGAATCCATCGGCGTCTCGGTGGGGGCGGTGGGCGGGCTGACGCAGAACCAGGCGCGGATGTTCGTCACCCTGAAGCCGCGCGAGGACCGGAAGGCCGGGGCGCCGGAGATCATCGCCCGGCTGCGGCCGCAGCTGGCTAGGCTGCAGGGCACGGTGACGCTGCTGCAGGCGGCGCAGGACATCAACATCGGCGGCCGGCCGACCTCCACCCAGTATCAGTACACCCTGCAGGACGCCGACCTGGCGGAGCTGAACGCCTGGGCGCCCAAGGTCTATGACCGCATGCGGGGCCTGCCGCAGCTGCGCGACGTGGCGACCGACCGGCAGGATGGCGGCACCACCGTGACCCTGGTGATCGACCGCGACGAGGCCGGGCGCTACGGCATCCAGCCGCAGCTCATCGACGATACGCTGTACGATGCCTTCGGCCAGCGGCAGGTGGCGCAGTACTTCACCCAGGTGAATGCCTATCACGTGGTGATGGAGATCCTGCCGGAGCGGCAGGCGAGCCCCTCGGCGCTGGACCAGATCCGCATCCGCTCACCGCTCACGGGACAGCCGGTGGCGCTATCGGCCTTCGCGCATTGGTCGACGGCGCCGGTCTCGCCTCTCTCGGTCAGCCACCAGGGGCAGTTCCCGGCGGTGACCATCAGCTTCAACCTGCCGCCGGACGTGGCGCTGGGCCAGGCGACGGCCGCGGTGGAGGCGGCGCAGCGGGAGATGGGGGCGCCGGCCACCCTGACGGGCGCCTTCCAGGGCAGCGCCCAGGCCTTCCAGGCCTCGCTCGCCAGCGAGCCCTACCTGATCGCGGCGGCGATCGTCGTGATCTACATCATCCTCGGCATGCTCTACGAAAGCTTCGTGCATCCGATCACCATCCTCTCGACCCTGCCCTCCGCCGGGCTGGGGGCGCTGCTGATGCTGCGGCTGGCCGGGCTCGACTTCAGCATCGTCGCGCTGATCGGGCTGATCCTGCTGATCGGCATCGTGAAGAAGAACGGCATCCTGCTGGTGGATTTCGCCGCGCATGCCGAACGCGAGGAAGGGCGCACGCCCTTCGAGGCGATCCGCGAGGCCTGCCTGCTGCGCTTCCGGCCCATTCTCATGACGACGATGGCGGCGCTGCTCGGCGGGTTGCCGCTGATGCTGGGCAGCGGGACGGGTTCCGAGATCCGCCGGCCGCTGGGCTATGCCATGGTCGGCGGGCTGCTGGTGAGCCAGGTGCTCACGCTCTACACCACGCCGGTCGTCTACCTGTACATGGGCCGGCTGGCGGGGCTGTTCCACCGGCACCGGAAGGCCGCGCCGGTGCCCGAGGGCGATGTCCAGGGAGTGCCGGCCGAATAGCCGGCCGTCAGCCGCGCCGGACGTTCCAGAACAGCGGCAGGCCCTTCAGCAGGCCGGAGACATCCCCCCGGTAGGCGGTTGGCTGGTAGAACTGGCCGAGCGGCACATAGGGCACGTCGAGGAAGGCCTGGCGCTGCATCTCGCGTCCGAGGTCGCGCCGCGCCGCGTCGTCGGTCGATTGCAGCCAGCGGTTCCGCATCTCCTCCAGGGCCGGGCTGGACGACCAGCCGAAGGTCGCGGTCAGCCCGCTGCCGCGGATGAAGTTGTGCGCCGCCGGGTTGAACTGGTTCACCCCTGCGGTGAAGGTGCAGAAGGCGTTGTAGCCGCCCTTGTCCGGCAGCTCCCGGTTGGCTTGGCGGCGCAGCGCGCTGCCCCAGTCCATCGCCACGTAGTCGAGGTTGAGGCCGAGCTTGCGGAAGACGTCGCCGACCACCTCGCTCATCGCGTTGATGGCGGGGAAGTCGGTCGGCGCCATCAGCAGCACCTTCTCGCCCTTGTAGCCGGCGGCCTCGATCGCGCGGCGGGAGGCGGCGATGTCGCGCGGCCCGGTCAGCGCCGCCATGCCCTCGTCGCTCGCCATGACCGAGCCGGGGGCGAAGAAGCCGATGCCGTCCCGCCAGAGCGCGCGGTCGTTGCCGGCGACGGCGGTCATCACATCCTCCTGGCTGATCGCGCCCAGCACGGCGCGGCGGATGGCCGGGTTGTCGAAGGGCGGATGGAGGTGGTTGAAGCGGAGCATGCCGATGGCCCCGGTCGGGTCCAGCACCTCGACCTTGATGCCGCGGCCGCGCCGCAGGGTCGGCAGCAGGTCGGTGGTCGGCTGCTCCCACCAGTCGATCTCGCCCTGGCGGAGCGCGCCGGCGGCGGTGGTCGCATCCGGCAGGGTCAGCCATTCCACCCGGTCGAGATAGGCGTGCTTCGGGCCGGCGAGCAGGCTCGGCGTGCCGTCGGGGCGCGGCACGTAGCCGTCGAATTTCGCATAGACGGCGCGGGAGCCGGGGATGCGCTCCGCGGCCAGGAAGCGGAAGGGGCCGCTGCCGACCATCTCGGAGATCGGCAGGGCGGCGTCCTGGCTGGCCAGCCGCTCCGGCATGATGAAGGCGACATTGGCGCCGACCTTGCCGAGCGCATCCGGTAGCAGCGGGAAGGGCCGCTTCAGCCGCCAGCGGATCTCCCGGTCGGAGGGGGCGGTGATCTCCTCCGTCGCCGCCATGACGGCGAGGCCGAAGCTGTCCCGCTGCCCCCAGCGCTTGACGCTGGCGACCGCATCCCGCGCCCGCACCGGCTCGCCGTCGTGGAAGCGGAGGCCCTCCCGCAGGGTCATGGTCCAGGTCAGCCCGTCGTCCGCGACGGTGTGGCCGGCGACCATCTGCGGCTGGGCGCGGTACTGCTCGTCCCAGCCATACAGGGTGTCGAAGACCAGGAAGGCGTGGTTGCGGGTGACGAAGCCGGTGGTGACGATGGGGTCGAGGATGGCGAGATCGGCCTGCGGGGCGAAGCGCAGCAGCTTCTGCCCGGCCTGCGCGCCGGCCAGCCGCGGCGCGGCGAGGGTGAGGGCCGAAGCCTGGAGAAGTGCGCGCCGCTTGATCATGCCTGATGCCCCCGTTGCCGACTGGGCGGCAGCATAGGCCGGAACGGCGGCGGCGCTACCAGCGCAGGGCGCGGATCGCGGCGATCGGGTCCACGCCCTCGGCCAGGGCAACTTGGCGCAGCGCCTCGGGGTCCGGGTTGTCGCCATGGGCATGGGCGGCGAGGCCGGTCATGGCCCAGAGCGCATCGATCCTGGCGGCCTGGGCGCCGGCGAGGTCGGTATGCGGGGTATCGCCGATCGCCACGACCCGGCTGCGGTCCGAGAGGCCCAGCATGGCCATGACCGGGTCGTAGACGGCGGGGTCGGGCTTGCCGACCTCGAAGACGCGGCCGCCCAGCTCGAGATAGATGTCGGCCAGGGCGCCAGCGCAGATCAGGCGGTCGGCGCCGACCATCACGTAGCGGTCGGGGTTGACGCAGACCATGGGCAGGTGGTGCGCGGCGGCGGCTTCCAGAGCCGGGCGATAGGGCGACGGGTCGTCCGAGCCGCGGTCCGGATCGGGGCCGGTGTTCAGCAGGAAGTCGGCCTCGGCCGGGTCGGCGACCAGCGTGGCGACATCCTCCTCGATGACCGAGAGGTCGCGCTCGGGGCCGATATGCACGGCGCGCTTGCCGAGCGGGGCGAAGAAGGGATGGCTGCGGTCGCGCAGCATCATCCAGGCGATCTCGCCGGAGGACATGATCCCGTCGTACAGCCCACGGTCGAGGCCCATGCGGTCCAGCATGCTGCCGACGAACCAGGCGCGGCGCGGCGCATTGGTCAGGAAGACCACGCGCTTGCCGCGGGATTTCAGCGCGCCCAGCGCCTCGGCGACGCCGGGGTAGATCTGCTTGCCGTTGTGGACCACGCCCCAGAGGTCGAGCACGTAGCCGTCGTAGCGATCCGCCAGGGGGGCGATGCCGTCGAGAAGATCCATGTCGCGTTCCTCAGGCGTCCACGCCGACTGCGTCGGCGACACTCGCAAAGCCATCCCGCCGCAGCAGCGCGGCGAGGTCGCGCTTCAACGCCGGCACCAGGGCGGGGCCGGCATAGGCGAAGGCGGTATAGAGCTGCACCAGGCTGGCACCGGCCTTGATCCTCTCCAGCGCATCGGCCCCCGAGGCGATGCCGCCGACGCCGACCAGCAGCAGCCGGCCCTGGGCCAGGCGGAAGCATTGCCGCAGCACGGCGGTGGCGCGGTCCCGCAGCGGCGCGCCGGAGAGGCCGCCGGCCTGGCTGCGGTTGGCGCCGCGCAGCGTATTCGGCCGGGCGATGGTGGTGTTCGAGATGATGAGGCCGGAGACGCCGTAGGAGACGCAGGTCTCGACCAGCGGGCCGAGCGCGGCATCGGCGAGGTCGGGGGCGATCTTGACCAGCACCGGCGGGTTGCCCGCCTGGTAGACCGCGCCGATGCCGGCGAGGATCTGGGCCAGGCGCTCCTCGCCCTGCAGGTCGCGCAGGCCCGGGGTATTGGGCGAGGAGACATTGACCACGACGTAGTCGGCCTGGGGGGCGAGTGCGGCATAGAGCGCGGGGTAGTCGCGCTCGGGGTCGGCGCCTTCCTTGTTGACGCCGATATTGGCGCCGAAGGGGGCCGGCAGCGGCCGCGGCAGGGCGGCGAGATGGCCGAGATAGGCATCCAGCCCGCCATTGTTGAAGCCCATGCGGTTGATGACGGCGGCATCCTCCTCCAGCCGGAACAGCCGGGGGCGCGGGTTGCCGGGCTGCGGCCGGGGGGTGACGGTGCCGGCCTCGACGAAGCCGAAGCCGAGCCGCATCAACGGCAGCACCGCCACCGCATCCTTGTCGAAGCCGGCGGCCAGGCCGATCGGGTTGGCGAAGCGGAGGCCGAGGGCCTCGGTCGCCAGGATCGGGTCGGGCTGGTCCCCGTCGCGGCCGGCGAGGCCGGCGGCCAGGCCCTTGAGGGCCAGGCCATGCGCGGTCTCGGCATCCAGGCGGCGCAGCAGGGGCGTGACGAGGGATGCGAGGCTTGGGGTCATGGCCCGGGTGTGTGCCCGACCGGACGCATGTTGGGAAGGCGCGGTTGACGCTGCGCACCAGGGCCGCGACAACCGGGGGAGAAAAATACCATGGAGGTAAGCGCGTGAAGGGTCCGGCGCTGCTGCTCGCCGGCATCGTGCTGTTCAGCGTGAACGACGCCAACAGCAAGCTGCTTTCCGGCCATTACGGCATCGGGCAGGTGATCTTCCTCCGCTACCTCATGCTGCTCCCGGCCTTTCTGGCGACGCGGGCGCTGCTGGCGGGGCTCGGCCGGCCCGGCTTCGGCGGGCCGCTGGCGACGCGGCATCCCCGGCTGCAGGCATTCCGGGCCTGTTCCATGATGGTCTCGGCCGCGGGATTCTTCCTCGGCTTCCGGCACCTGCCGCTGGCCGAGGGCTACTTGGTCTTCTTCACCGCGCCGCTGCTGACGCTGGTCCTGGCCGCGGTCTTCCTGCGGGAGCCGGTGCCCCGCATCGCCTGGGTCTGGTGCCTGGTCGGCTTCGGCGGGGTGCTGGTCTCGGTGGCGCCGAAGCTGGGCGGCGAGGGCGGACCGATCATCGGCTACGTGGCGGTGCTGGCCGGGACGGTGGCCTTCGCGGTGAACCAGACGCTCAACCGCAGGTTGCGGACGGAGCCGGGGCTGGTCGGGGTGATCCTGTGGCCCAGCCTGGTCGGGCTGGCGCTGTTCGGGCCAATGGCGGCGGCGGACTGGGTGCCGGCGCCGCCGGGCGACATCCTGCGGATGCTGGCGAATGGCGTGCTGGCCGGGGGCGCGGTGATCTGCACGGCGGCGGCCTACCGGGCCTCGGACGCGGCGCGGCTCGGCCCCTGGGGCTTCGCCGCGCTGCCGGTCTCGGTGGCCTTCGACCTGGCGATCTGGGAACGCTGGCCGGATGCGGCGACCCTGCTCGGCGGCGCCGTGGTGGTGGGTGCCTGCCTGATGAGCGAGCGGGCGCGGCGGCGGGCGCTGGCTCAGGCGATCCCGGCAGGGAAGGCATGGGCGCCGTCGGCACCCAGCGGCAAGGCCACCACGCTGCGCACGGCGGAAAGCGGCAAGGCGCCATAGAGGTGCGGGAAGAGGCCGGGGCGGCTGCCGGCCGGCTCCCAGCGCAGCGCCTCGCCCAGCGCTGCGGTTCCGACCGCGACCAGCAGCAGGTCGGCCTCGCCGGCGCGGTGCTTGGCGGCGCTGGCGCGGATCTGCGCGGCGTCTGAGAAGTGGAGGAAGCCGTCGCGGCGGTCGTCGGCGCTGCCATGGTAGGCGCCGGCGGCTTCGGCCGCGCGCCAGTCGGCGGCGCGGACCATGGTGTAGATGATGTCGTCCATGGCGACGCAGCTTAAAGCATGTCGCCCCGGATGGAGACACCTCACGGCCCGGGACATGCGCCGGTTTCGCCGCTCTCCCGCTGGCCGACCGGAGTCAGGCCGAGAGCCGGTAGAAGACCAGGCCGCCGACTTCCGCGGTGGGAATAAGGCCGATGGCCCAGCCGGGCATCTCCGCCGCATCGTGCCAATGGGTGGCGCCGAGGGTCGGGTCCGGCAGGGCGCCGGCGGCGGCGCGGCCGGCGATGCGACGGCAGACCTCGAACAGCAGGTCGGGCCGGGCTTCCGGCAGGGCGCCGCCGCTGGGCACCGATCGGTCGCGCAGCACCGCCAGCAGCGCCTTGCGGTGCGGATGGCGCGGATTCCAGCAGCCGAAGAGGAAGGGCGCCCGGCAGACCGGCGGCAGCAGCGCCGCCCAGCCGGCGGCCGTCCCGCCCGGGGCGCCGCCGGGGGCGAAACGGGCGCGGGAGGCGGCGCCCTCGGCCGCGAGGCGGGCGCGGTTGACGACCAGGGCGGCGAGCGCCTCCAGCGCCCGCACCGGGCGGTCCCCGGCCTCGGCGCGGAGGGTCAGGGCGAAGATCTCGGTGGCGGTCATGCGTCCTCTCCTCCACGGTCGCGGCTGCGGAAGGCGCCGACGTGCTTCACCTCCTCCAGCTTCTCCTCGATGCGCAGCAGGTGCTGCGACAGCCGGCGGTCCACGTCCCGGATGAGCGAGAGCGGGACGTAGCTGCGGGCCACCTCCAGCTTGAATTCGGCCAAGTCGTCCCGGGTGCGGGCGACGGCGTCGCTCTCCCGTTCCGTGGTGCGGTCGATACGGTCGTGCAGGTCGCGGCGGAGGCCGTGGACCATCCAGAACAGGGCGGCGACGATCGGCGCTTCCACTGCGCTGATCCACCAGGTGGGTTCGATCTGCATCGCGGCTCTCCATGCCTCCTTGAAGCGGCGTGCCGGGACGACCACCCTCGGAGGCGGCACCGGGACGCGATGAACACGTGACGAATTGGAACGAGCCCTATCTCGAGACCTGCTGCCGCGCGGCGCTGCACCGGCTGTCGCTGGTGGGGGCCGGCGGAAGGCCCGATGGGCTCAAGGACGGGCCGTGCCTGGCCCGATTGCAGGGCATGGGCCTGGCGCGGCTGAGGTCGGACGAACGCTACGAGCTGACGACGGCGGGCTTGGACCGCCATGCCAGCGAGATCCTGCACCGGAAGAAGGCGGGCTAGCCTCTCCCCGCTGGAGGCGGACTAGCCTCTCCAGGGCAGGCTGCGGGGCGCCGGGACCGCGGCCGGCAGGCGGACCGGCTCGGCCAGCAGGCAGCCGGCCAGGGCGTCCAGCGCATCGTCCCGGGCATTCACCGCATCGGGGCGCCAGGCCGCCATCTCCCCGGCGAAGGGGGTGCGGAACACCGCCTCATGCGCATGCAGGCGGCGGGCGGCGAGTGCCGGCTCCAGCGCGGCGAGGATGCGGTCCGCCTTGGCGCGGCGGCTGGCATGCTCGATCACGCTGCAGGGGGCGCCGGCCTGGGCCAGTTCCCGCCGCAGCAGTGCCGGCAGGAAGCGGCCGAGCCCGTTGGTCTCCACCCGGATCGCCGGCAGCAGCAGCTCCCGCGCCAGGCTGGCGACGGCGCGGCATTGCTGGGTGGCCGGATCGGTGGCGCTGTCCGGGTCATGCGTCAGGTAGGACAGCCGGTGCAGGTAGTGGCGGCCCTCGCCATCGGCATAGGTGGCGGCGAGGACCGAGGCATCGCCGCTGCCGGGGCGGCCATAGGCCGGGTCCCAGAAGCCGCCGCCCGAAAGCAGGCGATGGCCGAGCAGGGAAAGCTGGGCGCGGCCCCCGGCCTCCCGGTACTCCGGCTCGGCCGCATAGCGGATGATCAGGGCCGGATCGAGCCGCAGCGCAGCCTCCGCGACCGGCTGCAGCATCATCTGCCGGGTGAACTGGGCTTCCCCGGTGCGGCGGCGCAGGGCCTCGACCGCCTCCGTGGTGAAGCGTTCGGGCCAGGCGCTGTTGCCGGCCGCATCCAGCAGCGGCAGCACCAGCCGGCGGTAGCCGCGCAGGAAGGCGGCCGGGTCGGCCGATGGCAGGTAGAGCGTATCCGCGCAATGCGGCGTGCCGACAAACAGGATGCAGCCATCCGGCACCAGCACGAACTCCGTCTCCGCCAGCCGGGTGCGCAATTCCTCCCGCTTGGCGATGCTGTCGCAATTGCCGGCGACCTCGACATCGTCGCAGATGATGAGGTCGGCCCGGGCGCCGGTGATATTGCCCCCGAGGCCCTGGGCCAGCATCGAGGGGTCCCGCAGCACCGCATCGCGCGCCACGGTGAAGCGGTCCATCGCCCAGGCCTCCGCATGGCTGGGCAACAGCGTCTGGCAGAGCGGGTGGCGTTCCAGGATGCGCCGGACCTGCGCCACCATCTTCACCGCCAGCGGCTGGTCCGCGGCGAGGACGAGGATGCGGGTCTCGGGTGCCCGCAGCAGCCGCCAGGCGCAGAACAGCCCGACCAGGGTGGACTTGCCGCAGCCACGGAAGGCCATCAGCAGCAAGCGCAGGTCCCGCGCATCCCAGCGCAGCTGCAGCCAGCGGGCGATGCGCCGGTGCGGCGCCGGCATTCCCTGCTTCTGCGTGGCATTCCAGATCCAGACGAACTCGAGGAAATCAGCATCCGGGGCCTGCATCATCGGCATCGGGCTCCTCCTGGGCCTGGGGCGGCATGCGGGCGCGCCATTCGGTGATGGAAGCGGCGACCTCCCTCACCTCCTCCGCCGTGCCGGCGTCGTTCGCCAGCTTCAGCACCTGTTCGAGATGCGCGAGCGCCGCCCGGGCCGCGGCGTGGCGGGCGGCGAAGAGCTTGGCTTCGCCATCATCCGCGCCGCCGGCGATGAAATCCTGATAGTCGCGCAGGATCAGCTTCGCGGCCGTCGGCAGGTCCTGGTCCCCGCGTGGCCTCCGCCTGGGTGCCATCGCCGTCAGAGCCTCGGCTTCACGGCGCGCAGGAACAATGTTCCTGCCCCCAGGGTGATCGAGCCGCCGCTGATGTTCTGCGCGGTGACACGGACCTGGTTGGTGCCGGCGGTGCCGCCGACCGCGGCATGGAAGACGACGCCGCCGTTCTGGAAGCCGCTGGCCTGGGCGAAGCCGGCCCGGACGAAATCCCCCTGGCGAACGCCGGGCAGGGTGACGTCGAGCGTGGTGGTCGCGCCGGCGGCCAGGGCGGGAAGCGTCCAGGCGACATCCGTGACGGTATATTCCCGCTTGCCCCAGGCGCGGCTGCCGCCGAACAGCAGCCGCGGGGCATGCAGGGCCGAGGTATAGAGGCGCAGCGCGCGCAGCACCGCGGCGGCGGAACTGCCGCGGACGCCGATGGCGGCGTATTGCGCATCCGCATGCAGGGTCACCCGCTGCAGGCGGTTCAACGCCAGGCCGCCGATCAGCGCGTCCAGATCGGCATTGCCCTCCCACCAGTAGGAGGGCGCGCCCTGCATGACGCTGTTCATGTTGGAGAAGAGCAGCGGGCTGCCGCTGCCGAGCACGGTCTCCGACCCGTCGAACTGCATCGCCATGGGGCGCAGGCCATTGCCCTCGGCCGCGATGAAGAACTCCTTGCATTGGCTGCAATCGACGACGAAGGCCAAGGCGCGGGAGGTCGGGATGGTGACGTCGTCGGCATTCAGGGTGAAGAGGTTGAGGCCGGGGAAGCAGAAGCCGTTGAGCGTGGAGGGCGGCCCGGAGGGATTGCCGGAGAGCACCGCGAGCTGGTCGAAGCCGATGCCGTCGCCGACCGAGATGGACTGGCGGAAGGCGATGGCGCGCAGACTCTCCGCCGCCGCCACCAGGCGCGGACTGCCGATGGATGCGGCGGCCTGATGCATGGGCACCACGGTGCCACCGGCGCGCGTCGCGCCCTGGTAGTCCACCGCGCAGCCGAGGAAGCCATAGGTGCCGACATAGGCGACTTCGTAGCGCGCATCGCTGAAGCCCGCGGTATGCCGGGCGACGAAGGGCGAGCAGGCCTCCATGCGGATGCCGGTGGCCGTCAGCGCACGGCCATCCACCTCCAGCAGGAAGGGAATGGCATCGACCGTGCCCGGCGTGCCCTGGCGCTGCAGCTCGAAGGCCGGGCCGATAAAGAGATGCGCATTGTGCAGGACATAGGCCCCGGCCGCGGCAGAGAGCCGGATGCCGAAGCGGGCGAGACCGGTATTGGTGCCGCTGGAGCAGGCGAAATGCCCGCCATGGTGCCGCAGCGAGTTCATCCAGGCGCTAGCGGTGAGCGTGCGCAGGTCGAGGCCGATGCGGTTGTCGATGATGCGGCCGTAGGTGAGGTCGCTGTCCTCGCTGCCGCGCGCATCGCCGATGACCTGCACGCCGATGCTGAAGCGCTCCGCCCGGGCAACCTCGACCCGGCAATTGTCGAGGTTGCGGAGCTGGATGCCGATGTCGAGGTCGCTCGACCAGTCGCTCTGCGTCGCCCGGACCACGCCGAGGCCGAGGTAGCGCTTGTTCTGGTTGTTGGCGCTGCCGGCATCGCCGAGGGTAAGCGCGATGGTCCCGATCGGGCCGGCGTAGAGGATGGTGCCACGCATCAGCAGGCCCGCGGCAGCGCCCGGCAGGTGCAGCGGGATCGTGCTGCGGAAGGTACCCTCACCGATCTCGAGGAGCTTGCCGCTGGCGGCGGCGGCGGTCATCGCCGCCTACAGCGCGGCGCCGTCGTCCGTCACGCCGTCGCCGGTCGCGCCGAAGTCGCGGGCGGAGAGATGCTCGGCCAGCTTGTCCTCGACGGTCTGCGGTACGGCACCGGGGAAGTCGAGCGTCAGCAGCCCCTCGTCGCGGCCGAAGGTGGTGACGTTGCCCAGGCTGTCGAAGCCGAGCAGGCGATTGGCACGGCCGCTGCGGAGCGGCAGCGTGGTGGCGCCGGCCTCGGAGGGGTCGAGGTGCAGGGCATTGCCGATGCCGTCCTTGACCTCCTGCAGGATGGCCACTTGGTAGTCCAGCTCGTCGTTCAGGGTGCGGGCGCGGAGGATGCCATTGGCCTGGAAATCCGTGGTGCGGGCGACGGGCAGGTTGCGGCGCAGGGTGACGCCGCTGCCGCCGGCCGGTGCGGCATCGAAGACCACGCTGCCGCCTTCCGAAGCGCCGGCATTGGTGACGACATAACCGCCGGCCAAGGGCGCCCCGTTCAGCCGCACTTCGATATCGCCGGCGGCGAAGACCGGGAAGGGGTAGGTGAAGCTGGTCTGGACGCCGTCGGCCACGTACTGCACGCGCGGCGCGACGTCGCCGATCTTGATGTGCTCGTCCATGCTTCGCTCCAAGGAATATGCGGGTCGCGCCGCGGTTCAGTCCAACAGGTTGCGCGCGGCCACGCCGAAGGTGCGGCCGGATTGCAGCAGGGTGGTCAAGGTGCCGTCGGGGTTCAGCAGGCTGCTGCGGCCCTGGGCCATGCGGGCCTGCAACGTGGCGTTGTCCGCGCCCTGCGCCGCGGCCGCTTCCTGCGCCAGGCCGGCGGTCAATGCCGCCGCCGAACCGGCATCGGGTGAGAGGCCGCTGGCCCCGGCCCGGGCGCGGGCCGCGGCAACCGTTCGCGCCAGGGCCTGCTGGCGCTGCAGGGCCTGCTGCTGTTCCTGGGCCTGCAGGGCTTCCTGCCGCGAAGCCTCCTGCGTGGCGGTGACCTGCGCCTGGGCCTTGTTGTTGGCAAGCTGCGCCTGGGACGCGCGGACATTGCCGTAGATCGTGGCGCCGGCCCCGAGCACGGTGGCGAGCGATGCGAGTGCGCCCATCAGTCGGTGATCCTCGTATCGGTGGTGACGGAAAGCAGCGTCATCGGCAGCGGCGTATCGTCCTCGATGCGCCAGAGCGGCTTCAGCGCATCCTGCTGCCAGCCGAGCGCGCGCAGCCTGACATCGCCGGTGAAGGGCGCCGGGGCGGCATCCAGCAGGGCGGTGTTCAACCGGCGGAAAGGCACCGGCACCGGGCCGCGGCCGAGGTCGACGGCGAGCGCCACGGTCTCCAGCAGGCGGAAGGTCACCGCGACCAGCCGCAGCGGTGCGGCGCGGACACCGGCAGCGCCGGTGAGGTCGGGCGGCAACGGCTCGATCACGTGGCGGAAGGGCAGCCCGATCTGCACGTTGGTGGAGGCGGGGTCGATGGTGACCGCACCGGCGGCGACGACCGCAGCCTCGCGCGGGGCACCCTCGGCCACCACGCCGACCTTGCGGCCTTCCAGATGCGCCAGGCCGGACCAGTGGTCCTCGGCTACGGCGGCGGTGCCGGTGAGCGCCGCATCCAGCGCCAGGGCATCGTCGAAGCGTTCCAGGCGCATCATGCCGGCCCGCTCGACCACGGCCCAGACCGTACCCTCGATCTCGGCCAGCGCCCGGAAGGCGCCGTCCGTCTCCTGCCGGGTCCAGGCGGTGACCTGCTCGGCGCGATAGAGGGTGAGCGTCGCCAGCCCGCCATCCGCCATCGCCACATGCAGCAGGCGGCGGCGCTGGTCGTAGCACATGCCGACCGGGTCGCGGACCAGGTGCTGCGCCACCAGCGCGAGGTCGTTCGCCTGGTAGAGCTGCTGCAGATCCGTGTAGGTGAACTCGAAGATGCCACGACCGCTGCGGGCGGCGAAGATGGTCGCGCCATCCACGTCCACCGGCTGGACCATGCGCGCCACGATCGAGCCGACCCGGGTCTGCCGGGTGAGCTGGATGCTGCCCGGCGTCAGCGGCGCACCGGTGACCATCCATTCCGTGCCGGAGGTGAAGACCTGCAGGTGCTGGCCGGAGAAGACCGCGCGGATCGCATTCACCTGATCCGAGACCAGGCCGAATTCGATGCCCTGGTCGTCGAGCCCGGTGCCGAGGTCGAAGTTGAACAGATCCCCGGTACGGGACAGCCAGAGCCGGTTCGGCAGGTCGCGCGAGCCGCCGAGGACCAGCCGGTCCTGGTGGAAGCAGAGGCAGACCGGCCAGCCATGCGCGGCGGAGAAGGCGGCCTCGTCCCAATCCGTCGTCGCGGCAGTGGTGGCGAGCGTCTCTTCCACCGTCGCCACGGCCGTGGTGGCGGAGGCGACGCCGGTGATGACCACCCGCTTGCCGGCGACCCGGAAGCGCACGCCGACATGCGCCGCGACGAAGACCGCGGCGGAGGCGGTGAGGCTCACCGAGCCGCTGGTCGCGGATGGTGTCAGCGAGACCGACAGTGCGGCGAAGCGATGGAAGGGCTCGCCGTTGAAGGACCATTGCCCCACGGTCCAGTCGGTGTGGCTGCTGCGGGTGATGCGCTGCGGCGGCATATCGGGATGGCAGAGCAGCAAGGTATCCGCGCTCTGCGTGAAGGCGAGCTGCGGCAGCATGGCCGCGGTCCAGGGGCCGGCGACCTGGGCCACCCGGCCATCCTCGATATAGACCGACAGCAGGCCAGCGGTCAGCACCAGCAGGTAGGTCTGCTCGGTATTGAACTCGAAGGCGATGAGCTTCGCGGCGCCGGGCAGCATGGCCACGTGGCGCAGTCCGGGGCGGCGGGTGACGCCGCCGGTCGGCTGGATGAAGACGTTGCGCAGCACCCGCGCGCCATTCGCCCAGGCCCGCAGATCCGGCCGGCCGAGCAGCTCGGGCGCCACTTCGCCGGCGGTGAAGCTCGTCTTCAGGGTACGGGATTGCGCCATGGTCAGCCCCGCACGGTGATGAGGGGGAAATCGTCGAAAGCCCGTGGCGTCGCCTGCTGGCTATCGGTGCGGCGGGCGTTGCGCAGCTCCGTCTCCGCCTGGGCCAGCAGCAGTTGCGCGCGGCCGGTATTCTCGGTCAGCGGGATGCAGAATTCGGCGGCGAGCCGGGTGGCCAGGGCGGCGGCGAAGAAGGCCGGGAATTGGCTTTCGTCGGGGCGGAAGATGTAGCTGAGGATGACCTGTTCGGCGTCGCAGTGCAGTCGGTCCTCGAACAGCCGATAGACCAGGCCGCGGCCGCTGTTCGGCACGCCGGCCGAGATGGCGCGCAGGAAGTCCGCCGGAAGCTGGTAGGCATGGGCGAAATCGGCCGTCGGCCTGGCCGCGAGGCGTGGCAGGCAGGCCTGGCCGGTGGCGAAGCTCCAGGGATGCGAGGAGATCAGCGCATCCCGCGTGCCGGCGTAGAGATTGGCCGCCACCTCGGCCTCGGCGGTGCCTTCGTCGAGCGAGGCGATCGGCTGGGCGCCGATCTTCAGCAGCGCGCGCGTACACAGCGCGAGGGCGGAGAGGGCCATCGGGTGAACTCCGGCAGGTGCGAGGGAAAAGGCCCCACCCCCGGTGCGGGGGTGGGGCAGGCAGCGCTGCTATTCCTTGCAGCGCATCCGGACGACGCCGGTGTCGTCGGCCAGCACCGCGCCCTGGCTCATCATCGTATTGACGAAATGCGCGGCGCGATCGCCGTGCCAGGTCACGTCGGTCGAGATCTCGGCGGCCGCGGCGTGGCCGACCGCGGTCTTGTGGAAGAAGTAGCAGTAGCGGAGCACGCCGTTCTTCGTCAGGCCGCTGTGCGGCATCCAGGTGGCGCCGAGCCAGCGCTTGGCCTGGGTGCCCTTCCAGGGCAGCTCGTCCGGGCCCATGTACTGGGTATTGGCGAATTCCTGGATGGTCAGCAGCTCGCTCCACTGCTTCCAGCCGACCACCGCGAAGCGATTGCCGTCGTCCGGGACATCCGCATTGCCCAGCATCTCGAAGGCGAGCAGCACCTTGGCGCGGGTCAGGCCATCGGTATCCGTCTGGCCGGAGAGCGTGCCGAGCGCTTCCCGCGTGCCGCCGTCGAGCGCCGCGATGATCAGCTCGTCGGTCTTGCGGCCGAGCGCATAGGCGCCGGCATTCGCCACCACCGAGCGCTCGTCGATGTTGGTCTTCAGCTCATCCATCCGGTCGACCCAGTCGCCGGCGTAGTAGTCCTGCAGGAAGCATTCGACGTTGGTGTGGTCGATGTTCATCACCGGGACGACGCCGTTGCGCGCCTTGGCGGCGGCGGTACCCTTGCCGACCTTCTGGAAGATGGTGGAGGCACCACGGACATCGGACTTGCTGCGCACGGTGGGGCGCAGCTTGCTGCCCTGGCGCTGATAGGCTTCCTGCACTTCCGCCTGGTACTGCTTGATGAAGGCCTGGTCGATCGAGCTGGACATGGGTCGCCCTTTGCTTGCGGTTGCGGAGGCCGTGCCGCCGCGGTTTGTCCCTGGCGGGACCGCGGCGGCACGCAGCACCACGGCTCCGTCCGTTGGCCGGATGGGGTTGTTCGTGGCGGGAATGACGCGGGGGCGGGTGGCGCGGCCATCGGCGGCACGCCGGCCCACCCCCGCCGGGGCTAGGCGGCACCGGGCCGCCGGCCCCCTCGGCGGGCCGGGCGCGCAGGGGGATGCGCGCACTCGGGCCCCGCCGGAAGCGGCTATGGGTGGAGGAGGATCAGCCGCCGACCAGACGGCGGAAGCCATCGGTCACGCGACGGACGAAGGCAGGCTCGCGGGTCCGCCAGTAGCGCGGGTCGCGCATCATCGCCCGCAGCTCGGCCTCGCTTTCCTGCGGCGGCGTCACGCCATCCCGCGCCAGGCCCGGCTCCTGCGACTGCATCATCTGCTCCAGCGCCAGCACGCCCTCGGCGGTGGAGGAGAGCGCGGCATAGACCGGCCCCGGCAGCTTCGCGCGGCCCCAGGCGGCGAGCTGCGCAGCCATGGCCTTGAAGCGGTCGGGACCGCCGAAATGCGCCGTCAGCTTGTCGCGCTGGCGATTGGCTTCGAACTCGGCCGCCGCCTCGGCGATCAGCGGCAGCAGGCGCTGCGCCGCCATGTCGTAGACGAGCTGCGCCTGGTCATTGCTGAAATGTGCGGCATGGAGCTGGCCGTTCACTGCGGGGTCCGAGCAGCAGAGGTCGTGCGGCGCAGTGATGGCATAGCCGTCCGGCGTCTCGGGGATGCCCATGGCCTGGCGGAAGCACAGCAGATCCTCCGGCGCCGCGTCGGCGGCCGGCGGGGCGGCGCGCTGGGATAGCCGGCGCTCCAGCTCGCGGTAGGATTTCAGCAGCGCCTCGGTACGGAGCGTGCCGGCTTCGGCATTCCAGAACTTCTCCGGTACCTCGGCAGGGCGGGACGTGATGGCATCGGCGGGCTGCAACAGATCCTCGGGCATCGGTCAGGTCACTCCCGGTTGGGGAAAGGAGGGGAAGGCGGGGTCAGGCCTCGGCAATCTGTTCGAGAGCCCGTGGCTGGGTGGGCACCAGCACCTCCGCCGGCGCGCCGAGGGTCCGCGCGAGCCAGCGCGTCGCCGCGGCGGCATCGACCTGCGCCGCCGCGTTGCCACCGAGCTGGCCGACGGCTTGCAGGAACAGCAGGGTATTCGCCGCATCGGCGCGGCCCTGCATGCGGGCCAGCGGGCTTTCGTAGCGCAGCACCGCCTCCCGCCCGTCCAGCAGCAGGGCCGGGATCTCACCGCGGCGGCGCAGGATGCCGAGGCAGCGGGTGACCAAGGGCGTCAGCAGCTCCGTCTGCAGCCGGCCATAGGTGGCGCCGAGCAGGCGGGCGGTCTGGGCGCTGCGTTCCAGCACCTCGGTCGCGGTCATCCGGCTGTCCTGCAGGGCACCGAGCCGGTCCGCCAGCAGGGCGCCGCGGATGCGGCTGCGCAGATCCTGCAGCACGAGCTGGGAGACATCGAAGTTGCCCGGCGCGGCGAGCGGCGTCAGGCCCGCACTGCCGGGTGCCTTGGGGATGATGGCGCCGGGCACCAGCTTCACCGTCGTCGGGTTCAGCACGCCGTCATCCTCGGCCTGCCAGATGCCGGTGGCGGCGATGGAGGCGTTCTTCAGCACCAGCTCCACCACCTTGTTGGCGGTGCGGATATCCGGCAGCGCCTTCATCACCGGGCCGCGGCCATAAAGCTCCCCGGGGACCTTCAGCCAGCGGAAGGCGATGATGGGGCTTTCGGCGAAGCGGCCTTCGGCCAGCAGCAGCGGGCGGCCGGGATCGGTGGTGAGGATGGCGGCATAGCGGGTGCCGCCGCGCTCGGCCCAGATCGCCTCCAGCAGCGGATGCGGGGACGGGTCGTCACTGGCTGCGGCACGGTCCAGCTCCGCCGGCAAATCCGCACCGGGAAAGCGCCGGCGAAGCTGGGCGGCGCTGAGCCGGGCCTGGCGATAAACGGTGTCGAGCCGGCCATCAGCGCCTTCCTCCAGCACCGCGCTCCGCAGGGGCACGGCGGTGAAGCGGAAGGCCGAAGCCTCGCCCAGCGGCGCTTCCTCGACCAGCAGCACGCCGGTGCCGGCGACCACCAGCTCGAGGAAGGCCTGGTGCATCTCGACCGCGAAGTTGGAGCGGTCGAAATGGCCCTGCAGGACGACGGCGGCATCCTCCAGCGCTTCCGCCATGGCCCGGGCCTCGGGATCATCCTGCAGGGGCCGGGGTGGGGCGATGCCGAACCAGCGGGACCAGGGCGGGGTCAGCTCCGCCAGCAGCGAGGCGGCGAGCTGCTCGGCGGCATCGGCGGCGGTCGCATCGAAGAGCGCCGGGCCATTGCCGATGGCCGGCAACACATGGTCGTAGCAGGCCTGCCAGATCGGCTCGAGCGGCCGGCGCCGCTCCATCGCCGCGGCATGCCGGCCCAGGATGGTCTCGACATTCATGCGGCTATTCCCCCAGCAGCGATTTGCGGGCCACCAGCGGCAGCGGCGCCAGGACGCCGCGATCGGAGGTGACGATGGTGCCCGCAATGCCGCGCGCCGCGCGGGTCCGGGACTCCGCTTGGGACTGCTGGTTCGCCGCCTCCGGCGCTGGGGCCGCGACCACGGGCGCGGGCGGCGGGGGCGGCGGGACGATCACCGGCTTCGGGGCACGGAACAGGCCACCCATGCGCGTCACCTCGGATTGTGGACATGAAGGGGTCCGATCGGGGCCGAAAATCCCGCGGGCCCGTCCCTGGGATGGGACAGGCCCGCGGTAGTCGGGGGATCGGAGGAGGACCGACAGGCGCAGATCGCCCGTTGGCAGGAGTGACTTAGCGCGCATTCGCGCCGACAGTCAAGATATTATTCCTAGATTTATCAATTTTGTTTAAAGAACAAAACAAGCCATAGGGCGTCAAGGCAAAGGGAGCCGCAGCCCCGAGCACGGCCCGGCATAGCGCCACGCAGGAGAAGGGCGAGAGTGGTGGCAGGTGCCGCGCCCGGGCTTCGGACGGGGCGAAGGGACCGAGCACCGCCAGCCCCGCCCGGCGGTAGAAACCGGGCAGGTCGAAGTCGGCCGGCAGTTCCAACCGGGCGACGACGAGCCGTCCGGTCAGGGGATCCAGCACCGTCCAGCCGCCGGCATCCACCAGGGCGGCGAAGCAATGCCGGAAGCCCGGCCGCAGCAGGCGCAGCCAGGGCTGGTCGGCCTGGCCGCCGAAGACGATGAAGGCCTCCTGCCCCGCGATCCGCGCGGCGCGGTGATGGGCCGGCCGCGCCGATCCCGGAGCCGCGCCGGTCACCGCCCGGCCACCGAAAACGCCAGGACCTGGGCCGGTCCTGCGACAGGAAGCGGGCCGGTGATGATGCCCTTGACGCGCAGCGGCCAGTCCAGCCGCGTCATCGCCTCATGCCACAGGCGCCAGTCGCCGGCCTCGCCTGGCTGGCGTGCATCGGGGGCAGTGCCGCGCTCGCCCCAGAGCCGCAGGATGCGGGCATGCTGGAGGTCGATCCGCCGATGGCGGTAGAGCCGGTCCAGGCATTTCACGACGTCGTCCGGCTCGCAGGGCCGGGTCAGCAGGCCGGCGCCGGAGACGATACGGGCGCCGTCGCGCCGCGCCGTCAGGGCGGCCATGGTCCAGAACCAGGCTTCCTCGACGCTGTGGAAGGGGGTTTCGCGGGACTGGCCGGTCCGCCCGGGCGTGCGGCTGGCATGGGTTGCGGTCATCGGGGAAATGTCCTTTCGAGCAATGAGAACATTTCGGGAACGTAAACCTCGGCCCGATGGATCGGCAAGCGCAAAGAAAGGAAAATTCGCCTATTGATCTTTGATCCCACACCTAGGATGTTATGCCCATGGAGCGACCCCATATCTGGTGCGGCACGCCGTATGGCGGTGGTGCCGGGGCTTCCGGCAGGAGCGGGCCGTGACACATGACGAGATCTGGCGGGCGCTCGATGCGCTCGCCGCCGAGAACGGGCTTTCAGCCTCCGGCCTGGCCCGCAAGGCCGGGCTGGACGCGACGGCCTTCAATCCCTCCAAGCGCATCGGTGCCGATGGCCGGGCCCGCTGGCCCTCGACCGAAAGCCTTGCCAAGGTCCTGACCGCGACCAGCACCGGCATGGCGGAATTCGCCGCTCTGGTGACCGGCATGGCCGCCGCCCTGCCCCGCGGCAGCCGCGGCCCCGCCGCCCGCCGCATTCCCCTGATCGGTCTCGCCCAGGCCGGCGGCGAGGGCTACTTCGACGATGGCGGCTATCCCGTCGGCGGCAGTTGGGACGAGATCTCGGTGCCGGAGGTCGGCGACCCCAATGCCTATGCGCTGGAGATTTCCGGCGAGAGCATGGAGCCGGTCTTCCGCGACGGCGACATCGTCATCATCTCACCCGGCGCGCCCATTCGCCGCGGCGACCGGGTGGTGGTGCGGACCCAGAATGGCGAGGTCATGGCGAAGGAATTGAAGCGCCAGTCCGCCCGGCGGATCGACCTGCGCAGCCTCAATCCCGCCCATCCGGACTATGCCTTCGACCTCGCCGAGATCACCTGGATGCATCGCATCGTCTGGGGTAGCCAGTAAGGGGCAGCCAATCGCCGCTCACGCCAGCCGGCGCCGCAGCGCCAGGGTCCCGAGCAGGGCCAGCGCCGCCAGGTTGCAGCCGATGCCGACCTCCCAGGCGATCGCGTAATAGCCGAAGCGGTCGTAGAGGAAGCCCGCCAGCCAGGCGCCGGCCGCCATGCCGGACAGGCTGAGGAAGAGCAGCGCCGGCACGCGCCAGGCCGCTTCCGCCGCTGGAAACAGCTCCCGCACCGCCAGCACATAGGCGGGCACGATTCCGCTGAAGCCGAGCCCGAAGGCGGCCGCGATGAAGAACAGCCCGGCCTCGTCCTGGGTGGTTAGAAAGGCCGCCATGCCGATGGCCTGGCAGACATTGCCGGCGATCACGGTATTCAGCCCGCCGAAGCGATCCGAGACCCAGCCCCAGAGCTGCCGGGCGATGAAGGCCGCGGTGAGCAGGACGGACAGCATGGCCGCGCCGCGCGACCCGGCAATCCCGAGATCGCCGCAGAAGGCGACCAGATGCGCCGCCGGCATCGCCATGGGGATGCAGCAGAGGAAGGAGGCGAAGGCGAGCAGCAGCAGGGCCAGGTTGGGCGGCAGGCCGAGGACCCGCGTGCCGGCCACCGGCCCGACCGCGGCTGCGGCACCCGGCAGCGGCCGCGGTGGTGGCCGCAGCACCAGCGCGGCCAGCGGCAGGATGATGCAGGCGGCGAAGATGCCGTAGCCCAGCATGACACGCTGCCAGCCATAGGCCTCGATCGCCCGTTCGAAGACGGTCGGCCAGACCGCGCCGGCGACATATTGGCCGGATGAGACGAGCGCCAGCGCGGTGCCGCGCCGCCGGTCGAACCACAGCGAGACATAGGTCATCATCGGCGGGTAGAGGGCGCCATTGCCGAGGAGCCCGACCAGCAGGCCGAAGCCCACGACCAACTGCCAGGCCGCGCCGCCCGAGGCCAGGAGCAGGCCGCAGCCCAGCATGGCGCCCCCGATCAGGGTGGTCAGCCGGGTCGAGGTTTGGCCGGCGAGCCACCCCATCAGCATGCCTCCTGCCCCGGCACCGAAATACGCGAGGGAGGATGCCAACGCAGGAATCGACCGGGTCCCGCCGAGGTCCGCGGCGATCGGCCGCAGCGCCACCACGACGAGCAGAGGTGCCCCGAAGGACACCGAGAGCATGGTGACGGCGGTGATGGCGATGACCCAGGAAGCCCGGGCTTCGATGCTCGGCGACTGATCGCCGGCCAGTCCGGACATAATGGATCCCTCCGATTCCGGAAGGATCAAACCATGCCGGCGGGACGCCGCCTATGCGGCAAGCCGGCCGGGGTCAGGCGGGACGCATCACCGGCGCCTTGCAGTCGCCAAGGTCCATTGCCTTGGCCGGCATCCGCGCCTCGGTACTCGCCATCCGCTCCAGGGTCACCGCTACGCGGGCGCGTTGCCAGTATTCCTCATCCATGCCTTCCGGACAGGCGTCATCGAGCCACAGCAGATAGGCACGTTCACGAATACGGGCGAGGCGGGCGTCATCCGGCATGCTGAAGCACTCCTGAGTTCGCACAACGCGAAAGACAAGGATTTGTTGCGGTCTGGCGATGCCGCCATCGCACCGATGCGCGATGCACGCGCGGTTGAGGTGCAAGCCGATGCTGCTCGCTACATGGTTCGCACGCGAACTGCGTGGGTGCGACAGTGGAGACAGAGATCAAGGAACGCCTCGACCAGACGGTGAAGCCGGTGGCAGCGACGCCACGTTCCTCCACCTGGTCGGAGGCCAAGCGCCAGTGGCGTGCGCAGGCCCAGTCAGCGACGAAGCCGGTTCAACACCGCCGGCGACAGCGCGCGGATTGGCTGCAGCCGCTGCTTGAGCGTCATCTCGGCAGCAACCCGCGAGCTGCGCTGAGCGGTGCCTTCCTGCTGTGGACGGGGGCCGTGGTCCTGACCCTGAGCCTGCTCGACGTGATCCGCCTCTAGTCTTCGCCGCCACACGAGGCTGACGGACCCGAGAACGTCTGTTCCCCATAGCGGCGGCCGCACCTATGGTGCCGCGGATGTCGCAATCCCGACCCGCGCCGCCGCGCCTGCTGCTTCCCGATGCCCCTGCGCTGATCGCCGGGCTGGGCCGCGCCACCCTGCTGACCACCGACGGCGAGTTGCTGGCCATCCCGGCAGCGGAGCTGGGCCGCACCCTGGCGGGCGCGCCGCCGCTGCTGGTGCATGGGCCGGCGACTGCCCGCAGGCTCGATCTGCCCCCCTTCGAGGCGGCCTTCGACCTGCTGGAGCTTTATGCCTTCTGCATGCCCGCCCGGCCTGCCGCGCCGACGCCGCGCGGCCTGGCCATGGCGCTGGACCTGCCGCCGCCCGCCGATGACGCCGCGGCGGCCGCGTTGCTGCCGCAGATGGCGACCATCATGCTGCGCCATCTGGCGGCCGGGCGCGGACTGCCCCTGAACCGCGATGCGGCGATGCTGGCGGCGCAGATGGAGAAGGCGGCGGGCTGGTCCTGGGCCCCTTCGGTCATCGCCGCCCTCGGGGGCAGTGCCGAATCCAAGCCTTCGTTGGATCCCTACAAGGTCTGGCGCCGCCTGCCGGATTGGGAGGACCCGGGCCCGGCCCCGCCGCCCGGCAGCTTCGATGTCTCCTCCGCCGATGCCCGCACCCGCCTCGCCCATATCCTCGGCGATGGCGCCGAGCAGCGGCCGCAGCAGGCCGACTACGCCTCCGCCGCCAGCGGTGCCTTCGCCCCGCGGGAGGACAAGGGCTCGCCGCATGTCATCCTGGCCGAGGCCGGGACCGGCACGGGCAAGACCCTCGGCTATATCGCCCCGGCCAGCCTCTGGGCGGAACGCAATGGCGCGCCCGTGTGGATCAGCACCTTCACCCGCAACCTGCAGCGGCAGATCGACCAGGAACTCGGCCGGCTCTACCCCGAGCCGGAGGAGCGGCGCCGCCGCGTGGTGGTCCGCAAGGGCCGCGAGAATTACCTCTGCCTGCTGAACCTCGAGGAGATGATCGGCCAGGCCAGCCATCCCGACATGGCCGTCCCCCTCGGGCTCGTCGCCCGCTGGTCGCTGGCGACGCGCGACGGCGACCTGATGGCCGGCGACTTCCCTGGCTGGGTCACCGAACTGTATGGCCCGGCGGCGATCTGGCCGCTGGCGGATCGCCGCGGCGAATGCATCCGCTCCGCCTGCCCGCGCTACAAGCAATGCTTCGTCGAGCACTCGATCCGCCGTGCCCGCACCGCCACGCTGGTCGTCGCCAACCATGCGCTGGTCATGGTCCAGGCCGCCATGGGCGGGGCCGAGGACGCCCGGCCGCTGCGCTACGTCTTCGACGAAGGCCACCATATCTTCGATGCCGCGGATGCCGCCTTCTCCGCCGCGCTCTGCGGCGCCGAGACGGCCGAGCTGCGCCGCTGGCTGCTGGGTGCCGAAGGGGGCCGCAGCCGGGCGCGGGGGCTGCGCCGCCGGATCGAGGAACTCGCCAGCGATATCCCCGAAGTGCTCCCGCCGATGGAGGCGGCGCTGACCGCCGCCCGTGCCCTGCCCGGCCTCGGCTGGGTCAGCCGGCTGTCCGAGGAACCCCGCGAGCCGACCAGCGAGGCCGCGGCGGAGCGGCTGGCCAATCCGACCGAAGTCTTCCTCCGCGCCGTCCGGCGCCAGGTCCTGGCGCGGGCGCCGGAGGAAGACAGCATCTACGACGTCCAATGCGATCTCTTCCCCCTGGGCGAGGACCTGCCGGAAGCTGCCGAAGCGCTCGGACGCGCGATGAAGCGCATCGCCGAGCCCCTGCAGAGCCTGTGCGACAAGCTGAAGGCCCGGCTCGAGGATGAGGTCGAGGAATTGGAGACGACCGATCGTATCCGGCTGGAAACGGCGGCCAAGGGAATCGAGCGCCGGGCCCTGATCCCGCTCGGCGCCTGGCAGGGAATGCTGCAGGCCTTGCGGGACCCGCCGCCGGTGCCGGGCGAACGCCGGGCCTTCGTCGATTGGCTGGCCCTCACCCGGCGCGAGGGGCGCGAGGTCGATGCCGGGCTGCATCGCCATTGGCTGGATCCGACGACGCCCTTCGCGCTCAACGTCGCCGCCCCGGCGCATGGGCTGCTGATTACCTCCGCAACGCTGCGCGATGCCGGGCTGGCCGACGACCAGGATGCCGCCTGGACGGCGGCGGAAGCCCGTACCGGCGCCAGCCATCTGGCCCTGCCGGCGATCCGTGCCGCCGTGGCCTCGCCCTTCGACTATGCCGCCAATACCCGCGCCTTCGTGGTGACGGATGTGGACAAGGCCCGATCCGGCCAAGTCGCGGCCGCCATGCAGGCTTTGTTCAAGGCCTCGGGTGGCGGCGGCCTCGGGCTTTTCACCGCCATCCGGCGGCTGCGCGACAGCTTCCGCCACATGGCCCCGAACCTCGAGGCGGCCGGCATCCCGCTCTATGCGCAGCACATGGATGCGATGGACAATGCGACGCTGGTGGACGTGTTCCGCGCGGAGGAGAATTCCTGCCTGCTCGGGACGGATGCCATGCGGGATGGCGTGGATGTCCCGGGCCGCTCGCTGCGCCTGCTGGTCTTCGACCGGGTGCCCTGGCCGCGCCCCTCCATCCTGCACCGGGAACGCCGCATCCACCTCTCGGCCGGCGATCCCAAGGGCTATGACGATGCCCTGGCCCGGCACCGGCTCCGCCAGGCTTTCGGCCGCCTTATCCGCCGGGTCGACGACAAGGGTGTCTTCGTCCTGCTCGACCGGTCCTGCCCCAGCCGCTTGCTGGCGGGCCTGCCGGAAGGTGTCTCGGTACGGCGGACCGGGCTTGCCGAAGTGGTGGCGGAAACCCGCGCCTTCCTGGCAGAAGGGTGACAGGGCGGGCGGTTGACGCCGGCCGCCCGGCGCGCGACCACCCCCGGGAAAGCGAGGCCCCCATGCCCAATACCCGATTCAATCCGCAGGAAGCCCTGGTCTGCGCCATGGTCCTGATGGCGGCATCCGATCGCACCATGTCGGATGCCGAGCTGAACATGATGTCCCGACTGGTGCAGACCCTGCCCGCCTTCAGCGACTTCCACCCGAACGGCATCTCCAGCGTCACCGAAACCTGCCTGATGCTGCTGGACAAGACCGATGGCCTGGATCGCGCCTGCACCCTGATCCGTGAGGCCCTGCCGTCCCGCCTGCGGGAGACGGCCTATGTGCTGGCCTGCGAAGTGGCCGCGGCCGATGGCGACCTGACGCAGGAAGAACTGCAGTTCCTGCAGGACTTCCGCATCGCCATGGACCTCGACCGGCTGATCGCCGGTGCCATCGAGCGCGCGGCGCGCGCCCGCTACCAGGTCATCTAGACCCGACCCGGCGGGCAACCGGGCTGACGGTCGGCACCGGGACTGGCCGCCGGCGCCAAAGCGCCAGGCCGAGCAGGCCGGCGGCGGTCAGCCCCGTCACCGCCCAGCCGCCCCATTCCCAGCGGGTGAGGCCGACCGCCACGCGCAGGTCCCGCATCGGACGGTCGACGATCACCTGCACCAGGCCATCCGGCCCCGGCCGCACCTCGACCGGCTGGCCGGCCCCATCGGTCGCCTGCCAAGCGGGGAAATAGAACTGCGGCAGGCTGAAGCTGGCCGTCGCCTCCGGCACCACATACCCACCGGGAATGCGGCTGGTGCCCGCCGGCAGCGGCGGCCGCGGCCACGGCTCCGGCCCCTGCTCCGTCTCGGTGCCCTGCCACAGGCTGAGCCAGCCGGCGTCCTTCGCCCAGACCGGGAGATGCTCCGGCGAGGTACCGCGCGGCGAGGACAGGGCCCGTTCCAGGCGTGGCTGCGACGGTATGAAGCGTGGCCAGTCCGGATTGCCGAAGGCCGTCATCACCCAGAGGAACAGCGGCGGCATCGCGGCGCTGACCAGGCCGAGGACGAGCACCGCCGGCCGTGCCATCCGCGTCCCGCCCGCCAGCGCCAGCGCGGCCAGCGCCGCGACCGGCATGGTCAGCAGACCGGTCGCCCGCCAGGGGAACTCGATGGAGCGGAGCTGCGGCAGCAGGATCCACAGCGGCAGCGTCACCACCGTCATCAGTGCGAAGGAGGAGAAGAGCAGCACCATGGCGGCCCGGCGGAGCGGCGAGGCCGGCATGGCGCGCGCCATCCAGCGGAAGGTCAGCGCCGCAAGCACCGCGACCCAGCCCGCCGCCCAGACCGTGAGGAGGAACTGCACCCAGACCGCGGTGCCCTGGAGCCCGCCGTAGAACATCAGGCTGGTCTGCCAGATGCCGCCGTCCATGCCCTCGAAATTGGCGTCCTTCAGCAAGGCCGCCGCGGGGAGGATGAAGCAGGCCGCCAGGCCGGCGCCGCCGATGCCGCCCCACATCGTCCGCATCGCCCCACGCGGCCCGCCATAGGCCCAGCCGTAGAGCGGCGCGAGATGGGCGACCAGGGCACAGCTCGGCAGATGCGTCATCGCCAGCGCGCCGAAGACCAGGGCAAGGCCGGGGATGCCGCGGGAGTCGCGGCTCTCGGCCGCGCGCTCGATCGCCAGCAGCAGGAATGGCAGCATCGCCGCACCCGCCACCTCGGCATAGGAGAAGCGGATCCAGGGATTCACCACTGCCGGATAGGGCAGCAGGGTCGCCAGAGCCGCTGCCGTCAGTGCCGCCGCCGGCGGGACATGCCGTCGCAGCCACAGGAAGCAGCCCGCGAGGAAGACCAGCCGCCACAGCGCCATGGTCAGCGCCAGCGCATCGGCCACCGCCAAGCCGCTGATGCGCTGCACCAGCGCCGCCACCCAATAGCCCATCGGCGGATAGGTGTAGAAAGTGTTGCCGCCGAGGCCGAAATTCGTCTCCATCACCCAACGCGGCCACCAGCGGCCTTCGGTGATGCCGGCATCCATGTAGGACAGGGCGGTGAGGGCGAAATTCGCATCATGCCCGAAATTGCGCCCATAGACCGGCACACCCAGCAATGGCGCCAGGGCGGCGGTGGCAACGACCAGTGCTGTCAGCAACAGGCCAAGACGCAAAGTCACGGCAGAACCTCCAGGGTATGGGCAGCGCCAGGGCGCATGACCTTCGGCAGCAGCTTCACCAGCAGCCAGAGCAACAAGGTGATATCCAGGACATGCAGCGCGACCGTGTAGCGGATGTGCCCCGCCTCGACCGCCGAGGTGACGATCAGCGTGCCGTGCAGCACGAGCGCGATCCCCCAGATGAGAACCGTCACGGGTTCGGCGCGGCGCCGTAGCACCCGCAGCGCCAGGCCAGGGATCAGGATAAGCGAGAGCACCGCACCGCTGACTGCGGCACCGATCAGGATCACCAGCCCATGGATGGGGAGGTCGTAGCGTTCGAGCCCCCAGCAGTTATCGAACTCCCGGCAGAAGGCGAATTCGGTCCAGTCGCGCGCGACCGTCGTTGCCCAGGCCGGCCAATAGGAAGGCTGGATGATCAGGCCCAGCCAGTCATGCGCCCAGAGCCGCAGGTACTCGCCGGGATGGGCAGCAATGAGATCACGGGCGATCGCACGCGCCAGTTGATCCTTGCCGCGCCCATCGGCGGCCATCCACTCCGGCCATTCACGTTCGGCGGTCGGCCAGAAGGCGGGGAAGCGGACATCGCCGGAGGACTGGATCTGCGCCCGCAGGGTCGCGGCGATATCGGGTTGCGCCGCGATGAGCCTCCGTGCGGCTGCCGCGGCCGGCAGCGCTGCCTGAACCGCGCTGGGCTTGCCCACCGCATCCTCCGGCCGCAGCAGGACAAGCGCCTTGCCGAGCAAGGATATGCCGGCCCATGAGCCGATCTCGAAATGGCCGTGCCGGACATAGGTCCAGCCCATGCCCGAAAGCAGGACGCCGACAGCGACCACGCCGGCCACCGCGGCACGCCGCAGCCCGGCACCGAAGGCGAAGCGACGGTCGAAGGCCGCCACCAACAGGGGGAGCGGCAGAAAGGCCATGCCGGTGCTGCGCAAGAGCGTGGAAAGGCCGAAGCACGCCGCCGCCACCAGCAGCGGCGCCAGGTCGCCGCGCCGCGCGTAGCGGCACTGCATCGCCAGGCCCAGCAACGTCAAGGCAACGAAGGATGATTCCGTCAACAGCCACCTGCTGCTGTCATAGACGGCGGGCTGCATCAGGATGAGTGGCGCGGCCAGGATCGGCACGACCGGGCTGCGCAGCAGCCGCCCCAGTTCGATGATGAAAACTGCGATCGCGCAGCCCAGGAAGATAAGCTGCACCAAGGGCAGGCGCTCCAGCCCGCCGGTCATGTACATCCAGCTGTTTGTCAGCCAGCCATAGAGCGGCGGCCGGTAGCCGGCCATTTCCAGATAGGCTGCCGAATCGCCGGTCGGAATCGGCAGGAGCGGCAGGTGGCGCGCCATCCGCAGCACGAAGACGAGGCTGATGAGGAGGCTCGGGAGGACGATCCAGAGATCAGCGTTCTTCTCCCTCGAATCCTCGTGGAACATGGTGAGGGATGGCAGGCGCAGCGGCATGCGGCGTAATCCGATTTCATGATTCATGCGCGGACACCCACGGCCGATACGACGCACCCGGTTGCGGCCCCATGCCGCTCGGATCGCTTCCAGTATCGTCGCCGAGAGCATTGCCGCAATGCACCCCGTGGCTTCTCACGCGGTGTTTTGCCCGGCAGGCTATGCACGCCTGACGCGTGACGCACAGCAACGAGAGGTCGGGCTGCTCTCGCCCATGCGACTTCTTCAGGCATTCCGGCATCCGTTAGAATAACTGGTATTTCAGACGGATTTCCGACGTGGACGACGGACGCCACCTGACTGATGCCTTTGCGCCGCAAGCGACGCGGCATAGCCGCCCGCAGCCCGTGCTCTCGATCATCATTCCGGTCTTCAACGAAGAGACGGTCATCCCATTCTTTCACGCCCGGCTGGCACCGGTTATGGCGGGGATCGGCCTGCCATGGGAAGCCATCTACGTCGATGACGGCTCACAGGACGGCAGCCTCGGCGTGTTGGAGGCCTTGCGGTTACGGCACCCGGAGATCGGCGTCGTCAGCCTCAGCCGCAACTTCGGCAAGGAAGCGGCCATGACCGCGGGGCTCGATCACGCACGCGCCTCGGGCGGCATCGTGGTGATCGACGTCGATCTGCAGGATCCGCCCGAGGTCATTCCGGAGCTCGTTTCGGTCTGGCAGGAAGGCATCGATGTGGTCTTCGCCCAACGCCGTAGCCGGGCTGGCGAGACCTGGTTGAAGAAGGCGACCGCCAGCGCCTTCTATCGGCTGATGGCACGCCTCGGCGGACCGGTGCGGCTGCCGCCTGATGTCGGCGATTTCCGCTTGATGAGCCGCCGATCCGTCGATGCCCTGCTGCAGCTGCGTGAGCGGCATCGCTTCATGAAGGGCCTGTTCGCCTGGGTCGGCTTCCCGTCTCGTGCCGTACCCTATGACAGGGCGCCGCGGGCGGCGGGAACCACAAAGTGGAATTACGGGCGGCTTTTCAACCTATCGGTCGAGGGCATCACCAGCTTCACCACCCTGCCGTTGCGGGTCGCCACTTGGCTTGGCGTCGTCACCGCGGTCTTCGCCATCGGCTATGGCGGGGAGGTCGTGGCGAAGGCGATGATCTACGGCAATCCGGTGCCGGGCTATCCCAGCATCATGGCCGTCGTCCTGTTCCTTGGCGGCGTGCAGCTGATGACACTTGGCGTCATCGGCGAATATCTCGGCCGGGTCTTCAATGAGACCAAGGGCCGCCCGCTCTATATCGTCGGCCGTCACCTGACGAGCGCCGCGAACCATGCGGCAGAGACGTCAGGCGCGCCGCCGAAGCTTTGAGGCCATTCCTTAGGCCTCTCGCAGGGCACGCGGCATGCGGCCACCGAGCAGCAATGCGAGGATGGTCAGGTAGACGATGCCTCCGACGCAAGCGATCAGCAACAGCGCGGTCAAGGGCTCTGTCTGCTCCACGTGGCGCGCCATCAGGATTGCCGCCGCGGCCATGCCTGCCGTGCCGATGACCGGCACCATCAGCCGCGCTGCCAGCCATCGCACCGGCCGGCCGAGTGCCCGGAGGCCCAGCGCAAGCTGAATCGGAGGAACAGCCAGGCTCCCGCCTGCCCAGCAGAGTGCAGCACCTGCGGCATCGACCGGTCTCACCACGAGCAAGGCCGTGAGGGGGACGGAAAAAGCGACGAGCTGTACGACGAGGTTGATTCGCGTCCGCCCCACCGCCAGCCAAAGCGCCGAGGCCGGACCGACCAAGAAGGTCGGAATGGCGGCGAGAGCCACCAGTTGCGCGGGCGCCGCTGCGGCGATCCAAGGCCCGCCCATCAGCAGTGTCACAAGCTGAGGTGCCGTGATAGCCAAGCCCGCCGCAATGGGCAGGCCGACCAATGCCTGCAACTGCGTCAGATCGCCATAGGCTTCGGCCAGCGCGATCCGATCATGCTGCAAGGCGGAAAGGCGCGGCATGGCGAGGCGAGAGGCCGCCCCATTCACCACCGCCATGGCCACGTCCAATAGGCGGAAGGCGATATGCGTCACCGCCACGATGGTTTCCACCACCAGCGTCCCGAGTGCCAGGATGAAGATGCGATAGCGGCCATTGAAGACGAGCAGTGCGAGGATCTGCGGCCCGGCGACCGGCCAGAGTTCGCCGAGCGCCTTGCGATCCAACAGCCATCGCGGCCGCCAGTCCGACAGCACCACCAGCAAGACGAAGACCGAAAGCGTTGCGGTCGTCTGCTGGACGACCATGGCCCAGGCGCCCCAGCCTGCCAGCGCGGCCAGTACACCGGCACCGACCGACAGCGGTTGGCAAAGCAGGACGCGTAGCGAGAGCAATCGGTACCGCCGCCCCCGCAGCGCCAGCGCCGCCAGCAATCCTGCGACCGCCGAGAAGGGCAGCAGCAGCGCCAGACTCTGGATCATGTCCGTCAATGCCGGCACGCCGATGGCCCCGGCCACCCAGGACGCTGCCACCGCGAGCAGGCCGGCGCCGAGGATTGCCACACCCACCGTCGTCCAGAAGGCCGAGGAGCGGTGCCGTTCCTCGAGGTTCGACCGTTGCAGCAGGGCATCGCCGAACAGGGCGGCGATCGGAAAGTCGATCGTCAGGAAAGCGCTGGCGGCGATCGCACCGGTGCCGGCTGCCTGGGGCCCGATCAGGCGGGCAATGAACAGCAGGCCGACCAAGGCGAAGATCGCCGCACCGATCGTCTCCGCGGCAACCCATGCGGCAGAGTTGGCGCCAGGAAGAATACGTCGCATCACGCCGGTCCAATGCCAGGCACGAGCCATGCAAACGATACCATGGCAGCACTTGGGACCGGCAGCGGGCGTGCGACACCAGAGGAGGCCGTAACTCTCCCAAGCCCGATCATGGATTCAGCGCTGGGTTGCGACGACGGGCTCATCATCCTCTCCAGCATCGACGCAACCGTCGCATTCAGATGTCCAGACGATTGAAAATCGGTGTCGGCAACAGCCGGATGATGCTCATCACCGGCCACCAGATGCCTGGAAGGTAGATGCTGCCGGATCCCTTACGCGCCTGCCGCCAAGCAGCCGCAGCGAAATCCCGCGGCGACATCATGAAGGGCAGCTTCGGGAGCGGCCATGTCATTCCGGTATCGATGGGCCCGGCCTTGATGCACAGGACCCGGACGCCTGCCTTGGCCAAGCGTGCAGCATATCCCTGCAGATAGGTCAGCAGCGCAGCTTTCGTTGCACCGTAGAGGAAGTTGCGCTTCCGACCGCGGTCCCCTGCGACTGAGCCCAGGACGACAACCGACCCACCGGCCTGAGCCTCCAGCACGGGCCGAAAGGCTGCAAGCACCGATGCGGCGCCTGTGAAATTGGCCTCGATCATATGGCGGGCAACCGCAGGATCGGCATCTGCCTCTGCCTGGTCGGGCATCACGCCGAAAGCCAGGAAGACCTGCAAAACGCTGCCCGCGGCGCGCGCCGCGCAATCCGCGGCGAAGCCTTGGTGGGTGCCGGTATCCAGCGCATCGAACCGCATGACGGTGACGGCCCCATCGAAGCGGATCCGCAGGTCACTGGCCTGCCGGTCAAGATCATCGAGGTCCCGTCCCGCCAGTAGCACGCTCGCCCCATGAGCCGCGGCCTCGCGCGCGAAGGCTCGTGCCACGGCCGAGGAAGCGCCAAGGATCAGCCAGGTCTCGTTGATCAAATTCCCAGCCTCCTGGCCATATCGGAAGAAAGCCGTCCCTGGGGGTCGATTCGAGCGCGCACGGCGCGGAACGCCGCGAGTTCCGGGTACATGGCAGCGAAGCCCGCTGGCGACATCGCACTGTCTTTCGCAAGATAGATGCACCCACCGGCATCGCGGGTGATTCGTTCAAGCGCCACGAACAATTCCTTGCTGCCCGGCTTGGTCGGAATGTCCAATGCCAAGGAATAGCCGGGCATACCGAACGAAAGCATGCCCCGACCCTTAGGGCCCATCGTCTTCAGCACGGCCAGGAAGGATGCCGCGCCGGCGGCGGCAATCGTATCCAACAGAAGCCGTAATGCCTTTTCGCCGGTGCCGAACGGCACCACACATTGGAACTGCTGGAAGCCGCGCTTTCCATACATCCTGTTCCAGCTCTCGATTGCATCGAGAGGATAGAAGAATGTCCGGTAGGTGACCGCCTGCTCATCCGCCGTGACCGGCGCGCGTCGCCAATAAACCGCATTGAATGCGCTCACGCTGAGACCGTTCAGCAACCAGCCGGGCGCATCGATTGGAAATCGCTTCCGCCTCTCGTGCGTCGGCGCAAGGCTGCTCTCGCTGGGCTCTGCGGTCTCGATAATGCCGCGACCCAAAGCTTTGCCCCTCGCCATGGCATCGATCCAGCCGACCGAATAACTGGTCTTGGACGCAGCCTGGAATGCCTCCAGGAATTCTTCGAGGTTTCCTATCCGGCGGCGCCGCACGGTCAAGGCATTGGAACCTACCGCCATCATGCGCAGGCAGATGGCGGTCACGATTCCGGTCAGGCCAATGCCGCCAAGCGTCGCACGGAACAGATCGGCGTCGCTCGCCTCCGATACGCGCAGCGACCGTCCATCGGGCACCAGCAGATCGAGCCAAGCAATATGATTACCGATGCTGCCGACTTTATGGTGATTCTTGCCATGAACGTCGTTCGCTACGGCACCGCCCAAGGTTACGTAGCCGGTCCCGGGTGATACCGGCACCAAAAATCCCTTGGGCAGAAAGGTCGCCATAAGGTCGGCAAAGGTGACGCCAGGCTCTGCCACTAGCAGGCCCGTGGATGCATCGAAGGAAAGGACGCGGTCCAGCCTCGTGGTCAGCACCGCAGCACCGCCAGTATTGAGCGCGGCGTCGCCATAGCTGCGTCCGGCACCATGGGCGATCAGCGACCGCCCTTCCGGTGTGGCAAGGGCCGAAACCATATCCTGCATTCGCTCAGGACGGGCCGCCAAGCAGTCCGACTGGCTGTTCCGGCCCCAGCCTTCCAGACGCAGTTCCTTCCAGCCGGCCGTCCGCACACCCGCCTGTGCCTGCACCAACGGGCTATCCAGCATCGGACTCACTTTCACAGGGCCATGACGATAGCTGCGGCAACGACCGCGCCGATGCCCCAAGACCATGGATCCCGAAGCGCAAATATCACCGGGTCGTCCTTCAGCTCCCGGCGATGCGCCAGCAGCCAGACGCGCATCAGCCAGACCGCAACGGCGCCGGGTGCGACATAAAGCCACGCTGCGTGCCCATACATCCTCGAAGGCAATGCATCGTCGGCGACGTAGAGAATCATGATCTGCAAGGCGCCGATCGCAGCCGCCGCGCCGAAGCCGAGCGTCAGCGGCCAGTCATCGACTTCCCAGCCACGCCGCGCCAGTGCCGGGCTATCTGCCACGCGTGCCTCCATGAGTTCGCAATGCCGTTTGGCCAAGGCCAGAGAGAAAAAGAAGAAGCCGGCAAAGGCGATCAGCCAGGGGGAATAGGGAACATCCGCGAGCTCGACGCCAAGCGACAGGCGAATGGTGAATAGCGCCGCGATTGTCAGTGTATCCAACAGCGCTATCCGCTTAAGAAAAGCAGAATAGAGCATGGACAAGCCACAATAGCCGAGGATCGCCACCGACAGCATCGGCCGAAATAGCAGTGGCAGCAGGAGCGCAATCAGTATCAGTACGATAGCCAGCGCCAGTGCATGGAGCGGTGCGATTTTGCCCGAGGCGATGGCCCGGGATCGCTTCGTGCGATGCATCCGGTCCGATGCGAGATCGGAAAGGTCATTGAGAAGATAGGTCCCCGATGCGGCGAGACCAAGGAGCAGCATGCCCAACACGCAATGGACGATAGCGGTCGCATCACCCAGCTTGTGACCCAGGACCAGCGGCACCAGCACGAGGACGTTCTTGGACCACTGATGGATCCGAAGCGCACTGATCCAGGTCCGCAAGCGCGATCCGCTTTGCGGGAATTCCGCAATGACGCTCGAGTTGATAGTCCTCGCCGCCGCTGAGGTGGTTGCGCTGGCATTCACCAGCACGATTTCCTTGGCGGCAGCAAAGACGGGCAGATCATGCCTGCTGTCGCCAGCATAGGCAAAACCATCAGGAAAGGCACGCCGAAGAAACGTTGCCTTTTCTTCGCTGCGCAGATTCCGCGTGCCATCACTACCCGTTGCGCTCTTGAACAGGCCCAAGTGGTTCGCAACCGCATCAGCAATCGTTTGGTCTGCCGCAGTTACAAGATGCAGTTCTCGGCCTAGGTCGCGTTGCTGTTGTAACCACTCCAGGAAGGGTCGATTCAATGGCAATCCAGCGGCATCGGCCGGCACCTGGCGACTGACAGAGCGCTTGAACGCGGCGCGTCCCTGCGGAAGAGAGCGCAACAATGACGGAAAACTCGTTGGTGCATGCAACAATGCAGCAACCACACCTTCATGCAAGGTATCGGTTGCCAGCAATGTTCCGTCCAAATCAACCGCGAGCGGCAGAGGCCTATCTGCTTGGGCACAATTCATGTTTGCGCTGAAGGCCTGCATACCGCGTTCGTTCCTCGTGCCGCGGCGCAAAATCCCATTCCAATCCTCCCTGCGATAGTACCATTGGCGTGAGAGACGTTGCGACTGACGAAAAGGTCAGCAGCCGGCCAAAACAGCACCAATGGGTTGAATATCACTGCATGGTGATGATGCTTGCGGGAAGCACCCTTGCCGATCCTTAAACGCAACGCAACGTGACTGCTTCGACGCCATCTAGCTTCCTTGAGTACCTTCCGCTTTCGCAGCAGCCCCCGTTATGTTGTGACGCAATCCCTAGGGCAGGATGCGAATGCACGACGCGGCAGGCACCCAGGACACCATGATGCCGACGCCGGACCACGAGACGGCGGCTGTATTCGTGCGGCCAGTCCCCAGCGTCACCGCATGCATCGTGACTCACAATCGGCCGCACTACGTCCGGAGTTGCTTGGAGAGCCTTCGTCAGCAGACGGTTGGCCTCGGGGGCTTCGACATCATTGTCGTCGATAGTTGTAGCCGGGCGGATGTCAGCCTCGAGCTTGCGCGGCTCGTGGCCGGCATGCCCAATGCGCGGCTCCTCCGTATCGATCGGCCGGGGGCCAGCGCGGCGCGCAACCTTGGCGCCGCGACCAGCCAAGCGGATTTCATTGCTTATATCGATGACGATGGCCTGGCGATGCCCGATTGGATCGAGCAGATCCAGCATGTGCTGCTGGAACGTTCCTCCTGGCCTGGGGTCATTGGCGGACGTGTCCTTCCGGTATGGGAGGCACCGCTACCGCTCTGGTGGCCAGCGACGCTCCGCGGTGTGCTCTCGATCATCGAATGGGAAGGGCGAGGCGAATTCAGGACTGCCGCGGTTCCTTCGGGCCTCGAACCCTATGGCGTCAACATGATCGTGCAACGAAAACCGTTGCTGGAGATCGGTGGCTTCGCCGAAAGGCTGGGCCGCTTCGGTGGCCTCCTGCTGTCCGATGAGGATGTCCAGGTCGGGTGGCGCCTGCAGGACCGTGGCTACTCCGCCTGGTACGACAGTCGAATTATGGTCAGGCACCAAATTCAAGCGGTCCGGATGTGTCCCGAATGGCTGCTTGAAAGGCTGTACTGGCAGGGAGCCTCGGCCGTTGCGACGCGCCGCATCCTCGGGGCGCCGGATTCGGTTTGGCGTGAACTGCCGCGTCGCCTGGTCGTGGAGTTGCTGACCCTGCCTGCATCGCTGCTGCCGAAGCAAAGCACGGCATTGCTGAGCCTCCGTTGGCGCCTGGCGTATGCCCGCGGCTTCACCCGCATGGCGCTGATGGGAGAGCATCGCAAGCGCACGTTGCCCAGGCGCCTTTGGCGGGCGCTGCTGCGATCGGATGGCCAGCCGGTTATTCCAACACTCGATATCGGTGCCCGGGCGAGCAACGCATCGGAGCCCCGTTCATGAACACGCCCAACCTGACCGTCGTCTTTGCCACCCGCAACCGGGCAAAGCCGCTGGAACGTGTCCTGACCGCCTTCACGGGTCTGGCAGCGCCGACCGGCGGCTGGAAGCTCGTGGTCGTCGACAACGGCAGTACCGATGCGACACTTTCGGTTCTGGCCGATTTTGCGGATCGCCTTCCCCTGGTCGCGCTGTCCTGCCCCAAGCCCGGCAAGAATCGCGCACTCAATCTCGCATTGCCCGAGTTGCATGGTGATCTGGCGATCTTCACGGATGACGACGTATTGCCCGATCCGGATTGGCTACTGCGCCTGCGCGATGCCGCTGATTCGCATCCGGAAGCCGATCTGTTCGGCGGCACGGTTCTGCCGGATTGGCCCAGCCCGCCGCCTGACTGGCTTTCGGAGAAGGCTGTCGAATTCAGCGTCCTTTATGCGCAGCAGCGGCGGGACAGTGGTCCTTGCGGCTTCGCCGATATCTTCGGCCCGAATATGGCCATCCGTACCGCCATCTTCACGGCGGGTACGCGCTTCGCGGAACACGTCGGCCCGGACGGTACCAATCCTCTCTATGCCATGGGTAGCGAAACCGAATTGCTTCGCCGGCTGGAAGCCTCGGGACACCGTGGCTGGTTCGAGGCAACGGCGCGCGTCCGTCACATCATTCGGCCTGAACAGATGGAGGAAGGCTGGATCCTCGAGCGCGCCTTTCGCTATGGCGTCGGTGAGGGCCGGAACTACGCCGCCTCCCTGTCCGCAGGACTTCTGCTGCGCCTGCTGGCCTATCGTGTTGCCGCAAGGGGTGTCGCCCTGCTGCCACCCTCTCCAAGACGGCTCCGCATCCGCTACCGGGATCGGTGGCTCGCCGGCGTCATGGCCGGACGTCCGGTAGCGCGGGCCTCGCCCTCAGCCGGCTGACCGGCCTTCTTCAGCCCAAATCCTTCTGCCATCCAATCATGGAGAGATCGGTGTATTCGTCGAGGCTCCGCTCCCAGGCGCTCCGCATCCCTTCCGCTGCGATTTCGCTGCCTTTCCTGCTGCTGCTTCTGTCGTTGCTCGCCTATCGGGCAACGAAGAAGCTGACCTTCTATGCAGCAGGGCAGTCCGAGACGCACGGATTCGCGCTTGTCGTCTTCTGCTGCGTCGCGGCACTTCCCTTTATCGGGATTCGCTATGCCGATGTGCCGCGCATGCTGCGGGCGATCCTGCGTGGCATCGGTGTCGTCGTGCTGGTTCAGGTGCTGTTCGACGCTTTCGGCCCCGTGCCGCCGGCGCCGAACATCATCTTCGGTGCCGCGAATGAACACACGCTGTTCTTCCGCTGGGGCGCCTTGATCGCGGTCATCGCCGGCTTCGCGTCGCTCTGGCGGCCGATCTTCCTGATGCCGCTGTTCATCTACTACGTCGCCTTCCGACTGCTGATCGGTCCCGCCGCCGGTATCTGGGTGACCGATACGGATTTCCTCTCGATGCTCGATGCCGGCGTCTTCGCCGCGCTCGGTGGCGTCATCGCGGTCGTGGCAACGAGCGAATGGACCCTGAAGCGCCTTCCTTCGCTGCGGGCCCTGATGTCGGACGTGCCGGCGGATGTACTGCGGCTGAAGGCGACCAACCTCGTCTGGGCGGTGATCGTCGGCGCCCATCTCGGCAATTACTTCTGCTCGGGCGTGGCCAAGCTCATGGCTGGCGGTCCCGCGCCCTGGACCTGGCTGCTGCAGAACCCGACGCAGACGGCGATCGTCATCGGCACGGAGCGTGGCGACAATCCGCTGGCGATGTTCCCGTCGCTGCTGCAGTTCAGCTGGGACACGATCTCGACCTTCGGCCTGGCCTTCAACTTCTTCGTTCTCTTTGCCCAGCTTCTGGCGCCGCTGGCGATCCTGCGGGTCCGCTGGCTGCTGTTCTTCACCTTGCTCTTCGACATCTTCCACATCGGCGTCTACATGACGCTGGGTGCGCTTTTCCACTTCTGGATCGCGGTCAATCTCATCATCTACACCTCGGCCTGGCGGCTGAAGGACAATGAGATCACGTCGATGATGAAGCTGGTCTGCGTGCTGACCGTGCTGTTCGGCCATACCATCTTCTACACCAACTGGCTCGGCTGGCTGGATGGCGCGAAGCTCGCCAGCCCGCAGTTCTACGCCATGACGAAGGATGGGCGGGAAGTCTGGGTGCCGCAGGTCTATTACGGCATCTACTCCTACACCATCGCGCAGGCCGCCACCTATGTGCCGGAAGGTCATTTCAACTTCCGTATCGGTGGCAACAACCTGAACCTGAACGACTGGCACGATGCCACGTCCTGCGGTCCCCGCGTCGCCGAGACGCAGACGACGGGCGCGACTCTGAAGGACATGGAAAACCTGGTGCGGGATACCCATAGCTTCATGGTCCGCCATCCCTATATCAAGAATGACAACCTCTATTACTTCTACCCCCACCACATGCAGCCGAATCCCTGGGTCTTCCGGGAGTTCAACCGGCTGAATATCGAGGATATCGTGGGCTACAAATACGTCGTCGAATCGGTCTGCCTCACGCTCCGCGATGGCCAGCTCGTCCGGGACGTGAAGAAGCGCGATGAGTACCGCTTCGATGTCCGCTGATCCGCAGCCCGGGGCCCTGCGCCCCGCGCCCGCCGGGCAGTCGGAGCGGGAGGTCTTCGTCGTCTATGACGGCATGTGCCCCTTCTGCACGCGCTACGTCATGCTCTACCGGATCCGCCAGCTGGCCGAGAAGGTGCACATGATCGACGCGCGCTCGGACCACCCGGTGGTGGCGGAGGCCAAGGCCCGCGGCCTGAACCTTGAGAACGGCATGGCGGTGAAGTGGAACGGCCGCTTCTACCATGGCGCCGATGCCCTGCACGTCCTGGCCATGCTGGGCAGCGAGGACGGCACCTTCAACAAGCTGAACCGGTTGGTCTTCAGCCGGCCCAAGCTGGGGAAATTCCTCTACCCCGCCATGGTGGCAGGCCGGCGCCTGACGCTGAAACTGCTGGGCCGGCCACCGATCGCCGACTAGTCGGCGGTGATCCCGCCCAGCGTCACGACACGCCTCCAGCGGTCGATCTCGGCCTGCTGGAACCGGGCGAATTCCTCCGGTGAGCTGCCGACCACCTCGAAGCCGATGTCGCGCAGCCGCGCCTCCGTTTGCGGCATCCGCAACGCCGCGACCGCCGCGCCATGGATGCGCGATACCAGCGGCGCAGGCATTCCCGCCGGTCCCCCGAAGCCCTGCCAGGAAAAGACGACGAAATCGCGCAGTCCGCTCTCCTGCGCGGTCGGCACCTCCGGCAGCAAAGGGCTGCGTGCATCGCTGGTGATGATGATCGGGCGGACCCGTCCGTCCCGGATCTGCGGCGCGATCGAGCCGAGGTTCTGGAAGGAAAGCTGGACAGTCCCGGCGATCAGGTCCGTCGTCGCGGGTGCGCCGCCGGCATAGGGCACATGCGCCGCTTCGCTCCCCGTCGCCTGCTTGAACATTTCCATCGTCAGGTGATCGGAGGAGCCGATGCCGCTGGTGGAGTAGGAGGCCTTGCTGCCATTGGCCTTCAGCCAGTCCAGCAGCTCCGGCAGGGTCTTGGCCGGAACCTGCCCAGGGTGCACCACCAGCACATTCGGGGTGCGCACCGTCTGGGTGATGCGGGTCAGCTGCGCCACCGGATCGTAGGCCAGGTTCGGCCGCAATGCGACGTTGATCGCCCAGGTGCTGATCGGCGCATGCATCAGGGTATGGCCATCCGGTGCGCTGCGGATCACGGTGCGGGCACCGACCTCTCCGGTGGCGCCGGGCCGGTTCTCCGCGACCACCGGCTTGCCGAGTGCCTGCTGCATGCCTTGCGCCAAGGCCCTGGCGATGATGTCGGAGGAGCTGCCGGGCGCGAAGGGCACCACGATGGTGACGGGACGGCTGGGCCAGTCCTCCTGCGCCGCAGCGCCGCGGGCACCCACGATCAGGCCAGCGGCCCCGAGCAATTGGCGGCGATGCATCGCTTTTCCCTTCCTTGGTTGCCGCGCATTGGCAGGATGCGCGGTTGCGCCGTCAACCCATGACACGGCGGCACGGGCCATGGCGGGACCCTCGGCCGGCACAGAGACTTGACGCCGCGGCCGGGTCGGGCTCGCCTGACGGCCGGAGGAACTCACAATGGCCCCGAAGCCGCAGCCCTTCACCCTGGCCATCCCGGAGGTGGCGATCGCCGATCTCAAGGCCCGGCTCGCCCTGACGCGCCTGCCGGACCAGACACCCGGCGAGCCCTGGGCCTACGGCACCGATGTCGCCTACCTCAAGGGCCTGCTCGCCTATTGGCAGGACGGCTTCGATTGGCGTGCCGAGGAAGCGCGCCTCAATGCCTTCCCGCAGTTCACCGTGCCGCTGCATGGGATCGACCTGCACTACCTGCATGTTCCTGGCGTCGGCCCGAACCCGACGCCCCTGCTGCTCATGCATGGCTGGCCTGGCTCGGTCTTCGAATTCCTGGATATCATTCCCCGGCTGACCGACCCCGCCCGCTTCGGCGGCGATCCGGCGGATGCCTTCACCGTGGTCGCACCCTCCCTGCCCGGTTACGGACTTTCCTTCCGGCCCGGCCAGCCACGCTTCAGCGTCGAGGCGATCGCCGATTGCCTCGCGGCGCTGATGACTGACGTCCTCGGCTACCCACGCTTCGGCGCCCAGGGCGGCGATTGGGGCGGCTTCACCGCCTCCCGCCTCGGCGTGGCGCATCCGGAGAAGCTGCTCGGCATCCACATCAACCTGCTGTCGCTGCGGCCGGACCAGCCCCCGCCGGCCCATCCCACCCCGGAGGAAGCCCGCTACGCCGAGGAAGTCGCGGTCTGGCTGAAGGAGGAAACCGGCTACCAGTGGATCCAAGGCACCCGCCCGCAGACCCTGGCCTTCGGCCTCAACGACAGCCCCGCCGGACTGGCCGCCTGGATCGTGGAGAAGTTCAGGGCCTGGTCGGACTGCGGCGGCGATGTCGAAGCCGCTCATCCACGTGACCGGCTGCTGGCGAATATCGCCTTCTACTGGTTCACCGGCTGCATCGGCGCCTCCTTCTGGCCCTATTACGCCCGGGCGCATGGGTCCTGGCCGATCCCGGAGGGCCGCACGGTGGACGTGCCCATGGGGTATGCGGCCTTCCCCCGGGAAATCCGCCGGCCGCCGCGCAGCCTCGCCGAGCGGACCTATACCGATATCCGCCGCTGGACGCCGATGGCGAAGGGTGGCCACTTCGCCGCCATGGAACAGCCCGAAGCCCTCGCCGGCGAGATCGCCGCCTTCTTCCGCTCCCTGCGGGGAGGCTCGCCATGAAAGCCATTGGCTATACCGCACGCGGGCTGCCCATCGCGGATCCGCAATCGCTGCAGGATCTCCTGCTGCCCGATCCCGGCCCGCCGCTCAGCCATGACCTGCTGGTCCGGGTGCAGGCCGTCTCCGTCAATCCGCGCGACGCGAAAAGCCGAGCCGTCTTCGAAGCCTCGCCCGAGAAGCCCATGGTCCTCGGCTACGATGCCTCGGGCATCGTCGAGGCGGTCGGCCCCGACTGCCGGCTGTTCAAGCCGGGCGATGCGGTCTTCTACGCCGGCGTGCTGGACCGCCCCGGCTCCAATGCCGAGTTGCAACTGGTCGATGAACGGATCGTCGGCCACAAGCCCAAGTCGCTCGGCCATGCCGAGGCCGCGGCCCTGCCGCTGACGACCTTGACCGCCTGGGAGATGCTGTTCGACCGGCTGGCCATCCCCCGGGACGATACGTCCGGGGAGGCGCTGCTGGTCATCGGCGGCGCCGGCGGTGTCCCCTCCATCGCCATCCAGGTCGCCCGCGCGCTCACCGGGCTGACGGTCATCGCCACCGCCTCCCGCCCCGAAAGCGCCGACTGGGTGCGGGCCCGCGGCGCCCATCACGTGCTGGACCATACCCGGCCCCTGGCGGCCCAGGCCAAGGCGCTCGGGCCGATCCGCTATGTCTTCTCCACCCATACCGATGCGGCTGTCTGGGCCGAGATCGCCAAGCTCATCGCCCCGCAGGGCCGTTTCGGGCTGATCGACGACCCGGAGCCGCTCGACCTCCGCCTAGTGAAGTTCAAGAGCGTCTCCATTCATTGGGAGGCGATGTTCACCCGGCCGATGTTCCGCACCGCCGATATGCAGCGCCAGCACGCGATCCTGTCGGAAGCCGCCTCGCTGCTGGACAGTGGCATCCTCAAGCCCGGACCGGCTGCGCATTACGGCCGGATCACCGCGGCGAACCTCCGCCGGGCGCATGCTGCGATCGAGGCTGGCCGGGTCGTCGGCAAGATCGTTCTTGAAGGCTTCGAATCCACCCCAAACTGACGAGCCGATTTGGCTAGACTGGCGGGTCAATGCGCGACCAAGCGCAGCCCGCGCAACCGACCATTGGGGGAATGACCATGCTCGACGATGGACGGATGGACGCCGCGGCAGCGCTGTTGTGGCAGCACTGGCGCGAAGGTCGCCGGCTGCCCGCCCTGCCACCGGTGCTGCGGCCCGAAACGCGCGCCGAAGGCTATGCGATCCAGGCCCGCCTCGAGGCCCGGGACGGCAGGCCGCAATCCGGCTGGAAGATTGCCGCCACCAGCGCCGCCGGCCAGGCGCATATCGGGCTGGATGGCCCCATCGCCGGCCGGGTGCTGGCCGGGCAGGTCCTGCCGCCCGGCGCGGCGGTGACGCTCGGCGCCAATGCCATGCGGGTGGCCGAACCGGAATTCGTCTTCCGCCTGGCGGCCGACCTTCCGCCCCGCGGCGCGGCCTATAGCCAGGCCGAGGTCATGGCGGCGGTCGACAGCCTCCATCTCGGCATCGAAATTCCCGATAGCCGGTACGAGGATGTCGCCTCCGCCGGCGCGGCCCAGCTGATCGCCGACAATGCCTGCGCCCATCAGATGATCTTCGGCCCGGCCACCTCGGCGGCGTGGCGGCCGCTGGACCTTGCCGTCCATCGCGTCCAGGCGCGGGTCGGCGATCGCTATGCGCGAGAGGGCCTTGGCTCGAACGTCCTGGGCGACCCGCGCCTCGCCCTCACCTGGCTGGCGAACGAGCTTTCCACCCATGGCATCACCCTGGCCAAGGGCCAGTATGTCACCACCGGCACCTGCATGGTCCCGCTCGAGGTCCTGCCCGGCGATGCGGTGGCGATCGACTTCGGGGTGCTTGGCAGCATCGCGGTTCGGTTTATAGCGTGAGGCTTTCCTGAAGGGGGACGCCCGCATGGCCACCGCTGCCGACAGCTTCGATTACGTCATCGTCGGCGCCGGCGCCGCGGGCTCGGTCCTCGCCAACCGGCTGACCGCGGATGGCACCACCACGGTCTGCGTGCTGGAGGCCGGGCCGCCGGACCGCAATCCCTGGATCCACATCCCGGCCGGCTTCATCAAGACCCTGGCCGATCCCGGCGTCACCTGGCAGTTCAAGACCGAGCCCCTGGCGATGACCGGCGGCCGGCGGATCGCCACCACCCAGGGCCGCACCCTCGGCGGCGGCTCCTCGGTGAATGGGATGATCTATAACCGCGGCCAGCCCGCCGACCTCGACCATTGGGCGCAGCGCGGCAACCGCGGCTGGGGCTATGCCGATTGCCTGCCCTACTACCGCCGCAGCGAGAACCGCATCGGCTTCGGCGAGGAGAACCGCGGCCACGCCGAGGGCGGCATCCCCGTCACCGACATGGACTGGATCAACCCGGTCTCCGAGGCCTTCATCGCCGGCTGCGTCGGCATGGGGATCCCCCGCAACCCCGACTACAACAGCGGCGACCAGGCTGGCGTCGGCTATTTCCAGCGCGCCATCCAGAACGGCCGGCGCGTCTCCGCCGCCACCGCCTTCCTCAAGCCCGCCCGCTCCCGCCCCAACCTCGAGGTCCGCACCAATGCGCGGGCCAGTGCGATCCTGTTCGACGGCAAGCGCGCCAGCGGCATCCGCTACATCGCGGCCCCCGGCGGGCCGGCGAAGCAGGTGATGGCCCGGCGCGAGGTCATCCTCTCCTCCGGCACCGTCAATACCGCCCGCCTGCTGCAGGTCTCGGGCGTCGGCCCGGCGGAGCTGCTCGGCAGCCTCGGCGTTCCGGTGGTGCATGCCCTGCGTGGCGTCGGCGCCAATTTCCGCGACCACTATGCCTCCCGCTTCGTCATGCGGGCGAAGCCGGGGACCGAGACGCTGAACGGCCTGGCGCGCGGCGTGAACCTCGGGATGCAGGTGGCGCGCTGGGCCCTGAAGAAGCCCAGCATCCTCGCCACCGCGCCCTCCCACGTCCATGTCTTCTGGAAAAGCTTCGAAGGGCTCGACGCGCCCGACCTGCAATGCGTCTTCACCCCCGGCAGCTATGCCGAGGGCAAGGTCTACGTGCTGGACGACTATCCCGGCGTCACCGCCGGCGCCTGGCAGCACCGGCCGGAAAGCCATGGCTGGGTGAAGGCCCGCAGCACCAACGTTTTCGAGGATCCGGAGATCAACCCGAACTACCTCTCGGACCCGATGGATGTCCGGGTCCATCTCGGTGGCATGCGGCTGCTGCGGCGGATGCTGAACACGCCGGAGCTGAGCCGCTTCCTCGAGGCCGAGACCCTGCCCGGCCCGTCGGTCGAAGCGGACGACGAGCTGCTGGACTTCGCCAAGAAGAACGGCAGCACCACCTACCACCTGATCGGCACCGCCCGCATGGGGCCGGAGACGGACCAGACCGCCGTGGTGAACGACCGCCTGCTGGTGCATGGCATGCAGGGGCTGCGCGTGGTCGATGCCTCGATCATGCCGAGCATGCCCTCGGCCAATACCTACGCGACCACGTTGATGATCGCGGAGAAGGCGGCGGACTTCATCCTCGGGCGTCAGGCGGCGGCAGCCGCCTGACGGGTGGCGGCTACCGCTGCGACGTCGTCACCGCGACGAAATTCGCGGCGCTGTCCTCCGCCACGCGGAACCACTGGACCTGTTCCAGCCGGAACTTGTCCCAATGCTCGTGGATGCGCTTGAACCGCGCATTCTGCGCCCCGAGCTCGGCATAGAGCTCCTGCGAGGCGCGGTAGAGTGCTGTCATCACCTCCCGCGGATAGGGACGAAGCTGGGTGCCGCCCGCCACCAGCCGGCGCAGCGCCGGTGGGTTCAGCACGTCGTATTTCGCCGCGGTGGCGGCCCAGGCCTCGGCGGAGGCGACCTCCAGCATCGACTGATAGGATTTCGGTAGCCCGTCCCAGGCACGCTGGTTGATCAGCAGGTCGGAGCTCGGCGCGATCTCCTGGAAGCCCGGGTAATAGTAGTATTTCGCCACCTGGCCGAAGCCGAGCTTCTCGTCGTCGTAGGGGCCGATGTATTCCGCACCGTCGATCACGCCCCGCTCCAGCGCCGGGTAGATGTCCGAGGGTGCGATCTGCTGCGGGATGACGCCGAGCTTCGCCATCACGCTGCCGCCGAGCCCGGCGATGCGGAATTTCAGCCCCCGCAGATCCTCCGGCGTCTTGATCTCCTTCTTCAGCCAGCCGCCCATCTGCGCGCCGGTGCAGCCGGCGGGGATGGCGACGACGCCCTGGTCGCGGAACACGTCGCGCAGCTGGTCGCGGCCGCCGGCGTAGTTCAGCCAAGCGAACATCGCCCGGCTCGCCATGCCCCAGGGCAGCGTGGTGCTGATAGCGAGGCTCGGGTCCTTGCCGAAGTAGAAGAGGCTGGAGGTGAAGCCGCACTCGACCGAGCCCTGCCCCACCGCATCCAAAATCTGCAGCCCCGGCACGATCTCGCCCGGGCCGGAGACGGTGATTTCGAAGGCGCCGTCCGACATCTCCCGCACCCGCCGGGCGATGATCTCGGCAGCGCCGTAGAGCGTGTCGATCGTCTTCGGGAAGCTGTTCGGGCAGCGCCAGCGGATGCGCGGCTGGGCGGAGGCGAGGTTGGGGGCGGCAAGCGCGGAAGCACCCGCGATGCCGGCGGCCCCGCTGGCGATGATGCGGCGACGGTTCATGACGATCCTTCCCTAGGCCGCCCAACTTTGCAGGGGCTGGCTGGGGAATCTACGCATGCGCCCCGGCGGCTGACCAGACCGTTGCGGATCAGCCAGCGTCGAGCCAGGCCCGGATTTCCGCGCCATGCTCACCGAGGTCGGGCGCCGCCCGCCTCACGCTCGCCGGCGTTCCGCCGAGCCGCACCGGCGGCGCCATCGCCGGCTTGCCGTCCAACTCCAGCACCACGCCCCGCGCCTGGGCCTGCGGATGCGCCAGCGCCTCGTCGTAGGACAGCACCGGCTCGCAGGGAATGCCGGCCGCGCCCAGCGCCGCCAGCCAATGCGCGCTGTCTTCCACCTCCAAGCGCGTCTGGATCAAGGGGATCAGTTCGGCATTGTTGGCGACGCGCTTCGCATTGACCGCGAAGCGCGGATCCTCCGCCAGTTCCGGTCGGCCGATGATGCCGCACAGCGCCCGCCAGAACTTCTCCTTGGACGCCCCCAGGGTGATCCAGCCATCCCGCGTCCGGAAGACCCGATAGGGCGCGGAGCCGCGGTGCAACTGCCCCATCCGCGGCGGCCGCGTCCCCCGGGAGAAGACATGCGCCGCCTCATAGACCCCGAGCGCCAGGCCGGATTCGAACAGCGACTGGTCGATCCGCTGCCCCAGCCCGGTCCGCTGCCGCGCCTGCAGGGCGCCCAGCACCGCGATCGCCGCATACATGCCGGAGGTGACGTCGGTGATGGCGATCGGCAGGCGATAGGGCTCGCCATCGGGCGGACCGTTGCCGGCCATCAGCCCGGACATGCCCTGCGCCATCATGTCGAGCCCGCCATGCCCGGCCCAGGGCCCGGTCTGGCCGAAGCCCGAGATGCTCGCATAGACCAGCTGCGGGTTGATCGCCGCCATCGCCTCCCAGCCCAGGCCCAGCCGCTCCAGCACGCCGGGGCGGAAATTCTCGACCAGCACATCGGCGCGCAGGGCGATCCGCCGTACCACCTCGAGATCGGCCGGCGCCTTCAGGTCCAGCGCGATGCTGCGCTTGTTGCGGTTCCATATGCCGAAGGGTGCGCTGCGTCCCTCGACGAAGGGTGGCATGCGCCGCGCATCGTCGCCGCCATCCGGCCTTTCGACCTTGATGACATCGGCGCCCATATCCCCCAGCAGCATCGTGCAATAGGGGCCAGAGAGGAAACTGGTCAGATCCAGCACCACCAGCCCGTCCAATGCGCCCGCCATGCGACATTCCCCCTGTTGCGGCGAGTAAAGACGCTGCGCCTGGGGCCGGCAACCGGCGGTTTTCCCTTGATGCGCCGCAGCATCCGGCCAAGCTTAGCGACGCACCCGAAACCGATGGGACCGATGAGCAGCAACGCCCCGCGCCACATCCGCCTGACCTCGCATCCGGAGCCACAGGCGCATCGCTGGCCCCTGCGCTGGGCAGCCCCCAGCGCGGCCGAACGCGGGCCGGTAATCGGCTCCGTCACCCGCCCGTCCGACCGCAACGTCATCGGCACCCATGGCGGGTCCTATTCGCTCTATCGCGCGCTTGCCGTCTCCGCCGGCACCCTCTCCCCGCTGCAGCGGCCCGACCTGGCGAACACCCATCCGGTCACCGCCATCGGCCCCCATCCGCAATGGTCGGAGCCGGGCAAGATCGTCTCGCTCGACCCCTGGGGCCATGTGGTGGGGGAAGCCTTCGGCGATGCCATCGGCGAGGGCATCGACATCCGCCCCACCATCGCCATCACCAAGGCCCGGCTGAACATGGCCGAGCTGAACGCCCTGATCGAGGCCGGCAGCCTGAAGCCGGATGGCCAGGTGCTGCATGCCGGCGGCGACGTCTCCGTCACCAAGGCCGCGATCGACCCGGTCTGGTGGCTGCCCGGCATCGCCGAGCGCTTCGGCACGCCGGAACATGAGCTGCGCCGCACCTTGTTCGAGCAGACCGCAGGCATGTACCCGGAGCTGGTCACCCGGCCCGACCTCTCGGTCTTCCTGCCGCCGGTCGGCGGCATCACCGTCTATATCTTCGGCGAGCCGCGCGACCTCGCGAACCGCCGCGTGCCGCTGACCTGCCGCGTGCACGACGAATGCAACGGCTCCGACGTCTTCGGCTCCGACATCTGCACCTGCCGCCCCTATCTCATCCAGGGGATCGAGGAGAGCATCCGCTCGGCGCAGGACGGCGGGGTCGGCCTCGTGGTCTACAATCGCAAGGAAGGCCGCGCCTTGGGCGAGGTCACCAAATTCCTCGTCTACAATGCCCGCAAGCGGCAGGAGGGCGGCGATCAGGCCGCCACCTATTTCGAGCGCACCGAATGCGTCGCCGGCGTGCAGGACGCCCGCTTCCAGCAGCTCATGCCCGATGTGCTGCACTGGCTCGGCATCACCAAGATCCATCGGCTCATCTCCATGTCCAACATGAAGTACGAGGCGATGGTCGAGCAGGGCATCGATGTCGGCGAGCGCGTGCCGATCCCGGCCGACCGCATCCCGCCCGATGCCTCGGTGGAGATGGAGGCCAAGAAGGCCGCCGGCTACTTCGCCCCGGATGCGCCGACCGAGGCGGAACTGGCCCGCACCATCGGCCGGCCCATGGAGAGCATGTGAGCCTGCCCGCTGACCGCGCCGCCGCCGAGGCGCTGCTCACGCCGGAGGCGGTGCGCGCCCGCTGCGGCGAACTCCATGCGCTCGCGCTGGATGGCAGGCTGCCGGGCTGGAGGCTCGACCTCGGCCGCCTGCCCCCTGCGGCCGACCTCGTCGCCGAGGTGGTGCGGCAGAATTATCCCAGCCTCGCCGTGCCCTTCCACGCCCGCTGGCGCCATTTCGCCGTGGGCGGCACGGATCGCTGGGCGGCCCTGCCGGCGCGGGACCCGCGCATGGCCTTCGACCTGGCCATCACCTCCGTGCTGCTGGATGCCGGGGCAGGCATGGCCTGGCGCTACCGGGACGCCGCCACAGACCAGGAATTCGCGCGCTCCGAAGGCCTTGCCGTGGCCAGCTTCGCCCTGTTCGCCGATAGCGCCTTCGCCGCGGATGGCGTGAGCCGATGCGCCGATGCCAGCCGCCTTGCGACGCTGACCGCCGCGGACCTCGCCACCGGCTTCCAGGTCAGCCCGGCAAATCCGCTGGTCGGGTTGGAAGGTCGTGCCGCCCTGCTCCAGCGCCTGGGCCAGGTGGTGGCCGCTGCCCCCGACGTCTTCGGCGGCCGCCCCGGCGGGCTCTTCGATCATCTGGCAGCCCAGGCCGAGGGCGGCAGCCTGCCGGCCCGCGCCATCCTCGTCGCCATCCTCCGTCACCTCGGCGGCATCTGGCCGGGGCGCGAAAGCCTGGGCGGGGTGAACCTCGGCGATTGCTGGCGCCATCCCGGGATTGCCGCGCCCGACGGACTGGTGCCCTTCCACAAGCTCTCCCAATGGCTGTCCTATTCCCTGATCGAGCCGCTGGAGGATGCCGGCATCCGCGTCACCGACATCGACGCCCTGACCGGCCTGCCGGAATACCGTAACGGCGGCCTCTTCCTCGACCTCGGCGTCATCCGCCTCGCCGATCCCGAGGATGCGGCGCGCGAGCATGCGCCGGGCTCGCCCCTGGTCGTCGGCTGGCGGGCACTCACCGTCACCCTGCTGGATGCCATCGCGCCCTTGGTGCGGGACCGCCTTGGCGTCACCGCCGCGACCTTCCCACTTGCCCGGGTGCTGGAGGGCGGTACCTGGTGGGCCGGCCGGCGCCTGGCTGCGGAACGCCGCGCCGATGGCGGCCCGCCGCTTCGCATCGCCAGCGATGGCACCCTGTTCTGAATGACCAAGGTCTGAAAGGCCAAGCCCCATGCGGCAAGTCCATGTCGTCCGCCATCCGCTGGTACAGCACAAGCTGTCCCTCATGCGCAGCGCCGAACGCTCCACCCAGGGCTTCCGCCGGCTGCTGAACGAGATCGGGATGCTGCTGGCCTATGAGGTGACGCGCGACCTGCCGCTGGAGGATGTGGAGATCACCACGCCCCTGGCGACGATGAAGACGCCCATCCTGGCCGGCAAGAAGCTGGTCTTCGCCCCGATCCTGCGCGCCGGGATGGGCTTCGTGGATGGGATGCTGGAGCTGGTCCCCTCCGCCCGCATCGCCCATATCGGCCTCTACCGGGACCCGAAGACCCTCCAGGCGGTCGAGTACTACTTCAAGGCTCCGCCCGATGTGGCGGAACGGCTGGTCATCGTGCTCGACCCGATGCTGGCCACCGCCAATAGCGCCGTCGCCGCCATCGACCGCCTGAAGGAGCGCGGCTGCCACGACCTGCGATTGGTCTGCCTTCTGGCCGCGCCGGAAGGCATTGAGCGTTTCCATGGCAGCCATCCCGAGGTGCCGATCTGGACGGCTGCCATCGACAGCCATCTCGACAGCCATGGCTATATCGTCCCCGGCCTGGGCGATGCCGGGGACCGGATGTTCGGCACCAAATAAATGCGTCCGCACCAGACATCTGGACCAATCCGGATGGTTCTGCGATGCGTTGTTCCCTCATGTCCCGGTGAGGCCGGATAAGAGGCGAAGCCCACCCTATTCATGGCCAGCAAGAAGAAGCCGTCCAAACGTGGCCCCGCCAAGCGGGGCATCCAATGCGCCGCCTTCCCCTTCCAGGAAAGGAATGGCGAGACGTATGTGTTGCTCGTCACCAGCCGGGAGACGAAGCGCTGGGTGCTGCCCAAGGGCTGGACGGAAAAACACGGCCGCGGCGCCGAACAGGCCCAGCGCGAAGCCTTCGAGGAAGCCGGCATCATCGGCCAGATCGCCCCGGATGCCATCGGAGCCTATGCCTATCCCAAGCGGCTGGATGACGGCGCCACGGTCACCTGCGACGTCGAGGTCTTCGCCCTGGCGGTGGAGCACCTGCTGGAGGATTGGCCGGAAAAATCGCAGCGGGAGCGGCGGTGGTTCACCCTGTCCGAGGCCGCCATGGCGGTGGATGACGGCGGCCTGGTGACCCTCATGCTGCAACTCGCGGCGCCTGAGGCTTGATCATCGATACCCTGCCGCTTCCCGGGGGCGGCTTGCTGGGCATGAGCCACTGCCCCGGCCGCGGCCATGGCGAGCCGGCACGCGACCTTGCCATCGCCCGGGCCTGGGGCGCCTCAGGCCTGCTGACCCTGTTGCAGGACACCGAAATCACCCGTGCGGGCCTTGCCGGCGCGGTTGCCGAATCGGGCTTGCGCTGGTGGCGCGCGCCGATCCCGGACATGCAGCCACCCGGCACGGCCTTCCTCGCCGCCTGGGACGAGGCAGCCCCTACCCTGCTGGCGGAATGGCGTAGCGGCGGCCGCGTGCTGGTGCATTGTGCCGCCGGGCTTGGCCGCACCGGGACCTTCGCCGCGGCCTTGCTGCGCAGCCTCGGCATGGCACCAGAGGCCGCCATCACCCTCGTCCGATCCACCCGCCCCGACACCATCGAGACGCCGGAACAGCTGGCCTTCATCCATCACGGGCCGTCGCTGCTGCTATCCGGCTGAGGCGGGCTCATCCCCCGCGGCATCCAGCACATGCAGTGAATAGGTGAAGGCGGCCCCGGCATTCAGGGCGATCGCCACGCCCAGCGCCTCCGCCATCTCCGCCTTGCTGGCGCCGGCCACCTTGGCCTTCCGCACATGGGCATCGATGCAGCCGTCGCAGCGCGTGGTCACGGCAACCGCCAGGGCGATCAGCTCCCGCGTCTTGGCATCCAGATGCTGGGTGGTGGCCGCACCACGGGCCAGGGCGCCGAAGCCCTTCACCAGTTCGGGGTGCAGACCGCTCAACTCCTTGCCGCGGACCCGCGTGGCGGCGTTGTAGGCGTCCCAGTCCTTGATCCCGGTCATCGGCTGCTCCCCTGAATTACGATGGGCGCGGGGATGACCCCCGCGCCCATGCAGTCTCACCCGGCTTGAGGCGAAGGGCTACTCCACCGCCTCCGGCTCCTTCTCCGCCTCGCCATCGCCGGGCCCTTCCTCGGGCTTCGGCAGGGCGGGGGCGGCGGCTTCCTGGTAGTCGAAGGCCAGGGCGCCATCGCGCAGATTGACCTTCACGGAACCACCCTTCACCAGCTTGCCGAAGAGCAATTCCTCGGCGAGCGGCTTCTTGATGTATTCCTGGATGACGCGGGCCAGCGGCCGGGCGCCATTCAGCGGGTCGTAGCCCTTCTCCGCCAGCCATTCCTTGGCGGCCGAGGACAGCTCGATGGTCACGTTCCGGTCCGCGAGCTGGGCTTCCAGCTGCATCACGAACTTCTCGACCACCTGGCCGACGATCTCCGGCGTCAGCCCGGCGAAGGGCACCACCGCATCCAGCCGGTTGCGGAATTCGGGGGTGAACATCCGCTGGATCGCATCGGTATCCTCGCCGCTGCGCGCCTCACGCCCGAAGCCGATCGCCGGCTTGGCCATGTCGGAAGCCCCCGCATTGGTGGTCATGATGAGGATCACGTTACGGAAATCGACCGTCTTGCCGTTGTGGTCGGTCAGCTTCCCATGGTCCATCACCTGCAACAGGATGTTGTAGAGATCCTGATGCGCCTTCTCGATCTCATCGAGCAGCAGCACCGCATGCGGATGTTGGTCGATGCTGTCGGTCAGCAGCCCACCCTGGTCGAAGCCGACATAGCCCGGCGGCGCGCCGATCAGCCGGCTGATGCTGTGCCGCTCCATGTATTCGGACATGTCGAAGCGGATCAGCTCGATGCCGAGCGTCTTGGCGAGTTGCTTCGCGACCTCGGTCTTGCCGACGCCGGTCGGGCCGCTGAACAGGTAGTTGCCGATCGGCTTCTCGGCATCACGCAGCCCCGCCCGGGACAGCTTGATGGCCGAGGACAGCGACTCGATCGCCTTCTCCTGGCCGAAGACCATGGACTTCAGGTCGCGCTCCAGGGTGCGGAGCGTCTCCTTGTCGTCGTTGGAGACGGTCTTGGGTGGGATCCGGGCGATCTTCGCCACGATCTCCTCGACGTCCTTCAGGGTGACCGTCTTCCGCCGCTTGCCTTCCGGCTGGAGCATGCGGGAGGCGCCGACTTCGTCGATCACGTCGATCGCCTTGTCCGGCAGCTTGCGGTCATGGATGTACTTCGCGGAAAGCTCCACCGCCGCCCGGATGGCTTCCGGCGTGTAGCGTACCTTGTGGTGCTTCTCGTAGTTGGTCTTGAGGCCGGTCAGGATCTTGACCGCGTCCTCGACCGAGGGCTCGTTTACGTCGATCTTCTGGAAGCGCCGCACCAGGGCGCGGTCCTTCTCGAAGTAGTTGCGGTATTCCTTGTAGGTCGTGGACCCGACGCAACGCAGCGTCCCTTGGGCCAGCGCCGGCTTCAGCAGGTTGGAGGCATCCATCGCCCCACCGCTGGTCGCACCGGCGCCGATCACCGTATGGATCTCGTCGATGAAGAGGACGGAGCCGGGCTGCTGCTCCAGCTCGTTCACCACGGCCTTCAGCCGCTCCTCGAAATCGCCGCGGTAGCGGGTACCGGCGAGCAGGCTGCCCATGTCCAGCGCATAGATGGTCGACTTCGCCAGCACCTCGGGCACGTCGCCCTCGATGATGCGCTTGGCCAGGCCTTCGGCGATGGCGGTCTTGCCCACGCCCGGATCACCCACATAGAGCGGGTTGTTCTTGGTCCGGCGGCAGAGGATCTGGATGGTCCGCTCGATTTCCTGATCGCGGCCGATCAGCGGGTCGATCTTCCCGGCCGCGGCCTTCTTGTTCAGGTTCACGCAGTAATTGGACAGCGCATCCTGGCTGCGACCACCACGCGGCTTCTCCTCCTTCTCCGGCTCCTCGGAAGGCCCGGATGGGTTGGAGGAGGCGGTCGGCGTACCCTGGACCGGACGGTTGGAGGTGCGGCCCGGCGCCTTGGCGATGCCATGGCTGATGAAATTCACCGCATCCAGCCGGGTCATGTCCTGCAGCTGCAGGAAATAGACGGCATGGCTCTCCCGCTCGGAGAAGAGGGCGACCAGCACATTGGCGCCCGACACCTCGTCCCGGCCGGAGGACTGGACATGGATCGCGGCCCGCTGGACCACCCGCTGGAAGCCGGCGGTGGGCTTGGGGTCGCCAGCGCGCTCCGTCACCAACCCGGCCAGATCCTTGTCCAGGAATTCGGTCAGGTCGCGCTTCAGCTTGTCGTTGTCGACGCCGCAGGCGCGCAGGACGGTTGCGGCATCGGTGTCGTCGGTCAGGGCGAGAAGCAGGTGCTCCAGAGTCGCGTATTCATGCCGGCGCTCATTGGCGAGGCCGAGGGCGCGATGGAGCGTCTGCTCGAGATTGCGGGACAACATGCTCAAGACGCTCCCCGTTGGAACCCAACATGCCAGGAACATCCGGACACGAGGGTGGGTTTCCCCTGAAAAAACCGTCGTATGGTCAAACTATCGATCAGAAGCTGGGCGTTCCGGTAACCCGGGACGAGCCCCCCGTTCGGCGGGGTGCCGTTCTTGTTGGGATACAACCCTGGGCGGCACCGGCTGGGGCCGCATTCGCCGGATGGCGATGATGCACCAGGCCGCTGGCCCGATGCGATCATTCCTTTTCGATCGTGCACTGCAAAGGATGCTGGTTCTGGCGAGCCAGGTCCATCACCTGCGTGACCTTGGTCTCGGCCACCTCATAGGTATAGACGCCGCAGACCCCGACGCCGCGGCGATGCACATGCAGCATGATCCGCGTCGCCTCCTCCCGGTTCTTCTGGAAGAAGCGCTCGAGGACATGCACGACGAATTCCATCGGCGTGTAGTCGTCGTTCAGCATCAAGACCTTGTACATGGCCGGCTTTTTGGTGCGCGGCCGGGTCTTCACCACCACGCCGGTATTGGGCGTCGTGTCCCCCGGCGGGGTCCCACCGGGGGGATTCGCGCCCATGGGTGCCGATCCCCTGCCTGCCGGTCCGATAATCCGCTTGTCCTGATCGCTCATGGGGTTCCTGGTGGGCAGGCCTGCACCCGCCTGCGGGTATCCTGGCATGCCGGTCGAGCCGGCCTGCCAGACAGGATATCGCCCCGAATGGCGCAAGGTGAAGTGCCCAGCGGGGTTCTGAGTGCGATATGGGCACCCCACCCTAGCAGGGAAAGGGTTACCGGAAGCTCGCCAGGCCGGAAACGCGGCCCGGGGTGCCGGCCGCGGCCGCCCGGGCCGGACATGAAAAGGGCCCGGCCCGGCATCCTCCGCAATGCGAAGGTGCCGGGGCCGGGCCCCGAACCTGCCACCAGCCCCGCAGGGCCGGTGGCGCGATCCCTGCGCCTCAGGCCGTGATCGGCTTGGACATGGTCTCGACCGCGAGGGTCATGCGCGCGGAGATCGGCGCGAAGGAGGCCTCGACCAGCTTCAGGGAGGCTTCCTGCAGCTTCGTCGTCTCGGCCAGCGTCTTCTCGATCGCGCTGCGGGTGTAGGAGGTCTGGATCTCGGTGGCCTCCTTCAGGCTCTTCACCGAGGACAGCGCCTTGGCGCTGGCGATGGCATGCTCGCTCAGGCCCTGCATCAGCGCCATGGTCTGCTTGCCGAGGTCCTGCACGCCGGCGAAATAGACCTGGGTCGCCTTGGTGAAGGCTTCGGCATTGCCGCGGCCGAATTCCGCCGCCTGCTCGGCCGCCTTCATCATGCCGTCGGTCGCCTTCGTTGCCTGGTCCATGTTCTTCTCCATCGTGACTTGCGCCTGCGCGGCGCCGGTACCAATCAGCTTCTGGGTCTTGGCAGCGCCAGCGGCAGCCGCATCATTCACCAGCTTCTTCACATCCGCCGCCTTGGGCTCAGAAATCACCGACATGCGTAGCTCCTCGAAGGGGGTCCAACGACCCTGTTTCGGGCGTTGCCCGTCTCACCTTGCGGCTTCGGGCCCGACCGATTTGCTGCAGTGCAACATGGCGCTATGTAAGGCAGCCCACCCGAGCATTGCAAGCAATTTTTGCAGCGCAGCATTTCACCGCCAATTTAAAGTTTCGAAGACTTCTTGAGCAGAGCCAAGGGAAGTTGCGATGCCACGCAGGCTCGCCCGGCTAAGCCTTTGCATTGCAAGTGTTCCTCTTCCATTCCCGTGGACAGCCCCACCGCAGCGCCGGTATTGTGAAGGCGATTCGACAGCTTGCGGGGGCAGGCTTCGCATCGGGGGGCTTCGATCTTGCGGATCCGTGCCATGTCGCGCCTGGGCTTCGGCCTGGCACTATCCATCCTGCTCGCAACCGGCGCCCGGGCTCAGATCGGCAGCGAACGTTACTCCGCCATCGTGACCGATGCCCGGACCGGCAATACGCTCATCGCCGCCAGCCCGGATGAGCAGCGCTATCCGGCCTCGCTCACCAAGATGATGACGGTCTACCTGGCCTTCGAGGCCCTGCGCGACGGCCGCACCACCCTCGACAGCGTCCTGCGCGTCTCGGGCAATGCCGCATCCATGCCGCCGTCCCGCCTCGGCCTGACCTCGGGCATGACCCTGACGGTCGAGGAGGCGATCCTCGCCCTGGTGACCAAATCCGCCAATGACGCGGCGGCGGCGCTCGGCGAATACCTCGGCGGCGGCTCCGAGGAGCGCTTCGCCCAGATGATGACCATGAAGGCCCGGGCGCTCGGGATGACCCGGACCACCTTCCGCAATGCCTCCGGCCTGCCGGACCTGGATCAGGTCACCACCGCGCGGGACATGGCCCTGCTCGGCCGGCGGCTGATGCAGGACCATCCCAACCGCTACAGCTTCTTCTCCACTCCGCATTTCGTCTTCCGCGGCCGCACGCACTGGAACCACAACCGTCTGCTGCAGGAATACGAGGGCACCGACGGCATCAAGACCGGCTACGTGAACGACAGCGGCTTCAACCTGGTCGCCAGCACCCAGCGGGAGGGCGTGCGCCTGGTCGCCGCCGTCTTCGGTGGCCGCACCGGGCGTGAACGCGACCGCCACATGATGGCCCTGCTGGATCAGGGCTTCATCCAGATGGGCGTCACCCCGACCGTGCACCGGAGCCTGCCGCCCCTGATGGCGGCAGCCCAGGCAGCCCCGATGCGCAGCGCCCGAAGCCAGGGCCGTCCGCAGCTCGTCACGGCCCCGGCCAGGGCCACGCCGCGTGCCGGCCGGCCGGCGCCGCAGGTCACGGCGGCACGGCCACCACTGCTGCGGACCGTGACCGCCCGCAATCCCCGTCCTCCGGCGGCCGCTGCACGGATCGAGCAGGGTGATACCAGCCGCGGCCTGAGCCGCCCCACGGTCCGCCCGGTCCACCAGCCCGCAACCCGCCCCAGCGGCAAGGCTGCCAAGCCCCAGCGCCGCTGACGCAGCCCCGGCGGCAGGGCGGGCCAGCCATGGCCCGCCTGCCCGCCTAGCCTCGCGTCACCCCATGGCGCCGCGCGCCGCGACCGGCCAGAGGCATTCCACCCGTCCCTTGCGGACCCCGACATACCAGTCGTAGCGATCCACCGTCGGGTCGCAATGGCCCGGCACCAGCCGCAGCTTCTCGCCCAGGGCGGGCGCCTCGCCATCCTCGATCAGCAGCTTGCCGTGCTCATCCGAGGCCCCGACATAGCGCAGCCCGGCACGGCCATGCACCAGCGGCAACCCGCTGTCGATCGTCACCGCCTTATGGCCGGCATCGACCACCGCGACGCCGGGGATCGCCCGACTCATCACGGTGGCCAGCACGAAAAGGCTCTGGCGGAAGGGCGGCGGGCTGTCGTTGCGGGCATAGTCGGCATCCATGAAGGCATAGGAACCGGCCTGGATCTCCGTATAGACCCCGCTGGCGACTTCATTCTCGAAGGTGCCGGTGCCGCCGCCGCCGACGATGGCGCAGCCGAGCCCCTGCTGCGCGAGTTGTTCCACGCTGCGCCGGGTCAGCTCCACCGCATGGCCGATCGCCGCGGCACGTTCCTCCGGACTGCGCTTGTGCTGGGCGCTGCCCTGATAGGATTGCAGCCCGCCGAAGATCAGGTGCGGGCTGGCGGCGATGTGCTTGGCAAGCGCCACCGTCGGCGGTCCCGCCTCGACCCCGCAGCGGGAGGCGCCGCAATCGATCTCGATCAGCACCGTCAGTCGGGTATTGGCCGCCGCCGCCGCCTGCTCCAGCGCCGCGACCTGCAGGGCATCGTCGACGCAGACCGAGACCTTGCTGATCCCCTGCAGCGCCGCCAGCCGCGCCAGCTTCCCGGCGCCCACCACCTGGTTGCTGACCAGGATGTCCGGGATGCCACCCCAGGCCAGCACCTCGGCTTCCGCCACCTTCTGCACGCATTGGCCGACGGCGCCGCGAGCCATCTGCAGCCGGGCGATGACCGGCGACTTGTGGGTCTTCGCATGCGCCCGGAGCTTCACCGGTGTCTTCGCCAGGAAGCCGGCCATGTGGTCCAGATTGGCCTCGAAGGCATCGAGGTCGAGCACCAGCGCCGGCGTATCGATTTCATCTTCCGGCATGCCGGGGGTGGCGGGCGGCGGCTGCGGCATAACGGGTGCTCCGATGGGTCAGGGACGGCCGCGGTACCCCGCGCCGGGACAGGTTCCAATGGTCGGGCCCGGCCGGCGCCGCGTCCAGCCCCCCCGGGCCGCGGCAGGGTCAGCGCCGCGGTGCCCTCGGTCAGGCATGCGTATGCGGGTGGCTATGCGCCCCGGCGCCATGGTCATGCCGCGCCTCCTCCTCCGTCGCCGGGACAAGGTGCAGGCTGTGGTGGCGGACACCCCGCTGGCTGGTGACCGCATCGGCGAAGCGCCGCACCGCGCCGGAGGGCCCGCGCAGCACGGCCACCTCCAGGCAGGCGGCATGATCCAGATGCACATGCATGCTGGCGACGGCCAGATCATGGTGGTCGTGGTGGGACTGGGTCAGCCGCCGCGCCAGGTCGCGCACCGCATGGTCATAGACATAGCTGAGCGTGGCGACGCAGGGCGCCGCGGCATCCTCCGGCGCTTCCCGGTCCACCGCATCCCGCACTAGGTCCCGCACGGCCTCGGACCGGCTGGCATAGCCCTTCCGCTCGGCGAGCCGGTCGATGCTGGCCAGCAAGGCCTCGTCGATGGTGATGGTCACCCGTTCCATGAATCCTGCCCTTGCGACCCCGACCAGCATGCGCCCGGGGTTGCGGCCGCGGCAACAAGCGTGTGAGCTTTCCCAAGATAAGTATGAGGATCAGGTCTTGGCGAAACGGCTGGCCCGGTGTGGGGCTGCATGGCTGGCGATGGCCGCCACGATCCCGCAGGGCGCGGCCCAGGACGTCACCCTCCCGGATCTCGTCGTCACCGCCCCGCGCGCCACGGCCTCCGCCGCCAGCGACATGCGCCTCGATGCCGGCCAGATCGCGGCCCGCCCCATCGCACGGATCGGCGAGGCACTGGAAGCGGCAACCGGCCTGATCGTCACCCAGCACAGCGGGGAGGGAAAGGCGAACCAGTATTTCCTCCGCGGCTTCAACCTGGACCACGGCACCGACCTCGCCATCAGCGTCGACGGCATGCCGGTCAACATGCGCACCCATGCACATGGCCAGGGCTATGCAGACCTGAATTTCCTGATCCCCGAATTGCTCGGCGGCCTGACCATCCGCAAAGGCCCCTATGCGGCCGAGGACGGCGACTTCGCCACCGCCGGCAGCATGCGGCTGGACCTGATCGATAGCCTGGAGCGTCCATTCTTCCAGGTCACCACCGGCAGCTACGGCTATTGGCGCGGCCTCGCCGCCGGCTCCCAGCGCCTTGGCAATGGCGTGCTGCTGGCCGCCGGTGAGGCCGCTACCTATGACGGGCCCTGGCGCCGCGGCGACCAGTTGCAGCGCCTCACCGGCCTGCTCCGCTACACCCAGGGCACCGCCGGCGACGGCTTCTCCCTAACCGCGATGAGCTACGCCAACCGCTGGCACGCGACGGACCAGGTGCCCGCCCGGGCCGTTTCGGCGGGACTGGTCGATCGCTTCGGCACCCTGGACCCCACCGATGGCGGCCGGGCGGAACGCCACAGCCTCTCGGGCCGCTGGACCGGCACGGGCGACTGGGGCACCACCCGGGTCAGCGCCTATGCCATTCGCTCGACGCTCAACCTCGTCAACAACTTCACCTATTTCCTCGATGATCCGCTGAATGGCGACCAATTCACCCAGGCTGACCGGCGCTGGGTCCTGGGCGGCGAGGTTTCCCAAAGCCTGCCCTGGACCCTGGCCGGGCGGGAGGTGGTGACCCGCATCGGCGTGCAGGCGCGGCACGACGACATCCGCCTCTCCCTCACCCGCACAGTCGCCCGCACGCCGCTCTCGACCATCCGGGAGGATCGGGTGCGCCAGGACAGCCTCGGGGTCTTCACCAACAGCACCTGGCGGCTGGGCGACTGGCTGCGGCTGAGCGGCGGCCTACAGGCCGATTGGGTCGGCGGCCGGGTGCGTAGCGATACGGCGGAGAATTCCGGCGCGGCCGGGGAATGGATCGCCAGCCCCAAGGCGGGGATCGTGCTCGGCCCCTGGGCCGCGACCGAGCTCTTCCTCAATGCCGGCAGCGGCTTCCACAGCAACGACCTGCGCGGCGCCACCATCCGGGTCGATCCCACGGATCGGCTGGCCCCCCTCACCCGGGTCCCGCTGCTTGTCCGCGCCAAGGGTGCCGAACTCGGCCTCGCCACCCGCATCCTGCCCGGTCTCGACTCGCGCCTCGCCGCCTTTGTCCTTACCCTCGGCTCCGAGATCCTCTTCCTCGGCGATGCCGGCACCACCGAGCCCAGCCGCGCCAGCCGCCGCCTCGGCATCGAATGGACCAACCGCTACCAGGCCCTTCCCTGGCTCGCGCTCGACCTCGATATCGCGGCGACCCGGGCGCGCTTCACCGAGGCGGACCCCGCCGGGCGCTACATCCCCGGCGCGCCCAACCTCGTCCTCGCCACCGGCATCACGGTGGACGAGGGCCTCGGCTGGTTCGGCGCCGCCCGCCTCCGCTATTTCGGTGCCCGCCCGCTGACCGAGGACAATAGCCAGCGCTCCCGCGCCACCGCCCTGGTCAATGCCCGCCTCGGCTACCGCTTCGGCAACGGCCTCAGGATGCAGCTCGAAGCCTTCAACCTGTTCGACACCAAGGCCAGCCAGATCGACTACTTCTACGCCTCCCGCCTGCCCGGCGAGCCGGCCGCCGGTGTGGAGGACCGCCACTTCCACCCGGCGGAGCCGCTGGCCCTCCGCTTCACCCTCGCCGCCAGCCTTTAGGCCTCGGCGGTCCGCCCCACCGGCACCGGCGGCGCCTTGGCCGTCGGCGCGCCATCCCGGCAGAAGGCGGAGAAGATCGCCCCGGCGAAGGCGGCGATCACCGCGATCAGCCACATCCGGTCATAGCTGCCGGTCTGGTCGAAGATGACGCCGCCCAGCCAGGCGCCGGTGAAGCCGCCGACCTGATGCCCCAGGAAGACCAGCCCGAAGATCGTCGCCAGCCAGCGCGTCCCGAAATTCCGGGCACAGAGCGCGACCGTCGGCGGCACCGTGCTGAGCCACAGCAGCCCCATGATCGCGGAGAAGACCAGCACGCTGGTGGTCGTCTTCTCCACCATCATGAAGCCCCCCATCAGCACGCCGCGCGCGGCATAGATGAGGACCAGCAACTCCCGCCGCTTCCACTTGCTCGAAAGCTCGCCCGCGGTCAGCGAGCCCGCCACGTTGAACAGCCCGATCAGGCTGATGGCCGCCGCCCCGACCCCGAGCGGCAGGTGGCAGCTGGCGACGAAGCCCGGCAGGTGAACCGCCATGAAGCTGACGTGGACGCCACAGACGAAGAAACCGAAGGACAGGAACCAGAAGGTCGGGTCGCCCAACGCCCGGCGCAGCGCCACGCCCGCCTTTTCCTCGGCCGGCGCCCCGGCGACCGGCTTTGCCGCCTGGTCGTTCAGCGGCAGCGCCAGCGGGATCATGAACAGGGAGACGCCGGCGATGATCAGCATCGCCACCTGCCAGCCCGCGCCCGAGATGCCGAAGGCGACCAAGGGCACCACCAGGAACTGCCCGAAGGAGGAGCCTGCCGTGCCCAGCCCGGTCGCCCGGCCGCGCAGGCTGTCCGGCAGCAGCCGGGTCAGGCTGGCCATCACCACCGGCATCCCCGCGGCGGAGACCGCGCAGCCCATGACCACACCGGCGAAGAAGGTGAACCAGACCAGGCTGTCCGACAGCGCCATGCCGATCAGCGCCACCACCTGCAGCGACGCGCCGATCATGATGACGGTGCGCCCACCGATCCGGTCCGCCATCTGGCCCCATAACGGCTGGGTCAGCCCGTTCACCAGCACCTGCAGGGCGATGGCGAAGGCGAAGCCGCTGGCGCTCCAGCCATGGGCCTGGGTCATCGGCGCGAGGAACAGCCCCAGGCTCTGGCGCAGGCCCATGGCCAGGGCCGCGGTCACCACGCCACAGACAAGCAGCAGGCCGACCGCCCTACGGGCGCCGGGGGCGGTCAGGCCGGACATGCATGGTCTCCTCACATTCGCCTGACATGAGAGCATTGCAGGGCCCCTGCGGACAACCGCGCTGCGCGCATGGCCCCTTGTCGCCCACATGCTTGTGGTGCAGGGCCATCGTCCCGTGAATTGCGCCCGGGGCGGTGGCATGCGAAGGCCCCCTGCATTGCCCCGGGGGACCATCGATGCTGCGTGCACTCTACGACCGCGTACTGGCGCTGGCGGCCCATCGCCGCGCACCGGCCTATCTCGCCGGCGTCAGCTTCGCCGAGAGCAGCTTCTTCCCCATCCCGCCCGACGCCATGCTCATTCCCATGTGCATCGCCAAGCCGGAATCGGCCTATCGCTATGCGGCGATCTGCACCGTTGCTTCGGTGCTGGGCGGCATCCTCGGCTATATCATCGGCTACTACCTCTTCGATGCCCTGGCGATGCCGGTGCTCCGTGCCTATGGCCATGCCGATGCCATGGTCACCTTCCAGGGCTGGTACGACCGCTGGGGGGCGCTGGTCATTCTCATCAAGGGGCTGACGCCGATCCCCTACAAGATCGTCACCATCGCCTCCGGCGCGGCGCATTTCAGCTTCGTGGTCTTCCTGGTGGCCAGCGTCGTCACCCGCGGCGCGCGTTTCTTCCTGCTGGCCTTCCTGCTGCGCCGCTTCGGCCCGCCGATCCGCGACTTCATCGAGCGCCGGCTGACGCTGGTCACCACCGTCGCCGCCGCCGGCATCGTGGTCGGCTTCCTGGCGCTGAAGCTCATCTAGCGCCGTCTATTCCCGCCAGGGATGCTGCGCCCAGAGCGTCTCGTAATGCGTCTTCATCGCCACCAGCTCGGCCCGGTACTCATCCGGGCCGAGGATGCGGAGCGGTAGCGCCAGCTGCGTCGCCACCGCCTGCCATTCCGGATCCTCAGCCGCGCGGCGCGCGGCATCCACGATGCGGTCCAGCACCGGCCGCGGCAGCCCGGCCGGCGCCGCGAGGCCGCGCATGGAGCCCTCGACGACATCGAAGCCCTGTTCGCGGAAGGTCGGCACATCCGCCATCACCGGCCAGCGTGCCGTGCCCATCTGGCCGATCGGCCGGAACAGCCCCTGGCGGAAATCGCCAATCGCCTCGCCGATGTTGGTCACCGCCAGGTCGATCTGCTTCGAGAGGGTCGCGGTCCGCACCGGGGCGCCGCCGGCGAAGGGGATGTGCAGGAACTTGGTCCCCGTCACCCGCTCCAGCGCCAGCACCGCCAGATGGTCGTCCGAGCCGATGCCCGAGGTGCCGTAGCTGACCTGCCCCGGCCGCCGCTTCGCCTCCGCCACCAGGTCGGCGACGGTGCGGATCGGGCTGTCCGGCAGCACCCAGATGGCGCCCGGATCGTCCACGATGTTCAGCACCGGCGAGAAATCATCCAGCCGGAAGCGCGTCGCCGGCCGCTCGATGGGGATGGTGACGATGGTCGGCGTATTGATGAAGCCGATCGTATAGCCATCAGGCTTGGCCCGGGCGAGTTCGGTGAAGCCGATCTCGCCGCTGGCGCCGGGCCGGTTGGTGATGACCACCGCCTGGCCGAGGTACTTCTCCATGATCCGCGCCAGCGGCCGCGCCGCGACATCGGTGCCGCCGCCGGCCGGGAAGGCAATGACCATGGTCAGCGGGCGGTCGGGATAGCTGCTCTGCGCCAGCGCGGGGGTGGCCAAAGGCAGGCCGGCCAGCCCGGCCAGCAGGGTGCGTCGTTCCATGATGATCCTCCCCGGTCGCCGCTGTTGCGCGCGGCCTCCTTGGCGCGGATCGGACCATGCCGGCCACGCCGTTGCAATACCGGCGGGGTTCAGCCGGGACGGGCGACGAAGCCGGTCTTCTCGCCGCGGCGGAAGCCGGCGCCTTCGTAGAAGCGCATGGTGGACTCGAGCGTCGAGCCGGTCAGCAGCATCACCTTGTAGCAGCCCTGCGCCCAGGCAGCCTCGAGCGCGCCGGCCAGCACCGCCCGGCCATGGCCCCGCTGCCGATGCGCGGCATGGGTCACCACATTCTCGATCAGGCCGAAGGGCCGCGCCGAACGGGTCAGGCAGGGGGTGACGATCAGCATGCAAGTGGCGACGGCGATGCCATCGGCCTCCGCCAGGAAGACGGTGATCGCCGGATTGTCCCGCAGCGCTTGCCAACTCCGCGCCGCGACCTCGGGCTCGGGTGGCTCATCCGTGTTCAGGTGCCGATAGAGTGCCAGCAGAATCGGCAGGTCCGGCGCTTCGGCCGGGCGAATGCGGGTGGTCGGCGACATCTTCCCCCCTTGGCGGCCAAGCTGTCGCGGCGCCATGCTCGTCGCGGTCACGGCATGACCGGAGGGCAGACGATGCGACGCATCCTGGCAGGCTGGGCAAGAATCTTCACCCCCATGGCATTGGCCCTGGGGCTTGCCGCCACGGCGGAGGCCGGCAGTACCTTCGACGCGGTCAAGCGCAACGGCGAGGTCCGCTGCGGCGTCTCAACCGGCCTCGCCGGCATGTCCCAGCCGGATGCCAACGGCATCTGGCGCGGCTTCGACGTGGATATCTGCCGCGCCGTCGCGGTCGCCATGTTCGGCGATGCTTCCAAGGCCCGCTTCGTTCCGACCACCACCGCGACCCGCTTCACCGCCCTGCAATCGGGCGAGGTCGACCTGCTCTCCCGCACCACCGCGCTGACCATCGCCCGCGACAGCCAGCTCGGGCTCACCATCACCGTGCCGCATTTCTTCACCGGCCAGGGCGTGCTGGTGCACAAGCGGCTGAACGTCACCACCGCCGCCCAGCTCGATGGCGCCACCTTCTGCGCGACGCTGGCCAGCGAGATCGAGCGCAACCTGGCCGACTGGGCGCGGCAGAAGAACATCCGCATCACCACCATCCCCTTCGATACGCCGCCCAGCATCCAGGCCGCCTTCCAGGCCGGGCGCTGCGATGCCATCAGCAACGACATGATCAACCTCTCCGGCAACCGCGCCGCCGCGCCGAACCCGGCCGACCTGGTGCTGCTGCCGGAGCTGGTCTTCAAGGAACCGCATGGCGTGCTGGTGCGGAACGGCGACGCGGAATGGGCGGCGCTGACCCGCTGGGCGGTCTTCGCCCTGATCCAGGCCGAGGAGATGGGCCTTACCCAGGCCAATGTCGCCGAGATCCGCGCCACCACCACCGACCCCAAGATCCGCCGTTTCCTCGGCCTGACCGAGAATGTCGGCACCGGCTGGGGCCTGCCGGCAGGTTGGGCCTTCGAGGTCGTCCGTCAGGTCGGCAATTACGGCGAGGTCTTCGACCGCGGCCCGGGCAAGGTGCTGGGCATGGACCGCGGGCTGAACCGCCTCTGGACCGACGGCGGGATGCTCATGTCCTGGCTGTGGCAATAGCGGCGCGCACCGCCTCCGCCACCGCGACGGCATTCGGCGTATCCGAATGGATGCAGATGCTGTCGCGGCCCACGATGATATCGGCACCGTTGATCGAGGTGCCGCGCCCCTCGGCGATGGCCCGCCGGCAGCGGGCGGCGGCCTCGGTGGGGTCCACCGGGGCGTGTTCGCGGGTGATGATCACCCCGCCGGCATCGGTATAATCCAGGTCGGCATAGTATTCCGCGACGTAGCGATGGCCGCGGGCCGGGTAGATCGTCTCATGCAGGGTGCCGGGCAGGCCGAAGATCGGCACCCGGAAGACATCCGCCGCGTCGCAGATCGCCTCCGCCACATGCGCCTGCCGCGCCGCCATCCCATAGAGCGCGCCATGCGGCTTGATGTGGTTCAGCGGCATGCCCTCGGCCGCGAGGAAGCCCGACAGCGCGCCGATCTGATAGATCAGGCAGGCCGCCAGCTCCTCCCGGCCCATCGCCATCTCGCGCCGGCCGAAGCCCTGCAGGTCCGGCAGGGAGGGATGCGCCCCCACCGCCACCCCATGCGCCTTGGCGAGCCGCACCGTCGCCCGCATCTGCACCGGGTCGGCGGCATGGAAGCCGCAGGCGACGTTGGCGACATCGATCAGCGGCATCAGCGCCGTGTCGTCGCCGATGCGATAAAGGCCGAAGCCCTCGCCCATGTCGCAATTGATGGTCGCCATGGGGCTCATTCCCTCCAGGGATGCTCGGCCCAGAGGGCCTGGTACTTCACCCGCAGCGCCATCAGCTCCGCCAGGTAGTCATCCGGGCCGAGGAAGCGCAGCGGCAGCATCTGCTGCGCCGCATTGGCCTGGAATTCCGGGTTGTCCACCGTCCGCCGCACCGCCAGCGACAGCCGCTCCAGCACCGGCCGCGGCATCCCGGCGGGCGCCGCCATCCCGCGCATCGAGCCTTCGACCACGTCGAAGCCCGCCTCGCGGAAGGTCGGGACATCGCCGGCGACCTCGGTCCGCCGCTCGCCCATCTGGCCCAGCATGCGCATCAGCCCCTGCCGGCTCTCCTGCACGCCCTCCGCCACGTTCATCGAGCCGAGGGCGATGGTCCGCCCGAGCAGCGCCTGCTTCACCTGGGCGCTGCCGGCATAGGGCACGTGCAGCAGCGTCACCCCCGCCTGCCGCTCGAAGGCCATCACCGCCAGATGGTCGTCCGAGCCGATGCCGGTCGTCCCGTAGCTGATCGTCTCCGGCTTCGCCTTTGCCGCGGCGATGACATCGGCCAGGCTCCGGTAGGGGCTGTCGGTGAGGACGAAGAGGGCGCCGGGATCGTCGACGATATTGGCGATCGGGGAGAAATCCTCCAGCCGGAAGCGGGTCCGCCGCTCGATCGGCAGGGTGACGATATGGGGGGTGTTGATGAAGCCGATGGTCAGCCCGTCCGGCCTTGCCCGGGCCAGCTCGGCGAAGCCGATCTCGCCGCCAGCGCCCGGCCGGTTCACCACCACCACCGGCTGGCCGAGGTCCTTCTCCATGTAGCGGGCCAGGGTCCGGGCGGCGAGGTCGGTGCCCCCGCCGGCGGCGAAGGCCACCACCATGGTCAGCGGCTTGTCGGGGAATTCGGCCCGCGCCGTCGCCGGCAGCAGCAGCGCGGGGGTGGCCAGCAACAGGCGGCGGGTGATCATGCGAGGGTACCCCGGAAATGGAAAAGGCCGGCGGGTTGCCCCGCCGGCCTTTGATCCCGCAAATCCGGGCTGAACTCAATCGGCGGCGAGGGCCATCCGGCTGCGGTTCATCCGGCTGTTCACATGGTCTTCCGCCATGTCCACCACCCGCTCGGTCTCCTCGGGGGTGAAGACATGGCCGGCACCCTGCATCACCCGATAGTCGATGGTGATGCCACGCTGGGTGTTCAGCTTGTCGACCAGCTTCTTCACCGAGGATTCCGGCACCAGCTCATCCGCCGCGCCATGCAGGATGAGGCCGTTGCAGGGGCAAGGGGCGAGGAAGCCGAAGTCGTAGTGGCTGGCGGGCGCGCTGATGGAGACGAAGCCGCCCATCTCGGGCCGCCGCATCAGCAGCTGCATCCCGACATAGGAGCCGAAGGAATAGCCGGCGACCCAGAGGCTATGCGAGTTCGGGTTCACCGCCTGCAGGAAGTCCAATGCGGAAGCCGCATCCGAAATCTCCCCGATACCGCCGTCGTAGCGCCCCTGGCTGCGGCCAACCCCGCGGAAATTGAAGCGCAGGACGGAAAAACCCATCGCCTGGAAGCGCTGGTAGAGGGCGTAGGTCACCCGGTTGTTCATGGTCCCGCCATGCAGCGGGTGCGGGTGCAGCACGAGCGCGACCGGGGCGTTCGGCTGCTTCGAATGGTGGTAGCGGCCTTCAAGCCGGCCGTCAGGGCCGGCGAACATGACCTCAGGCATCGTCCCGTGGGTCCAATTCCGGTTGTGCCGCGCGCGTCTGGGCTACCGACGGGAAAGCTGGGTCCGCCGACAGGCCAAGCGCGCACTGACGCTTGGTGGGGAAGTCCTGGCTGGCACCACACCAGCCCCCTCGCATGTCCCGCCTTGCCCATCCGCCCCAATGGTTGACTAGGGAGGTCGGACAAATTAGCCTGATCGATGCGATGTCCTCCGCTGAGGAAAGGTTCATCGCGCGGCTTCGGCTCCGGTTCATGGTCGGCACCCCCGGACAGGCTCCCGGATCCGAGGGTGACGGGAATATAGGCATCCGCTCCCGAGTTTCATAACGGATTCAAGGCATGGCCCCCATGTTCCTTGATCAGGGCCACCAAAGCCGCTCCCGGCGCGCCCGATGGTAGAGGTCTGAGCCATGCGACTTTCCACCCGTGGTCGCTATGCCGTCATGGCGATGGTTGAATTGGCCGCCCGTCAGGAAGCGGTCTGCGCCGCCGTAAGCCAAGGAAAGCCTGTCTCCCGGCCGGTTTCCCTGGCGGATATCGCGCAAGCCCAACAACTCTCGGTCGCTTATCTCGAACAGTTGTTCGGCCATTTGCGCCGGGCGGGGCTTGTTGCGTCGGCGCGCGGCCCCGGCGGCGGCTATCGCCTGGCCCGCCTGGCGGAGGCCATCCCCGTCTCCGCCATCATCGATGCGGTCGACGAGCCCCTCCGCGCCACCCGCTGCGAGGAGGGCTCCCCCGGCTGCCTCGCCGGCAACCGCTGCCTCACCCACGACCTCTGGTCCGAGCTGGGCGAGCAGATCCGGCTGTTCCTGGCCAATGTGACGCTGGCGGATGTGGTGGCCGGCAATGTCCTCGGCCGTGCCGCCATCCCCAGCGCCGATTGCCCGCAGGCGGCAGACGCCGCCCAATGACGCCGCTCTATCTCGATGCCAATGCGACCGAGCCGTTGCGGCCGGAAGCCCGCGCCGCGGTGCTGGCGGCCCTCGATGCCGGCGGCAACCCTTCCTCGGTCCATGGCCATGGCCGGGCCGCGCGGCGACGCCTGGAGGATGCTCGCGAAACGGTGGCCCAAAGCTTCGGCATTCGTGCCGGCGAGGTCGTTTTCACCAGCGGCGGCACCGAAGCCAATGCCCTGGCCATTCATGGCCTCGGCCAGGGCCGGCGGATCCTGGTCGGTGCCACCGAGCATCCTGCCGTTCTCGCCGCGGCTGGCCCAGATGCCGAGGTGATCCCGGTCCGGCCCGACGGCACCCTGGACCTCGATGCCCTGGCCAGGATGCTGCCCGGCCCGCCGGCGCTGGTCTGCCTGATGGCGGCCAACAACGAAACCGGCGTGCTGCATCCGCTGGCGGAGGCCGCTTCCCTCTGCCAGGCCCAGGGGGCCCTGCTGCATGTCGATGCGGTCCAGGCGGCCGGCCGGATGCCGCTGCCGCAGGACGCCGATTCGATCGCCATCTCCGGCCATAAGCTCGGTGGTCCGCCCGGGGCCGGGGCGCTGCTGCTGCGGCCCGGGCTGACCCTGCCGGCGCTGATCGCCGGTGGCGGCCAGGAACGCGGCCGCCGTGGCGGGACGGAGCCGCTGCCCGCCATCGCCGGCCTCGCCGCCGCCGCCGCGGCGCCCAAGGACCCCGCCCGCCTCGCCGCGCTGCGGGACCGGATCGAGGCCGGTGCCGAGGCCCTGGTGGCCGGCGCCGGGGCCCCGCGCCTCGCCAATACCACCTGCCTGCTGCTGCCCGGCGTCCCGGCCGAGACCCAGGTGATCGCCATGGACCTCGCCGGCATCCGCATCTCCGCCGGTGCCGCCTGCTCCTCCGGCAAGGTCGCCCGCAGCCCGGTGCTGGCCGCCATGGGGCTCGGCCCGCTGGCCGGCTGCGGCATCCGCGTCTCCCTGCCCTGGAATGCGCCGGAGGATGCGGCCGAGCGCTTCCTCCTCGCCTGGGCAGCCATGCGTGCGCGCCTCTCGAAATCCGTGGCCTGAAGGGCAAACTGCCAGCCATGCGCCCGAACCGCCCGATCTACCTCGACAACCACGCGACCACGCCGCTCGATCCCCGGGTGCTGGCCGCCATGCGCCCCTGGTGGGAGGAGAATTTCGCCAATCCCCATAGCGTCGAGCATGCCATGGGACGCGAAGCGGAGGAGGCGGTGGAGGCTGCCCGGGCCGAGGTCGCCGGGCTGATCGGTGCCGATGCGCGGGAGATCGTCTTCACCTCCGGCGCCACCGAAGCGAACAACCTCGCCATCAAGGGCGCTGCCCGCTTCGCCGCGCAACAGGGGACCGACCGCCGCCGCATCGTCACCCTGGCGACCGAGCACAAATGCGTCCTCGAATCGGTCCGCGACCTGGCAGCCGAGGGCTTCGAGCCGGTGATCCTGCCGGTCCGTCCCGATGGCCTCGCCGACCTCGACCTGCTGCGTGCGGCGGTCGATGACCGTACCCTGCTGGTCACCGTCATGGCGGTGAACAACGAGATCGGCGTGGTCCAGGATCTGGCCGCCATCGGCGAGGTCGCCAAGGCGGCCGGCGCGCTCTTCCATACCGATGCCGCCCAGGCCTGCGGCCGCATCCCGCTCGATGTCGAGGAGATCCGCGCCGACCTCCTCTCGATCTCCGGCCACAAGATCTACGGCCCGAAGGGCATCGGCGCCCTCTACGTCCGCCGCCGTCCCCGCGTTCGGCTGGCACCGCTGTTCTCCGGCGGCGGCCAGGAACGCGGCTTCCGCTCCGGCACCCTCCCCGCCCCGCTCATTATCGGGCTGGGGGAGGCCGCCCGGGTCGCGGCGATCGAGATGATGCTCGATACCGGCCGCATCGCCGGTCAGCGCGACCGCTTCCTGGCAGCCTTGCAGGCTGAAATTCCCGAACTCAGGGTGAATGGCAGCCCGGACCAGCGCGTCGCCGGCAACCTCAACCTGACCTTTCCCGGCCCGGTCGATGCCCAGGCGATCATGGCCGCCAGCCCGGAGGTCTGCGTTTCCACCGGCTCCGCCTGCTCCTCGGCCGCGGTCGAGCCTTCCTATGTGCTCCAGGCGCTCGGAATGCCGGAGGCGGAAGCACGCGCCACCTTGCGGATCGGGATCGGCCGCTTTACCTCGCCGCAGGATGTGGACCGGGCCGCGGCAGCGCTTGCCGCCGGCTGGCGCCACGCCGCCCGTCCGGAGCAGTAAGATACCATGCCCAAGATGACCTTCGTCGAGCGTGACGGCACCAAGCGGGAAGTGGACGCCCCCCTTGGCCTCTCCGTGCTCGAGATCGCGCATAAGCACGGCGTCGATATCGAGGGCGCCTGCGAGGGCTCGCTCGCCTGCTCCACCTGCCACGTCATCGTCGATGGCAGCTGGTTCAAGCAGCTGGCCGAACCGACCGAGGATGAGGAAGACATGCTCGACCTCGCCTTCGACCTGCAGGAGACCAGCCGCCTCGGTTGCCAGATCATCATGACCAATGAGCTGGACGGGCTGGTGGTGAAGCTGCCGGCCGGCACCCGGAACGCCGGTGGCTGACGCCTGGGACGATTTCGGCAGCGAGGGCGGGCTTTACCGCAAGCTGCGGGACGCCTGCGCGCAGGATTGGGCGGCCTATACCTGGCATCCCTTCTGCCAGGGCCTGTCCGACGGCTCGCTACCCCTGCCCGCCTTCCGCCGCTACCTGATCCAGGACTACCTCTTCCTGATCCATTTCGCCCGGGCCAAGGCGCTGGCGGTCTTCAAGGCCGAGAGCATCGAGGCGATGCGCGACAAGACCGCCTCGATCGGTGCCATCCTCTCGGAGACGCTGCTCCACCTGAAGTATTGCGAGGACTGGGGCATCCCCGAGGCCGAGGTCCGCGGCACCCCGGAATCCGCCGAGACGGTCAGCTATACCCGCTACGTCATCGACCGCGGCCTGGCCGGCGACATCCTCGACCTGGAGGTGGCCCTGGCACCCTGCACCGTCGGCTATGGCGAGGTGGCGCTGCGCATCATGGCCGACCCGCGCCGCCAGGCCGAGGGCAATGCCTACCAGAGCTGGATCGATGCCTATGCCGCCCCCGCCTATCAGGCCATGGCCCGCGCCGCCGCGGCGCGGATCGATGCGCTCGGCGTCAGCCATGGCGGCGAGGCGCGTTTCGCCCTGCTGAGCGCGACCTTCAGCGAGGCTGCGCGGCTGGAACAGCGGTTCTGGCAGCAGGGCCTGGACGCCGCACGGTGAGAATTCTCGTCGCCATGTCCGGCGGGGTGGACAGCAGCGTGGTCGCCGGCCTGTTGAAGGCCGAGGGCCACGAGGTCATCGGCGCCACGCTCCAGCTCTATGACCACGGTGCGGCCACCAGCCGAAAAGGCGCCTGCTGCGCCGGCCAGGACATCCACGACGCCCGCCGCGTGGCCGATACCCTCGATATCCCCCACTACGTGCTGGACCGCGAGGCCCGCTTCCGCGACGCCGTGGTGCAGGATTTCGCCGATAGCTATGCCCGCGGCGAAACCCCCATCCCCTGCGTCCGCTGCAACCAGTCGGTGAAGTTCCAGGATCTGGTCGGCCTCGCCCGCGACCTTGGCGTGGAGGCCCTGGCCACCGGCCATTACGCCCGGCGCGTCGAGGGGCCCGCCGGCGCCGAGCTCCACCGTGCCGCCGACCCCGCCCGCGACCAGAGCTACTTCCTTTTCGCCACCACCGCCGAGCAGCTCGCCTTCTGCCGCTTCCCCCTCGGCGGCTTCCCCGACAAAGCCGCCGTCCGCGCCGAAGCGCTGCGCCTCGGCCTCGCCGTGGCGGAGAAGCCGGATAGCCAGGACATCTGCTTCGTCCCCGAAGGCCGCTATTCCGACGTGGTGGCGAAATTCCGCCCCGATGCCGCCGAGGCCGGCGAGATCGTCCATCTCGATGGCCGCGTCCTCGGCCAGCATGCCGGAATCGCCCGCTATACCGTCGGCCAGGGCCGCGGCCTCGGTCAGGCCTCCCGCGATGGCGACCAGCCGCTCTATGTCGCCGCGGTCGAGCCGGGCCGCCGCCGTGTGGTCGTCGGTCCCCGCGCCGCGCTGCCGCAGGCCGAGATCGAGGTCGCCGAGCTGAATTGGCTCAGCCCGCCCCCCCGGCAGCCGCTGGCTTGCCAGGTGAAGCTGCGGGCGCGGGAAGTGCCGCAGCCCGCCATGGCCTGCTGGGACACGTCGTCCGAGGTGCTGCGGGTGACGCCGGCCGTGCCGGCCATTGCCGCGCCGGGCCAGGCCTGCGTGCTCTATGATGGCGACCGGGTGCTGGGCGGCGGCTTCATCCGCCGGATGGGAACCGTCGCCACCGCCTGACCACGGCTTGGTGATCCGGCGTTGGCCGGTCCCGTCTGGCCCCAGGCGTCCTGCCTCCCCAACTGCCGGCCGCATTCAGGGACAGGCAGGCATGGTCGGATCGGCTTTGGTGGTGGGCGTCAGCGGCATCGTGGGAAATACCCTCGCACGGCATCTGGCCGGGCAGGGCTGGCAGGTCGCCGGTTTCGCGCGGCGCCCGCCGGCCGAGGGCGACGGCATCCGGCCGGTCGCCGCCGATCTGCTCGACCCCTCCGCGCTGCGGACCGCCCTGGCCGGGCTGCGCCCCAGCCATGTCTTCCTCACCACCTGGATGCGCCAGCCGACCGAGGCGGAGAATATCCGCGTCAATGCCGCGATGGTCCGCAACCTGCTCGATGCGCTGCGCCCGGATGGAGGTCTGCAGCACGTCGCCCTGGTCACCGGCCTCAAGCACTACCTCGGCCCCTTCGAGGCCTATGGCAAAGGCAGCCTGCCCGCGACGCCCTTCCGGGAGGAGCAGCCGCGCCTCGATATCGAGAATTTCTACTATGCCCAGGAGGACGAGGTCTTCGCCGCCGCCGCCCGCGACGGCTTCGGCTGGAGCGTCCATCGCCCGCATACCATCATCGGCTATGCCATCGGCAATGCGATGAACATGGGCGTCACCCTGGCCGCCTATGCGACCCTCTGCCGGGAGACCGGCCGCCCCTTCCTGTTCCCCGGCTCGGCCATGCAATGGAACGGGCTGACCGACATGACCGATGCGCGGCTGCTGGCGCGGCACCTGACCTGGGCCGCGACCACGCCGGCGGCACGGGACCAGGCCTTCAACGTGGTCAATGGCGATGTCTTCCGCTGGAGCTGGATGTGGGGCCGCATCGCCCAATGGTTCGGGCTGACGCCGGCGCCCTTCCCGGGGGAGGGCACGCCCTTGGCGGAACAGCTGGCCGATGCCGCGCCGGCCTGGGCCGATATCGCCCGCCGCCATGGCCTGGCCGAGCCCGACCTCGGCCGCCTCGCCTCCGCCTGGCATACCGATGCCGACCTCGGCCGGCCGATCGAGGTCGTCACCGACATGAGCAAGAGCCGCCGCCTCGGCTTCCTCGACTACCAGGCGACGGACGAGGCCTTCTTCGACCTGTTTACCCGGCTGCGGGCCGCCAGGATCATCCCGAAGGGATAGACCCCGGCGGGATGGCGGAGGTCAGCCGAAGACCTCCGTCCAGCAGGCCCGCATCGCGGCCTGCACCTCCTCCATCGTCGCCAGCACGCCCTGGTCGTGCATGCTGGTGACGCCGTGCTGGCTGATCCCGCAGGGCACGATGCCGCCGAAATGCGACAGGTCCGGGTCCACGTTCAGCGCCACCCCATGCCAGCTCACCCAACGGGTCACCCGCACGCCGATGGCGCCGATCTTGGCCTCCGTGCCCCGTGCCTTATCGGCCACCCAGATGCCGACCCGGCCCTCGCGCCGCTCACCCACCACGTTGAAGCGCCAGAGGGTGCGGATCACCCAGTCCTCGAGGTTGTGGACATAGGCGCGGATGTCCCGCCCCCGCTCGGCCAGGTCCAGCATCACGTAGCCGGTCACCTGGCCCGGCCCGTGATAGGTCCATTGCCCGCCCCGCCCGGCCCGGAAGACCGGGAATCGGGCATCGACCAGCCCCTCCGGCGTGGCCGAGGTCCCGGCGGTATAGGTCGGCGGATGCTCCACCAGCCAGACCAGTTCCGGCTCCGCCCCGGCCCGGATCGCGGCGACCCGCGCCTCCATCCGGGCCAGCGCCGCCTCATAGGGCACCGGCCCCTCGGCGATTTCCCATTGCGGCTGCCCGACCGCCACTTGGCCCGTTGAACCCGGCGCATTCATCCGCTATACGCCCCGCCTCTGCCCGGTTTGCGGTCGTGGTGGAATGGTAGACACGCCAGCTTGAGGTGCTGGTGGGGGAAACCCCTTGGAAGTTCGAATCTTCTCGACCGCACCATCTTCCCAAATCCTCCTGACGATGCGCCGTCCCGTGCCGCGCCGCTTTGGGCCCTCCGCCGCTTTCCGCTAAGGTGGCAGCAGAAGGGGACCGAAGCATGGACGAGGATTTCCGCAAGGCCGCGCTCGACTACCACCGCTACCCGCGGCCCGGAAAGCTCGCCATCGAGCCGACCAAGCGCATGGCCACCCAGCGTGACCTCGGCCTCGCCTATTCCCCCGGCGTCGCCGCCGCCTGCGAGGAGATCGCCGCCAACCCCGACGCCGCCTGGGACTATACCGCCCGCGGCAATATGGTGGCGGTCATCACCAATGGCACCGCCGTGCTCGGCCTGGGTGCCATCGGCGCCCTGGCCTCGAAGCCGGTGATGGAGGGCAAGGCAGTCCTCTTCAAGAAATTCGCCGGCATCGATTCCATCGACATCGAGATCGAGGAACGCGACCCCTCGAGGCTCATCGAGGTCATCGCCGCCCTCGAGCCCTCCTTCGGCGCCATCAACCTCGAGGACATCAAGGCCCCCGAATGCTTCGAGGTCGAGGCCCGGCTGCGCGAGCGGATGCGGATTCCGGTCTTCCACGATGACCAGCATGGCACCGCCATCATCGTCGCCGCCGCGGTCCGCAACGGCCTGGTGCTGCAGGGCAAGCGGATCGAGGACATCAAGCTGGTCAATACCGGCGGCGGCGCCGCGGCGCTGGCCTGCCTCGACCTGCTGGTGACCATGGGCCTGAAGAAGGAGAACATCACCGTCTGCGACATCGCCGGCGTGGTCTACGAGGGCCGCACCGAGGCGATGGACCCCTACAAGGCCCGCTACGCCCGCCACACCGATGCCCGCCTGCTCGAGGAGGTGCTGGACGGCGCCGATGTCTTCCTTGGCCTCTCGGCGCCGCGCGTCCTCAAGGCGGAATGGCTGAACAAGCTTGGCCCCCGGCCGCTGATCCTGGCGCTGGCCAATCCGGAACCGGAAATCCATCCGGAGGCGGTCCGCGCCGTCCGGCCCGACGCCATCGTCGCCACCGGCCGCACCGACTACCCCAACCAGGTCAACAACGTCCTCTGCTTCCCCTTCATCTTCCGCGGCGCGCTGGACGTCGGCGCGACGACGATCAACGAGGCGATGAAGGTGGCTGCGGCGGATGCCATTGCCGCCCTGGCCCGGGTCGAGGCCAGTGAGGTCGTCGCCGCCGCCTATGGCGGCGCCGCCCCGGTCTTCGGCGCCGACTACATCATCCCCAAGCCCTTCGACCCCCGGCTGATCCTCGAGGTCGCCCCCGCCGTGGCCCGGGCCGCCATGGCCAGCGGCGTCGCCCGCCGCCCCATCGCCGATTTCACCGCCTACCGGCGGGAGCTGGAGCGCTTCGTCTTCCGCTCCGGCAACCTCATGCGGCCGATGTTCGAGGCGGCCAAGACCAGCCCCCGCCGCGTCGCCTACACGGAAGGCGAGGATGAACGCGTCCTCCGCGCCGTGCAGACCGTGCTGGACGACGGCATCGCCGAGCCGGTGCTGATCGGCCGCCGCGCCGTCATCGAGGCCAAGGCCAAGGCCATGGGCCTCCGGATGGATTTCTCCGAATCCGTCCAGGTGCTGGACCCGGAACAGGACGACGCGGTCTTCGAGCCGCTGATCGCCCTGTATCAGGACAAGGTCGGCCGCCGCGGGGTGCCGCCCGATGCCGCCGCCCGTCGCGTCCGCAACCGCCCCACCGTTTCCGCCGCCCTCCTGCTCGAAGCCGGGAAGGTGGATGCCGTGCTGGCCGGCGGCACCGGCACCTGGATGCGGCAATGGCACTATGCCTACGACGTCATCGGCAAGCGGCCCGACGTGAACCGGGTCTATGCCCTCTCGGCCGTCATCGTCTCCGGCGTGACCCTGTTCTTCGTCGACACCCATTTGATCGTCGAGCCGACCGTCGAGCAGATCGCCGAGATGACCCTGCTGGCGGCCGAACAGGTCGAGGCCTTCGGCATCGTCCCCAAGGTGGCGCTGGTCTCGCATTCCTCCTTCGGCGCCTCCAACGCGCCCTCGGCCCGGCTCATGCGCCAGGCCCTGCCGCTGATCCGCGCCCGTGCCCCGGAGCTGGAAGTGGATGGCGAGATGCATGCCGATGCCGCCCTGGTCCCGGCCATCCGCGCCCGCGCCGTCCCGGCCTCACCCCTGAAGGACATGGCCAACCTGCTGGTCTTCCCGGGCCTCGATGCCGCGAACATCAGCTTCAACCTGCTGAAGGCCGCGGCCGATGGGCTGCAGCTCGGCCCCATGCTGCTCGGCATGCGCAAGCCGATCCATGTCCTGGTCCCCAGCGTCACCGCGCGGGGCATCGTCAACATGACGGCCCTCGCGGTGCACCAGGCGAATGGGCTCAGTGCCGAGGGGCTCACCGCGCCGTCGCAGTGATCCCCAGCACCCGCTGCATCGCCGGCGGGCCACCGAGGGCCAGGGGCGGCAATTCCGTCACCGGCACGGGCTTCGGCGGGGCCGCGGTGATCGTCACCTCGGTCGCCTGGCCCCGCAGCAGCCGCTGCACCGCGGCCAGCACCGGCGTCACCGCGCCGCCGCCGCCCATGGCCCCGGCGGCCTGGTTGGCCCAGCCATCGCGGATCTGCTGCTCGGTCCGGCGGGAACTCCCCGCCTCCACCGCCGCCAGCCGCCGCAGCAGGGACTGGTCGAGGTAGCGCGCCCCGAAGCCGGCCAGTCGGGCATTCTGGAAGTCCATCTTCGCCGCCGATTCCGCCGATACCCCGTCCAGGGTGAAGGACAGCCCCATGGCCGCCGCGTCGCGCACGCCGAACAGCAAGCCGACCAATTCCAGCCGCCCGGCCGCCGCATCGAAACGGGTCTCCGCCGACAGATCGCCGGTCAGCGCGGCATAGCCGAGCTTCTTCAGCCAGTCCTCGATCAGCGGGAAGGGTTCCACCCGCAGCCCTTCCAGGGTCAGCCGGCCGGTGTCCGGCACGCCCTTGCCCTGCACGCCGCCCATCCGCAGCGCGCCCAGCGAGCCGACCGGCGCATCCCCCTGGCTCAGGGTCACCGCCTCGATCGCCAGCGAGTAATCCGCCTCCGGCCGCGGCGGCACGTCGCCGGCGGCCAGCGCCGTCAGCACGCTGCGCAGGTCGATCCCCTCCAGCGCCATCCGGCCGATCTTCACCCGGTCCAGCACGCCGGCCTCCGGGACCAGGGCATCGAGCCCGGTGACGCTGACCCGGCCGACCCGGCCCGGCAGGTAGTCCTGGATGACGATCTCGGTCATCGCCACCGGCCGGGCGCCCTGCACCGCCAGCGCTTCCAGCCGCAGGAAGCCGAGCGCCACCTGGTCCGGCCGCAGCTGCGCGCCCGGCGCCGGCCGGGTCACCGCCAGGTCGCGCAACTCGATCTTGCCGACCAGCGTCACGGTGCCGTCCTCGGCCGTGACGGTGATGCCCTGGGCGGTGGCACCGGCGATCCCATCCGGCCGCAACCGGTCGAGCGTCAGTTCCTGCGCCGCAACCTGCCCATCCGGCCGCTTCAGCAGGACATCCGTCAGGCGCAAAGCCCCGGTCGCCGGGTCGGTGACCTCGGCACGGGCATAGGTCAGCACGGTCTCCGGCCCGAGCAGCGCCCGCAACTGGCCAAGGGCTGGCGGCTCGTTCGCCGGGATGGGCGGGGCCGGCGCGGCGGCCGGCGGCATGGCGGGCGGCGGGGCGGGAGTCACAACCACCGGCGGCGGCGTGCTGAACTTGCCGCCCGACGGCGGCACCGCCTGGGTGGCCGGAGGCAGGGCCGGCGGTGCCGCGAATTTATCGACCTGCGGTGCCACCGGCGGGGCGGGCGCCGGCGCCGGCGCGAATTTGCCGCCAGGAGCCGGAGCAGGGGCCGGGGCCGGGCTGGGCGCAAGCACCGGCGGCTTGCCCTGAACCAGTGACATCTGGGCCAGTGACACTTGGGCCAGCGACACCTGGGACAACGCCACCGGCGCCAGGGCCATCCCGCCAAGCAACCCGATCTTGCGGAGCCACCGCATACTCGCCTCCATGCCTCAGGGTCCGGCCCGTGGTCTGACCCATTTGTCGCACGCCCATCCTGCGCCACCCGGATTTTTGTGCAACCAACCGTCCCTTGATTGCCGCCTGAGCCTCATCTCCGGCTGATCCCGGGGTGCCTCCCCTGGTGCAGGCCGCCCCGCCCGCCCATCTCCGCCGCATGACCAACCTGCCCGCCAAGCCTGGGCCTTCCGCCGTTGCCGAATTCCTCCGCAAGGTGGAAAGCCTGCCGCAGGTCCGCCCGGCCAGCGGCCGCCGCGGCCGCCTGGTCTTCGCCATGGATGCCACCGCCTCCCGCCAGCCCAGCTGGGACCGCGCCTGCCAGCTCCAGGGGGAGATGTTCCTGGCGACCCGTGACCTCGGGGGCCTCGCCGTGCAGCTGGCCTATTTCCGCGGCTTCCAGGAATTCGCCGCCACCCCCTTCCTGACCGATGCGGCGGAGCTGACCCGGCGCATGACCGGGGTGCAGTGCCTCGGTGGCCAGACCCAGATCCAGCGGGTGCTGGACCATGTCCTGGGCGAGACCAAGCGGGACCGCATCCATGCCCTGGTCCTGGTCGGCGACGCGGTGGAGGAACCGCTCGACCCGCTGTGCCATGCCGCGGGCCAGCTCGGGCTGCATGGCACGCCGGTCTTCGCCTTCCATGAAGGCGGCAATCCCCGCTCCGCCGAGGCCTTCCGCCAGATCGCCAAGGTTTCCGGCGGCGCCTATGCGCCCTTCGATGCCTCCAGTGCCGCCGGGCTCCGGGACCTGCTGCGAGCCGTCGCCGCCTATGCCGCCGGCGGCCGCGCCGCCCTCACCCGGCTGCCCGGCGCAGCGGCGCAGCGCATCGCCGGGCAGCTTCCCGCGCCGAAGGGCGGCTGACCCGTCGTGGTCTGGCTGGCACTCGGCACCGGCGGGCTGATCTTCGGTCTCTGGCTGCTGCGCGTCCTCGCCACCGCCCCGCCCGCTGCCATCCGCAAGGCCGGGTTGGTGCTTCTGGCGATCGTCGGCGGTGCCGCGCTGCTGCTGATCCTGGTCACCGGCCGCGGCCTGCAATTCGTCTGGAGCCTGGCGTTCTTCGCCCCGATCCTGTGGCGCCGGCTGCAAGGCTGGCTGGCCGCGCGACGCTTCGCGCGGGAGCCTCCGGCGGATGCCAGCACGGTGGAAACCGCCACCCTTGCCATGCAGCTCGACCACGGGACCGGCCAGATGTCGGGCCGCATCCTGCGCGGTCCCCATGCCGGGCGGGAATTGGCCGAGCTGACCCTGCCCGAGGCCCTTGCCCTGCTCGCCGAATGCCGCGGCACCGATTCCGATAGCGTGCCGCTGCTGGAAGCTTGGCTCGACCGCGCCCAGCCGGATTGGCGGGATGCCGCCCCCCCCGCGCCCGATGGCCCGATGACCCGGCCGGAGGCCCTGGCCGTGCTCGGCCTGGACGAGGGCGCCACGGCCGAGGCCATCCGCGCCGCGCATCGCCGGCTGATGCGATCCGCCCACCCTGATCATGGGGGCAGCGACTGGTTGGCCGCCCGTATCAACCAGGCGCGTGACCTGCTGCTTCCGTGAGCAACCAGGTCGTGTTCTGCCGCGGCCATTGCTCGGGGCCGGGGCGCGTGGCATGTCTGCCCTGTATCTTGCGCACCCTGAACGCCCCACCCTTCAACTACGCCAGGAGAGGCCCTTGCCCGCCCAGAAGCCGCTGAAGAAGGCCGTTTTCCCGGTTGCCGGTCTCGGAACCCGCTTCCTGCCCGCCACCAAGAACATGGCGAAGGAAATGCTCCCGGTGGTGGACAAGCCGCTGATCCAATACGCGGTGGAGGAAGCCCGCGCCGCCGGGATCGAGGAATTCTGCTTCGTGACCGGGCGCGGCAAAGTGATGCTCGTCGACCAGTTCGACGTCGCCTTCGAGCTGGAGAAGACCCTCATCGAGCGCGGCAAGCAGAAGGAGCTGGACATGCTCCATGCCCAGGCGCTGCCGCCCGGCTCCATCATCACCACCCGCCAGCAGGTCCCGCTCGGCCTCGGCCATGCCATCTGGTGTGCCCGGGCCTTCATCGGCGACGACCCCTTCGCCATCCTGCTGCCCGACGACCTCATGCAGTGCGACGTCTCCTGCACCAAGCAGCTCGCCGACGCCTATGCCGCGACCGGCGGCAACGTGGTCGCCATCGAGGAAGTGCCACGCGAGATCGTCAACCGCTACGGCGTCATCGACCCCGGCGCCAGCACCGGCAACCTGGTCGAGGTCAAGGGCCTGGTGGAGAAGCCGCCGGTCGATCAGGCGCCCTCCAACCTCACCGTCATCGGCCGCTACGTGCTGATGCCTGAGGTGATCGGCCATCTCGCCAAGATGGAGCGCGGCGCCGGCAACGAGATCCAGTTGACCGACAGCATGGCCAAGCTGATCGGCCACCAGCCCTTCCACGGCGTCCGCTACCAGGGCAAGCGCTTCGACTGCGGCGACAAGGCCGGCTACCTCGAAGCCCAGGTCGCCTTCGCCCTGGCGCGCCCGGACATGGCCCCGGCCATGCGGGATATCATGAAACGATACGCCTGACCCGGCGATACTGAGTCCTCATTTAACGTCATGGCCGGGCCAGACCCGGCCATCCCTCCCCGCAGGATCCCCCGATGTCCGTCTTCAATCACCAGTTCCACGGCACCGTGCTGCGGGAATACGACATCCGCGGCATCATCGGCGAAACCCTTCAGCCGGAGGATGCCTTCGCCATCGGCCGCTGCTTCGGCTCGATCCTCGTCCGCGGCGGCGGTACCAAGGTCGCCGTCGGCTATGACGGCCGCCTTTCCTCCCCGGACCTCGAGCCGCAGCTGGTCGCCGGCCTCCGCGCCTGCGGCCTCGAGGTGCTGCGCGTCGGCCTGGTGGCGACGCCGATGCTCTATTTCGCCGGCTACAAGCTGGAAGCCGACGGCGCCGTCATGGTCACCGGCAGCCACAACCCGCCGGACTACAACGGCTTCAAGATGATGTTGGGCAAGAAGCCCTTCTTCGGTGCGCAGATCCAGGAGATCGGCCGCATGGCCGCCGAGGGCGACGTCGTGCCCGTCTCCACCGAGGGCAGCGACCGCCAGGTCGACATCGCCCATGACTACGCCGACCGCGTGCTGCAGGACTACGACGGCGGCGACCGCAAGCTGAAGGTGGTCTGGGATCCGGGCAATGGCTCGGGCTGCGACATCACCAAGGTCCTCGCCGGCCGGCTGCCGGGCGAGCATACCGTCATCAACGGCGACGTGGACGGTACCTTCCCGAACCACCATCCCGACCCGACCGTGGCGAAGAACCTCGAGCAGCTCATCGCCGAGGTCGCCCGCACCGGCGCCGACCTGGGCATCGCCTTCGACGGCGACGCCGACCGCATCGGCATCGTCGACAACGAGGGCCATATCCTCTTCGGCGACCAGCTCCTGGTCATCCTGGCGCGGGACGTCCTGAAGTCCCACCCCGGCGGCACCATCATCGCCGATGTGAAGGCCTCCCAGGTCCTCTTCGACGAGATCACCAAGGCCGGCGGCACGCCGCTGATGTGGAAGACCGGCCACTCCCTCATCAAGTCCAAGATGGCGGAGACCGGCAGCCCGCTGGCCGGCGAGATGTCCGGCCATATCTTCTTCGCGGACAAGTGGTACGGCTTCGACGACGCGCCCTATTCCGCGGTTCGCCTGCTCGGCATCGTGGCACGGATGCGCGAGACGGTCTCGCAGGTCCGCGCCGCCCTGCCGCAGGTCATCAATACCCCGGAGCTGCGCTTCGACTGCGCCGAGGACCGGAAATTCGCCGTCGTCTCCGAGGTCAAGGACCGCCTCGCCGCATCCGGTGCCAAGGTCCAGGCGGTCGATGGCGTCCGCGTGCTGACCGAGGACGGCTGGTGGCTGCTGCGTGCCTCCAATACCCAGGCCGTGCTGGTCGCCCGCTGCGAAGCCTCCTCCGAGGCGGGACTGGAGCGCCTGAAGACCCAGCTGGTCGAGCAACTGACCGCCAGCGGTCTCGCCGCGCCGGATTTCTCCGGGGCCAATGCGGGACACTGAAGCGACCTTTTGACGTCATCCTGCCGCGGCGCTTGCAACCTGTCCGCGCATCGGGAATTCTGCCCATGGTGAGGAAGGATGCGCCATGGGTGTGGAAGGCTGTCCGGGGCGGATAGCGGCTGCGCTCGATGCCGCGGCCTCGGAGCGCAAGGGCGCCGCCGGAGGGGAACTGCCGGCGGAGCGGTTGGTCCATATCGCGGCACGCCTCTTGAAGGCGCCCCTGGCGGCCATCACCCTGGTCGGCGACGACATCGTCTGCATCCGCTCGGCGATCGGCCTGAAGACCGGCCAATTGCCGCGCAAGGGCTCCTTCTGCGGTGCCGCCATCGCCATGGACTCCCCCATGGTGGTGCCCGATGCCAGGGCCGATCCCGAATTCCGCGACTCCGAGGCGGTCGCCGGCGAGTCCGGCATCCGCTTCTACGCCGGCGTGCCCCTGCGGGATGCGTCGGGCCGGCCGGTGGGCACGCTCTGCTGCATGGATACCAGCCCCCGGCCGGGCGGCGTCGATCCGGTCGACATGACGGCGCTGGCCGACCTCGCCGTGATGGCGTCGCAGGTACTTCGCCAGGATATCGAGGCCGGGGTGCTCGCTGACCGGCATGCCCGCCTCGCCGGCCATTTCCACGCGGTGGTCGAGGCCATTCCCCTTCCCCTCCTCACCATCGACGCGGCCGGTCTCGTCACCGACTGGAACCCGGCTGCCGAGCAGGTCTTCGGCTGGACCGCCGCGGAGGCCATCGGCCGCTTCGGTCCGCATGTCCCGCCTGAGGCGATCGCGAAGGCCCGTGCCCTGGGCGCCGCCCAGGGCGAGAAGCTGGTCGGCGTCGAGGCGGAGCGCATGCGCCGCGACGGCAGCCGCCTGCCCGTCGCCATCTCCACCGCGCCGCTGCGCGATGCGGAAGGCCGGCCGGAAGGCGCCGTCGTCGTCATCGAGGATATCTCGGAACGCCGCAGGGCGGAGGCGGAGACCGCGGCGCGCACCGCCCTGCTCGGACGCCAGGCGGCGCTGCTGACCCGCATCGTCACCGCGATGCCGGAAGCGGGTGAGGACCTCGCCACCGCCATGGCCGGGATCGCCGTCGCCGCCATCGAGGGCCTCGGCAGTTGCGATGCCGGCGTCTGGCTGCATGATCCGATGGAGCAGGATCTGGCGCTGGTCGTCGTGGTCGATGCCCATGGCCAGCCCCTGCCGGCCGACAATCCCAAGCGGCAAAGGCTGGAACGGCTGCAATTCCCGCCCGGCTTCGAGGCCGCGCTGCAGGCGGGACGGCAGATCGCCGCGGAAGATGCCCTGGCCGATGACCGCATCGTCCATCTGCGCGAGGTCTACATCCGCCCCTTCGGCATCGGCGCGATGCTGACGGCGCCGATCCGCACCGGACAGGAAGTGCTCGGCATCGTCTCCGCCTGCAGCCCCTTGCGCCCACGCACCTGGACCGCCGAGGACAAGGGCTTCATGGCCTCGCTCGCCGATCTTGCCGCGGTCGCCCTCGAGGCCGGGCGCCGTGCCCAGGCCATGTCCCGTCTCGCGGCCGAGAAGGACCGCGCCGAGGCCGCCAGCCGGGCGAAAAGCCTGCTGCTCGGCACCCTGGGGCATGAGCTGCGCACCCCGCTGAACGCCATCATCGGCTTTGCCGAATTGCTGCGGACGGAGGAGTTGCCGAAGGCCGACCGGCTCGAATTCGCCGGCCACGTCATCGGCGCCGGCCACCACCTGCTCGGCGTCTTCAATGCCATGCTCGACCAGGCGCGGGTCGAATCCGGCGCCCTGACCCTGGCGGAGGCGCGCGTCTCGCTGCCGGAGCTGATCGACGAAGCCGCGGGGCTGGTCCTGCCCGAGGCCGCAACCCGCAATATCCGGCTGGACCGCCCGGCGCCACCGCCCGGCCTGCCGGCATTGCAGGGCGATGCCGGCAGGCTGCGCCAGGCCATCGCCAACCTCGCGGCCAATGCCGTGAAATTCTCCCCCGCCGGCGGCCGGGTGGAATTGGGCGCCAGCTTCGATGCCCGCCTCGGCTATCGCATCTGGGTCGCCGACGAGGGCCCCGGCATGGCCGCGGACGACCTGCCGCGCGCCTTCGAGCCCTTCCGCCAGCTGGACGAAGGATTGCGCCGCCGCGCGGGCGGCGCCGGGCTGGGCCTGCCGCTCGCCAAGGCTTTCGTCGAAGCGCATGGCGGCACGCTGGAGGTCGCGTCCGTCCCCGGCCAGGGCACCCGCATGACCATCATCCTGCCCGCGACCCGGGCGCTGCCGATTGACGCCGGGCCCGCCCCCTCCGCATCCTGACTGCAATCAAGGGAAGGAAAGACCGGGATGCCCATCACCAGACGCCATGTGGCGGCCCTCGCGGCCGGCCTGCTGGCCAGCCCCGGCCTGCGCGCCCAGGAGGCCTGGCCGAGCCGTCCCATCCGCATCATCGTGCCCTTCCCGGCCGGCGGCACGACGGACCTGCTGGCCCGGCTCTATGCCCAGCGGCTGACCGAGACGCTGGGCCAATCCGTCGTGGTCGAGAACCGCGGCGGCGGCGGCGGCTCGATCGGTGCCGATGTCGTCGCCAAGTCGACCGATGGCCACACGCTGCTGTTCCACAACCTGACCTTCTGCAGCACCACCGCCGCGCTGGAATTCGCCGGCCGCGCCCCGCATTCCATCGAGCGTGACTTCGCCCCCATCTCGATGGGCGCCAACGTGCCGATGATGCTGCTGGTGAACCCGCAGGTGCCGGCCAAGGACCTGCGCGAATTCATCGCCTGGGCCAAGCCCCGCGGGGATGTCTTCTACGGCTCCACCGGCCCCGGCAGCACCATCAACCTGGTGGGGGAGGTGCTGAAGCGCGATGGCGCCATCCCGATGGACCACATCCCCTTCCGCGGTGCCGCGCCGCTGGTGCAGGACATGCTGGCCGGGCGCATCCACTTCGGCGGCGACCAGCTTTCCTCCTCGCTCGGCAATATCCGCGCCGGCGTCCTGCGCCCTATCGCGACCCTCGCCGCCAGCCGCGCCAAGGCGCTGCCGGATGTGCCGACGGTGCGGGAACAGGGTTTTCCGGGCGTCGAATTGCTCGGCTGGAACGGCTTCTTCGCCCCGGCCGGCACCCCGGCGCCGGTGCTGGCCCGGCTGCACCGGGAAATCGCCGCGGCGGCCCAGCACCCCGACGTCGTCCGCCGCATCACCGAGCTCGGCGCCGAGCCGGGCGGCGACACGCCGGAGGTCTTCGGCGCTGCGGTCCGCGCCCAGATCGCCCAGATCCGGCCCCTGGTCGCGGAGCTCCAGATGAAGGTCGAGTAGCGGGTGCTGCTCTTCCTCTACGGCACCCTGCTCGACCCCCGGGTGCTGGCCCGCCAGAGCGGGGAGCCGGCGCTGCCCCGCCGCCTGCGTCCCGCCCGCCTCCCCGGCTATGCCCGGGTGGCGCTGCGCGGCACGCCCTATCCCACGCTGGTCGCGCGGCCCGGCACGGTGACCGAGGGCGCCCTGCTGCGCGCCGGTCCCGCCGCTTGTGCCCGCCTCGCCGCCTATGAAGGCGCGGACTACCGGCTGGTGCCGGTCAGGGTGCAGACGGGACGGGGCCCGATGCGGGCGAGGGCCTGGATGGCGCCGCGCTGGCGGACGGGGTAGCGAAACCGGCGAAGGCCGCCAGATAGGCCCGCGCCATCGCCACCCGGTCGCTCACCGCCGGCAGCCCGGCGCAAAGCCCCGCCTGCACCCCTGGCTGCACCGCCGCCCGCATCGCCCGCAACAGGTCCTGCCGGTTGCCCACGCGGAACTGCAGGCCGGAGACGCCATCCACCACCTTCTCCGCCATGCCGCCGATGTCGCTGCAGAGCACCGGCCGCCCGGCCTGGAAGGCCTCCTGGATCACCACCGGGGAATTCTCCCACCAGGTGCTCGGCACCACCACGTAGTCGCAGGCCCGCATCAGCCGCCCGACCGAGGCATTGTCGTAGGCGCCGACGAAATCGAGGCAGGCATGCCGCGCCACCGCCGCCTGGAAACGCGCCACGAATTCCGCCGGCTGGCCGATCATCACCCCATGGATGCGGATGCGGACCCGCCCCGCCAGCTCGGCATCCGCCTCGACCAGCGCCGCCACCTCCAGCAGCAGCTCCACCCCCTTGAAGGGGTTGATCTGGCCGAAATAGCCGAAGACCCAGGGCTCCTCCCCCGCCGGCTTCAGCGGCGCCGGCGGCGAGGCATCGCGCAGCCCGTTCTCGATCACCACGATCCGCTCCCGCGGCAGGCCCCAGTCCGCCATCCGCCCGGCGAGGAAGTGGCTGGGCGAGACGAAGCCCTGCAAGGCCCCCAGCGCTTCCAGCAGGAAGCGCCGGCGCATGGCGAAGCGGCCGGCGCCGCGCTCCGGGAAGCAGGTGGCGCAGGCCTCGGCCGTCGCCTCGGCGCAGAGGTGCCGCGCCGGCCGCGTCACCATCTGGCCGGAGTGGTGGCAGACCGCGAGGAACTCATGCAGCGTCAGCACCGCCGGCACGCCCAGCGCCCGCATCGTGTTGACGCCGAAATTCATGAAGTGGTGGAAGTTCAGCAGCCGGATGCCGTCCGCCGCGACGATCCGCCCGAGCTGCGCCAGGACGTCCGGGGCCGCGATATGGTAGAAGGCGTCGTAGCCCCCGGCGTCCACATGCACCACGCGTTCCTGCGCCGAGCCCAGCCGCAGCCGCGCCCGGTCCTGCTCCGGGCAGGCGGCGATGAAGGTGGCATCGACCCCGATCTCCCTGAGGCCGGTGAAGAGCGTATGCGCCGCGATCTCCGCCCCGCCGCGCGAAAGCGAAGGATGCACATGCGACAGCACCGCGATGCGTCCCGGATCGGCCTGCTCACCCATGCCCGGCCTCCAGCGCCGCATTGACCCAGCCGGTCAGCGCCGAGCCGACCGCCGCCTCGCCGATCCGCCAGCCCGCCGCGGGATGCAGGCGCGTCCCACCCGGCGCCCGGCCCAGCCCGTTGTCGCCATGCTGGCCGCCGAGGAACAGCGGCACGGTCGGCAGCAGCGCGGCGAAGCCCGCCGTGATCCAGGCAAAGCAATCCGCGGCGGAAAGCGGCGCCTGCTGCTCCGCCGCCAGGTCGAAGACATGCAGCGAGTCATCCTCGCCGCCCAGCACCGCCAGCGCCGCCCGCCAGCCCTCCGGCGCCAGGAACACGCCCTGGCCGATGAAGACGAAGCGTTGCGCCGCCACCGCCCGCAAGGCCTCCGGCAGCAGATGGAAGGCGTAGCGGATGTCCTCCACGAACAGCAGGCTGCACGGCGCCCCCAGCCCGGCCTCGAGCCCCGCGAAGATCGCCAGGATCTCCGGCCGGATGCCGCCGCGCTCCGCCAGGAAGACCAGACCTGCGCCGGATAGGCCGAGACCGGCCTGGCGCAGCTGCTCCGCCAGCAGGAAGGCGTCGCTGCGATCCGCCGGGACCGCCAGCACCACCACGCGCGCCGCCGGTGCCACCCGCCAAGCCTCGCAGCCGCCCAGCCGCGCCGCCGCATCGCGCTGCAGGGCACGGGCGAAATCCGTGAAGAACCGCTCGTGCCGCAGCGAGGGAAACAGGGCCAGCGCCGCCTCCGGCGCCACCGAATGGCCGATCCGCCGCAACACCGCCGCCGGCACCACCTGATTGGCCGAGGTCCCATCGGTGAAGATCAGCTTCAGGATCGGCTCGCTGACGTCGTCGATGTCGATCGCCCCGCGGAACACCGCGACGAAGCCGACCCGGTCCAGCAGCGGCCCGTAGTCGGGGAAGGTCTCGAACAGGTCCGGCCGCGCCTTGTGGTAGGTGGTCAGCGGGTCGGAGCGCAGCACCGCATCCCCGAACTTCATGGCGAAGCGCTCGACCCGCTTGGTCGGGCTCAGCGCCCAGCCCTCCACCAGGCAGCCGAAGCCGCCCAGCAGCAGCACCTTATCGACGCTGGCCTGGGCATTGCCCCCGGCCCGCGCGGTATCCGGCATCCAGCTTTCGGCGGAGGTCATCATCCGCTGCAGCGGCAGCGCGGTGGCGCGGTCGCAGGTGCCGCGGATCTGCTCGAACTGCTCCAGCGCCGCCTTGGTCTCCAGCACCCGCACCGGCTTCAGCCCACGCTGGAAGAAGGCCAGCCCCTCGCCGAAGAACAGGTATAGCTCGATCTCGCCCGGCCCGGGCTGCCACGCCGTCAGCATGGCGCCGAAGACCGCACGGGCATGGTCCGGCAGGTCGGCGCGCGGGAAGCTGGTGAGCGACACCGCCGCCGCATGCTTCTTCCCATCGAAGAGTACGGCCGGAAACTCCAGCGGCTGGTCCTTCGCCAGCCAGCCGGATACCCAGATGACGCCGGCGGAATCGACCGCGACGCTCTCGATGAAGCCGCGCAGATTGGCCGCCACCGGCCGCAGCTGCACCCCCAGCAGCCGCCGCCCCGCATCCTCCCGCAGGGTGCCGAGCCGGCGCAGCAGGGAGGCTTCGCCGGATGGGACCACACCGGGCGGGATCACAGCGGCTTGAGACATGCCGCAGTCCTATCACATTCACCCTGGGTTGGGGGTAGCGCCGTCCCATGGCATCCTCCGCCAAACGCCGAGGAACGCCCATGCGCCCGACCCGCCGCGCCCTGCTCGCCGCGCCAGCCCTCCTTGCTGCCCCTGCCCTCCTTGTTAAGCCGGCGTTGGCCCAACCGGGCTTCCCCGACCACCCCGTCACCATGGTGGTGCCCTTCGCCCCCGGCGGCTCACCCGATATCGCGGCCCGGCTGGTGGCCCCCGGCATGTCCGCCGCGCTCGGCCAGCCGGTGGTGGTGGAGAACCGCGCCGGCGCCGGCAGCACCATCGGCACCCGTAGCGTCCTGACCGCGAAGCCGGATGGCTATACCGTGCTGATGGGCAGCATCAGCTTCATGATGGCGCCGCTGACCATGGACCCGGTGCCCTTCGACAGCGCCGCCTCCTTCCGCGTCGTCTCGCTGCTGGCGACCGTCCCCTATATCCTTGTCGTCCGCGCGGATTTCCCGGCGAAGACCCTCGCCGAATTCCACGCCTATGCCGCCGCCAATGCGGGGAAGCTGAACTACGGCTCGGCCGGCAACGGCACGCCGCTGCACCTGGGCGGCGAGCTCTACCGGCTGATGACCGGCACCGGCATGACCCATGTCGCCTATCGCGGCACCGGCCCGGCCATGGCGGACCTGCTCGCCGGCAACGTGCAGATGGTCTTCGCCGACCTGCCCGGCGCCGCCCCGCATATCCGCGCCGGCACGGTCCGCCCGCTGGCCTCCCTGGTGCAGGACCGCCTCGCCGCCTTCCCGGACGTGCCCACCATGGCCGAGAGCGACCCGCGCCTGAAGGATTACGACGTCTATACCTGGACCATGCTTTCGGCCCCGAAGGCGACGCCCGATGCGCCCATCGCCCGGCTGCACGATGCGCTCGCCAAGGCGGCGCGGGAGCCGGCGCTGCAGCCGCGCCTGGCCGAGCTCGGCTTCGCCCTGGTGGTGAATACCCCGGCCGAGGGCGATGCCTATCTCGCCCGCGAACAGGCGAAATGGGGCGCCATCATCAAGCAGGCCGGCATCCGGGCGGATTTCTGACCCCGCGCCTTTTGCTCGACAGCGGCCGGGCCAACGGCCGAGGATACCCCCTCGCGGCGCAACGACGCCCGCGACAATAAGGCCCAAGGGCAACGACGGCCTGGGCCCCAGGGAGGATCCAGGATGTATCGCCGCAGCCTGCTGCCGGCGCTTGCCGCGCTGCCCCTCGCCGCCCGTAGCCACGACGCCCGCCCCCAGCAATGGTCACCGGACCGGCCGATCCGCCTCTTCGTCGGCTTCGCCGCCGGCGGCAGCACGGATACCACCGCCCGCATCGTCGCCCAGGCCATCACCCCCGCGCTCGGCCAGTCCGTGCTGGTGGAGAACCGCACCGGTGCCGGCGGCAATATCGCCTCCGAGGCCGCCGCCCGTGCCACGCCCGATGGCTATACGCTGGTGATGGGCTCCATGGGCACCCATGCGGTCAACCAGGCGCTGTTCCCCAACCTGCCCTTCCACGTCGCGCGGGACTTCGCCCCGGTCTCCCTCGTGGTGCTCAGCCCGGTGCTGCTGGTAGTCCACCCCTCCGTCCCGGCCCGCAGCGTGGCGGCGCTGATCGCCCTGGCGAAGGCCCGGCCCGGCGGCCTCAATTGCGGCACCGGCGGCGCCGGCACCTCGCAGCATTTCGCCGCGGTGCTGTTCGAGCAGCAGGCCGGGGTGCGCTTCACCCAGGTCGCCTTCCGCGGCGGCGCCCCGGCCATGGCGGAGCTCGTGGCCGGCCGGATCGACCTGATCTTCTCCCCGGTGATCGAGGCGCTGCAGCAGGTGCGCGCCGGCCAGGTGCGCGCCCTCGGCCTCAGCCGGCGGGAGCCCTCGCCGCAACTGCCGGAGACGCCAACCATCGGCCGGGACCTGCCCGGCTATGCCTTCGGCAGCTGGCTCGGCGTCTTCGCCCCGGCCGGCACGCCGGCACCGGTCGTCAACCGTCTCTCGGCCGAGATTGCCGCCGCCATGGCCCAGCCCGAGACGCGGGAGAAGATGATCCAGCTCGGCTACGAGCCGGTGGGCAGCACGGCGGAGGAATTCGCCAGCTTCCAGGCGGCCGAGCTGCCCCGGGTCGCCGCCCTGGTCCAGGCCTCCGGCGCGAAGCCGGATTAGCCGCCCGCTGCCTCCCCGAAGGCCGCATCCGCCGCCAGCACCCGCTGCGCCTGGCGCAGATGCGGCATGTCGAGCATCCGCCCCTCCATCCCGACCGTGCCGATGCCGGGATTGGCGGCGAAGGCCTCCGCGACGCGGCGGGCGAAGGCGACCTCCTCGGCCGTCGGCCGGAAGCCCGCGTTGATGGCGGCCACCTGGGCCGGGTGGATGGCGATCTTGCCGGTGAAGCCCTCCCGCCGCGCCGCCGCGCAGGCTGCCTGCAAGGCGGCCTCGTTGCGGAAATCCTGCTCCAGCGTATCCACCGGCTGCGCCCCCGCCGCGACGGCGGCCAGCAGGCAGGCGGACCGGGCGTAGCGATAGGTCAGCGCGAAGCCGCCGGAGGCATCGAGGTTGCCGGTCGCGCCGATCGCCGCAGGCAGATCCTCCTGCCCCCAGGTCAGCGCCGCCAGCCGCGGCACCGCGGTCCGCGCGTATTCCGGCAGCCGCAGCACGGCCGCGGCCGTCTCCGTCGCCACCGACAGCAGACGGATGCGTCCCGGCGGCAGCCCATCCCGCGTCTCCAGCGCATCCAGCCAGTGCGAGACGCGCAGCAGGTCGTCCGGCCCATTCACCTTGGGCACCACCAGCCCATTCGGTGCCGCCCGCACCACCGCCGCCGCATCGGCCAGGCCACCCTCGTCGATCGGGTTGATCCGCACCCAGAGCTGCGGCCGCCGGTCGGCATGGGCCCGCAGGTAATCCGGCACCATCTCCCGCGCGACCGGCTTCCGCGCCGGCGCCACCGAATCCTCCAGGTCGAGGATCAGCGCATCGGCGCCGCTCTCGCCGCCCTTGGCCAGCTTCCGCTCGCTGTCGCCCGGCACGAACAGCCAGGACCGGATCGGCAGGCTCATGCCGGCTTCCCCAGCCCGGGTTTCCCCAGCATCAGGCCGGAGCGCTTGCAATGCGCCACCAGCTCGCCCTTCTGGTTGAAGGCTCGATGCAGGAATTCGACGATCCCCTGCCCCGGCCGCGACCTGCTGGGCCGCTTGGACAGCACCTCCGTCTCGACCCGGATGGTGTCGCCGTGGAACAGCGGCTTCGGGAACCGCACCTCGTCCCAGCCCAGGTTGGCGACCGTGGTGCCGAGCGTCGTATCGCCGACGGTGATGCCGACCATCAGCCCCAGGGTGAAGGCGCTGTTGACGATGCGCTGGCCGAACTCGGTTTCCGTCCGGCAGTATTCCTCGTCGAGGTGCAGGGCCGCCGGGTTATGCGTCAGCGCCGAGAAGAAGACGTTGTCGGCCTCGGTAATGGTCCGGCGCATCCGGTGCCGGAAGACCTGGCCGATCTCGAATTCCTCGAAGTACAGGCCCGACATGGCGTCAGCCCGCCTGCAGCGGCGTCTGCATCGGCGCCTGGGGCTGCGCCACGGCCGCAGCCCTGGTGCCGCCTTGCAGGACAGCGATTCCCCGCGGATCGAACATGCCGCTTCCCCTTCCTTACCTGCGCCTGCCGCCGCGCTTGCGCCTGACGGTGCCGCAACTCCCGGCACCGGACAACCCTGGCCTCCGGGTCAGTGCCCCGGTGCCGCTTCGCTCCCGGCGTGGATCGCGGCCGACGCCTCGCCCTTCGGCTCCAGCCCCGCCAGGATTCGCTCGAGCGGCACCTGGATCCGGCAGACCAGCCCTTCCGCCTTCCAGCACTGGCTCGCCTCGCCGCCGAGCTGGTCGCGCATCGTCGCCTCGATGACCTTGGAGCCGAAGCCGAGGCGTGCCGGCGGACCGGTCACCGGCGGGCCGCCCCGCTCCTCCCAGTTCAGCGTCAGGTGGCCCTGCGCCTCATCGACCGACCAGTGCAGATGCACCGCACCACCCGGCGCAGACAGGGCCCCGTATTTCGTCGCATTGGTGGCCAGTTCGTGCAGCACCATGGAGATCGCCTGGGAGGCCGCCGGCGACAGCATCACCACCGGCCCGGCGAGCGTGGTGCCGCCCTTGCCGGGTGACGCCTTGGCCGGGTCCGGCAGGAAGGCGCCCAACTCGGCCCGCGCCAGGCTATGCAGCTCGGTCCCCGCCCAGCGGCCATTCGCCAGCAGCGTATGCGTCCGCGCCAGGGCGTTGATCCGCGCTTCCACCGCCTTGGCATAGCTCGCCAGCGTATCCTTCGGCGTCAGCCGGACCACCGCCTGCACCACCGCCAGCGCATTCTTCGCCCGGTGGTCCACCTCCCGCGCCAGCAGCTCCCGCGCCTGTTCCGCCCGCCGCCGCTCGGTCACGTCGCGCACCACGCTGACGATCCGCAGGGGGCTGCCATCCGCCGCGCGGGCGGAGACCGCCGCGCTCGCCCGCACCCAGGCCACCGCGCCATCCGGCCGGAGCAGCCTGACTTCCGCCTCCGCCTCGATCCCCTGCGCCAGGACTTCCGATACGGCATTCCGGCCGAGGTCATCGGGATGGCAGATATCATCCGGGCGCAGCCCGCCTCCGACCAGCGCCGCCTCCGTCCGGCCGGAGATCGTGCAGAAGCGGCGGTTGACCCGCAGGTACCGCAGGCTCCGCGCATCGATCTCGACCACCCCTGCGGCCGCGGTCTCGAAGATGGAGCGGAACTCCGCCTCCCGCGCCTCCAGCGTCCGCGCGGCAGCCTCGCTCGCCACCCGCAGCGCCTCGAATTCCGCCACGTTGGCAGGGGGCGTGCCGGGCGGCGGCAGGGCGCGCTGCCCGGCCGCCACCGCCACCGCCTGGTCCACCAGCAGCCGCACCGGGGTCAGGATGCGGCGGGCCAGCAGGGCCGCCACGGCGAGGCCCAGGGCCATCACCGCCACCGCACCGGCCGCAAGGATCGCCAGCGGGCCCAGCCAGCTCGCGCGGTAGCGGTCATAGGGTTCCGCCACCACCAGGGTCCAGCCCGCCGCGCTCCGCAGGTTCTGGCTGGCGTAGAGCGCCTGCTCCCCTTCGATCGAGCGGGTGGTGAAGATGCCCCGGGCGCGTTCCGTTTCGGACACTTCGCGGCTGGCCGGCACCTTCCCCTGCGCCAGGTCGAAATTGCGCGACCTTGCCACGATCTGTCCCTGGCCATCCGCCACCGAGGCGAAGGCGTCGCCGGACAGAGCCAGCGCCCGCAGCCTTTCGGAAAGCCGGGCGGGGTCCATCACCAGCAGGACCACGCGGGTAACCTCGCCCTGGCGCAGCGCCGGCGCCGCCACCGCGACGATTCGCCGCCCCGTGGCACGGCCCTGGAAGTAATCCGAAACGGCCGGCCGGCCGGTTGCGATCACCCGGTTGATGACGGTCCAGGCCCCTTCGCCCGGCGGCGAGGGCGGCGGCATGGGGGCTCCCTCCGGCAGGGCGGTATTCACCAGCTGGCGAAACCCCGGCTCGGTCGCATTCACCGCGACCCAGCTTCCCATGGTCCGGCCCACCCCGCTGGCCCAGTCCCGGAAGGGCCGCAGGTCATCGCCGTCCAGCAAGGGGGAGGAGGCAAGCGCCGCCGCCGCCGCCGCATGCGCCTCGATCTCGCTATCGAGGTAGAGCGCCAGCGCCCGGGCGGTATCCATCAGCCGCGCCTCGAAGGACTGGCGGTAGCTCAGCGCCAGCCGCCAGGCGGAGGCCCCGCCGATGACCAGCGCCGGCAGCAGCACGGCGAGCACCAGCGCGACAAGATGGCTTCGCAAGCCCGGAGGGGGGCGAGCATGCCCGGTCACGCTGCGATACCGGTGATCGTTGCCCTGGCGTGGCAGTACCGCAGATGCAGATCCTCGGTCCGGCGCGTTGGGTCGCGTGTATGGGCCGGCTCACGCGCCCCGCCCGGGGCGTCCGGCCTTCCCGACCATTTTATACGTTACATTGGCGGGTTGTCATCACGCTCCCGTGCTGAGGTCCGCAGCCTAGTCCTGCCGCCGGTCGAGCGCCGCGATCCGGGTGAAGTCCGCGGCATCCGGCACCGCCGCGCGACTGCCAGCCCAGAGCGCGGCCACCATCGCGCTCAGGGGCAGGTCGATCCCGACCTCCTGCGCCAGCGCCGCCGCCAGCCCGACATCCTTGCGCATCAGCCCGGCCGAGAAGCCGCTGTCGAAACCCTCCGGCAGGATCCACTTCGGGAAGAAGACCTCGCTGACCGCGCTGCGCCCGGTCGCCGCATTGACCACCTCCAGCACCGCCTCCGCCTTCACGCCCGCCGCCTCGGCCAGCCGGAAGGCCTCGCCATTGGTGAGGAGGTGGGCTGCGACCAGCATGTTGTTGATCAGCTTCGCCACGTTGCCGGCGCCGGAGGGGCCGACATGCACCGCCTTGGCCGAGAGCGCCGCCAGCACCGGCTGCGCCGCGGCGAAATCCGCCTCCGCCCCGCCGATCATCATCGTGAGCTGGCCGGTGGCGGCACCCGCCGGCCCGCCGCTGACCGGCGCATCGAGGTGGCCATGGCCCGCGGCCTCCAGCAGGGCCGCCAGCCGCCGGCTCGTGGTCGGATCCGCCGTCGAGGTATCGACCAGCAGCACCCGGCGGCCGCGGCGCTCCAGCAAGCCGGCCGGCGTCCGCACCAGGGCCTCGACATCGCGGCCATGCGGCAAGGAGGACACCACCGCATCCGCCTCGCGCAGCAGCATCGCCACCTCGGCGACGGCGCGGATGCCCTGCGCTGCGGCCAGCTGCCGCCGCTCGGCACTCACGTCGAAGCCCATCACCGCGAAACCCGCCCGGGCCAGGGTCACCGCCATGGGCAGCCCCATGTTGCCGAGGCCGACGACGCCGACGATGCCGATGGTCATTCCGAATATCCCTGTTCCAGGCCGCGCCCCCGATGTCCCCCAGGGCACCGCACCACCACAAGCGGCGTCTTGCGAACAGCCGTTGCGGCGGCGGCAACGCTTCCGTCCCTCACGCCTCCGCCACGGGCGGGGAGGCCCGGAAAGCCTCCATCCCCTCTGCCAGGATTCCAAGCAGCCGCTCGACCGGCACCGGCAGCCGGCGCCGGCTTCGCACCAGGATATGCGCGCTCGCCTCCACCAGCAGCGCATCGGTCAGCGGCCGCAGGATCAGCAGGCCGGCCTTGACCTCCGGCGCCACCGCGAAGGCCGGGAGGAAGGTGATCGACTGTCCCGCCATGGCATGGCGCCGCAGCACATCGATGGAACTCGTTTCCAGCACCGGCACCAGATGGAAGCGCTGGTCGGCCTCCACCCGTTGCAGCAGCAGCCGCACCCCATGCCCCTCGCTGAGCAGCGCCACCGCCTCCCGCGCCAGGCTTTTCAGGCCGATCCGCTTGCGGTCGCGCAGCGGATGCCCGGGCGCCATCACCAGATGCAGCGGTTGCCGGGCGACCGCGACGGAACGCAGCGCGGTCTCGGCCACCGGGTTGTAGGCCAGGCCGACATCGGCCTCCCCCCGGCCGACGCTGGCCTGCACGCCCCGGGTGCCGGCCAGCTCCAGCCGCGTGCGGATCTGCGGGTAGAGCGCGGCGAAGCCCGGCAGGCCATTCTCCAGCAGGTCGCCGACGAAGCCTTCGCCGCAGCAGATCCGCACCGCGCCCTGCCGCAGGCCGCGCAATTGCTGCAGGTGGTCCTCGAGCTGCCGGGTATCCTCCGCCCGTTGCAGGGCATGGTCGGCCACCGCCTTGCCCGCCTCGGTCGGCACCACGCCGCGCGGCAGGCGTTCGAGCAACGGCAGGCCGCAGCGCGCCTCGAGGTCGGCGACCTGCCGGCTGATCGCCGAGGCGGCGACGTTCAGCACCCCGGCCGCACCCCGGATGGAGCCCTGCCGGACCACCGCCAGGAAGTAGCGCAGCGCCCGCTCGTCCATCGCAACCCTCCCAATCGCCGTCGCCGCCGGCGGTTCAAGCGTTCCTGTATCCGGCGCGCGTTGCCGCCCCGGCAACGCCCGTTCGGCATATCCTGCTTGTTGCGCGCCCCGCCGCGCGGGACCCTGCCGCCCTATCCGCCGCGGACAGGACCGAACCAGCATGAGCGACGACCGTCTCGACCAGGGCAGCCGCATCCGCGCCGAGGTGATCGGCCAGGCGCGCCATGATGCCGCCCTGGCCAATGCCACCGGCTTCGACCTGCCCTTCCAGGACTTGGCGCTGCGCTATTGCTGGGGCGAGGTCTGGGGCCGGCCCGGCCTCGACCGGAAGACCCGCAGCCTGGTCAACCTCGGCATGCTGGTCGCCCTCGGCAAGCCGAACGAGCTGAAGATCCATGTTCGCGGCGCCCTGACCAATGGCGCGACCCGGGCCGAGATTCAGGAGGTCTTGCTGCAGAGCTGCGTCTATTGCGGCGTGCCGGCGGCCGGCGAGGGCTTCAAGATGGCGCGCGAGGTCTTCGAGGAGGCCGAATTCGCCGCTGCGCCCTGATCGCTGCCGCTAATCCGCGGCATCCTCGATGGCATTCCGCAGCATCAGCTCCGGCAGGCCGAGCACCAGGAAGAAGGCCAGGCTCATCACCGCCCCGCTCAGCAGGAAGCTGCCGGTCAGCGCCGTCCGGTAGGCGGCGCTGATCCCGGCCTGCTGCGCCGCCGTCAGCGCGGACAGGGCATGCACGCCCTGCTCCGTCAGCCGGCCGATATCCAGCGTCGCCCCGGCCTCCGCCAGCGCCGCCGCCAGCCGCGCGGCCATGATGGTGCCCGAGGCCGCGACCCCGAGCGCACCGCCGAGCGAGCGGACGAAGGCCATCGCCCCGGTCGCGGCCCCGAGCTCCCGGTGCGAGACGGCATTCTGCACCGCCGTCGTCAGGTTCGGCATCCCCATGCCCATTCCCAGGCCGAGCGCCCCCATGGATATCAGGAAGGCAGCCGGCGCCGCCCCGATGAAGGCAAAGGCCGCCAGGCTGCCCAGGGCCACCGCCTCCAGCCCCAGCCCGGCCAGCAGGAAGGGCTTGGTCCGCCCGAGCCGGGTGACGATGCGTCCGCCGATCACCGAGGACAGCAGCATGCCCGCCACCTGCGGCAGCATCATCGCCCCGGCGACCGCCGGATTCATCCCCAGCACGAGCTGGAAATAGAGCGGCAGGAAGACCGTCGAGCCCAGCATGGCGAAGGTCATCATGCCGCTGACGGCGACGCCCCGCGCATAGATCGGGTTGCGGAACAGGGAAAGCCGGATCAGGGGCTCCGGCGCCCGTGCTTCCCACCACAGGAACAGCCCGACCTGGATGGCGGCGGCCGCGGCAAGCCCGGCGCTGGCCAGGGAGGCCCAGGGAAATTCGGTGCCGCCCCAGGCCAGCAACAGCAGCAGCGCCGTCGTCGCCCCCGCCAGCAGCACGGCGCCGCCATAGTCGATCGGCCGCGGCTTGCCCGAAGGCGGCGTCCGCAGCCCGAGCGCGATCATCACCAGGGCCAGGATGCCGATGGGCAGGTTGACGTAGAAGACCCAGCGCCAGGACAGCATGGAGGTGATCAGCCCGCCCAGCAGCGGTCCGGCGACGCTGGCCAGCGCGAAGGTGCCGGAAAACAGCCCCTGGTAGCGCGGCCGCTGCCGTGGCGAGACGACGTCGCCGATCACCGCCTGGGCCAGCACCAGCAGCCCGCCGGCGCCTAAGCCCTGCAAGGCGCGGAAGCCGATGAGCTGCCCCATGGATTGCGCCGCGCCGCACATCAGCGACCCGCCGAGGAACAGCGTGATGGCGAAGAAGAACAGCCGCCGCCGGCCATAGATATCCGACAGCTTGCCGTACAAGGGCGTCGTGGTGGTCGAGGTCAGCATGAAGGCGGTGACCACCCAGGACAGATGCGCCATCCCGCCGAGCTCGCCCACCATCCGGGGCATGGCGGTATTGACGATGTTCTGGTCCAGCGCCGCCAGCAGCATCGCCAGCAGGGCCCCGGTCAATACGATCCGCAGGCGCACCGGCGGCACGGGCGCCGCATCGGTCGGAGTAGGAGCGGCCACGCGCTGTCCTTCGGCTACGGACGGCGCCGTCCGGAAGGAGGATGGGGAGAATCGCGCCCGAAAAGGGTGGTACCTGAGGCCGGACTTGAACCGGCGACCCCGGCATTATGAGTGCCGTGCTCTAACCAGCTGAGCTACCCAGGCGCGGCGCGCGGTATGACGGCTTTCGCCGCGGGATGCAAGATGCTGGATCGTGCCGCTCCATATCCTGGCCCCCGCCTTCGCCAGGGTCTATAGGCGCGGCCATGCTGGACCACGCCCTGGACCCTTCCCCGCGCCTGCCCGAGGTGCGTCCCGAGACGCGTTACGTCTTCGATGCCGCCCTGCCGCGGCGGCGGGCGGTGGCGCTGGCCGATATCGCCACCGGCGCCCGGCGCTGGCGGCTCTCGGTCGCCCTCGGCAGCCTCGACATCCGCAACCGCTACCGCGGCTCGGTCCTCGGCCCCTTCTGGCTGACGCTGTCGACCGCGGTCATGATCGGCGGCCTCGGCCTGCTCTACTCCTCGCTCTTCAAGATGGAGCTGGCGACCTACCTGCCCTTCCTCGCCGTCTCGCTGATCATCTGGAACACCATCAGCCAGGTCGTCAGCGACGCCTGCACCAGCCTGACCAGCGCCGAGGGCATCATCCGCCAGATGCCGCTGCCCTATTCCGTCCATGCCATGCGCTGCGTCCACCGCAACGCCATCATCGCCGCCCACAACCTGCCCATCATCCTGCTGGTCTTCCTCGCCACCGGCGCCTGGCCGGGCTGGGAGGCGCTGCTGGCCATCCCCGGGCTGGCGCTGCTCGGCATCAATGCCTGCGCCCTGGCGCTGCTGCTCGGCATGCTCTGCGCCCGCTTCCGCGACATCCCCCCGATCATCGGCAGCGTGATGCAGCTGGCCTTCTTCCTCTCGCCGGTGCTGTGGAAGCCCGAGCTGCTGGGCCCAGGTCGCGCCTGGCTGCCGCTGAACCCCTTCTACGCCCTCATGGAGACGGTCCGCGGGCCGCTGGTCGAGGGCGGCGCGCCGATCCTGGTCTGGGTCTCGGCCCTGGCCTATACCGCCGTCATGGTCGGGGCGGCGCTGGCCTTCTTCATCCGCTTCCGCGGCCGCATCGCCTTCTGGGTGTAATGACGATGCCCCATATCCTGGCCGAGGCGGTCTCGATCGAGTTCCCGCTCTACCACATCGGCGCCCGCTCCCTGAAGAAGCGCATCCTCGCCAACTCGCCGCTGCGGCTGCGCCAGGACGAGGCCAGCCGGATCGTCGTCGCCGCGCTGCGCGACCTCGACTTCCACATCAAGGCCGGGGAACGCGTCGCCCTCGTCGGCCACAACGGCGCCGGCAAGACCACCCTGCTGCGGACCCTGGCCGGGGTGTATGAGCCGGTCGCCGGGCGGCTCGAGGTCGCCGGCACCATCGGCGCGCTGATCGACCCGAGCGCGGGGATGGACGCCAATGCCACGGGGCGGGAGAACATCATCCTGCGCGGCCTGTTCCGCGGCCTGGACGAGGCCCAGAGCACCGACCTCGCCGAGGAGGTCGGCGCCTTCTCCGGCCTGGCCGAGTTCCTCGACGTGCCGGTCCGGACCTACTCCGCCGGGATGAGCGTGCGGCTGTCCTTCGCCATGGCGACGGTGATGGACCCGGAGGTGCTGCTGATGGACGAGTGGTTCATGGCCGGCGACGCCGACTTCCTCGACCGCGCCCGGGCCAAGATCGAGGGCCTCGTCACCAAGGCCGAGGTCATGGTGCTGGCCACCCACGACATGAGCATCGTCCGCCAGTGGTGCACCCGCGCCATCAAGCTCGACGCCGGCAGGATCGTCGCCGACGGAACCGTCCAGGACGTGCTGGGCTAAAGCGCCCGGTAGGCGATATCCCGCCGGCAGAAGCCTTCCGGCCAGTCGATCGCATCCACCGCGGCATAGGCCGCATCCCGCGCCGCCTGGAGGTCTGCCCCCACCGCCGTCACCCCCAGGACCCGGCCGCCGGCCGCCACCATCGCCCCATCCGCCCGCCGCGCCGTCCCGGCATGGAAGACCTCCACCCCCGGAACCGCCGCCGCCCGCTCCAGCCCGCGGATCTCCGTCCCCTTGGCATAGGCGCCGGGATAGCCGGCCGAGGCCATCACCACCGTCAGGCTCGGCCGCGGGTCCCAGCGCAGGTCGAAATTCCGCAACTCGCCATCGGCCGCCGCCAGCAGGGCCAGCAGCAGGTCGGACCGCAGCCGGACCATCAGCGCCTGGCATTCCGGGTCGCCGAAGCGCACGTTGAACTCGATCAGCTTCGGCCCGGCCGCGGTCAGCATCAGCCCCGCGAAGAGCACGCCGCGGAAGGGCGTCCCCCGCCGCGCCATCTCGGCCAGGGTCGGCCGCACCACCTCCGCCATCACCTGCTCGCGCAGTGCCTCGGTGAAGATGGGCGGCGGCGAATAGGCACCCATGCCCCCGGTATTCGGCCCGGTATCGCCATCGCCGACGCGCTTGTGGTCCTGCGCCGCGCCCAGCGGCAGCGCGGTCTCGCCGTCGCACAGGGCGAAGAAGGAGATCTCCTGCCCGATCAGGCATTCCTCGATCACCACGGCAGCCCCCGCGGCACCATGGACCCGGTCCTCCATGATGTCGCCGATGGCGGCCTCGGCCTCCTCCACCGTCGCCGCGACCACCACGCCCTTGCCGGCCGCCAGCCCATCCGCCTTCACCACGATCGGCGCGCCCTGCGCCCGGATATGGGCGCGCGCGGCCGAGGCGTCCTCGAACCGTGCCCAGGCGGCGGTCGGCACCCCGGCCGCGTCCGCCACTTCCTTGGTGAAGGTCTTGGAGCCTTCGAGCGCCGCCGCCGCCTGGCTGGGACCGAACACCTTCAGCCCCGCCGCGGCGCAGGCATCGGCCAGCCCCAGCGTCAGCGGCGCCTCCGGCCCCACCACGACAAGGTCGACGCCCTGCGCCCGCGCGAAGCCGACCAGCCCCGCCACATCCTCGGCGCCGATGGCGACGCACTCCGCCACGGCCGCGATTCCGGCATTGCCCGGCGCGCACCACAGCTTCCCCAGCATGGGCGAGGCCGCGATCGCCCAGCACAGCGCATGTTCCCGCCCGCCGCCGCCGACCACCAATACCTTCATCGCCAACCCTTTCAGCCCCGGCCGTTACGGCCGGGGGCCTCCTAAGCCGGGCGGCCTTAGCATAAGGTACCCCGATGGACACGCCCGCCCCTCGCGCCAACATCCCCGAATTCGCCGTCTCCGAGATCGCCGGCGCCATCAAGCGCACGCTGGAGGAGAATTTCGGCCGCGTCCGGGTCCGCGGCGAGATCACCGAGCTGAAGCGCTATCCCTCCGGCCATATCTACCTTTCCCTGAAGGACGAATCGGCGAAGCTCGAATCGGTCATCTGGAAAACCTCGGTCGGTCGCCTCTCGATCAAGCCGGAGAACGGCATCGAGGTGATCGCCACCGGCCGCATCGGCACCTACCCCGACCGATCGAAGTACCAGCTCGTCATCGACCGGATCGAATACGCCGGCGAGGGCGCGCTGCTCGCCCGGATCGAGATGCTGCGCAAGCGCCTGCTCGAGGAAGGCCTGTTCGCCCCCGAGCGCAAGCGCCGCCTGCCCATGCTCCCCCAGGTCATCGGCGTGGTGACTTCGGAGCGCGGTGCCGTCATCCAGGACATCCGCACCACCATCCTCCGCCGCTTCCCCCGCCGCATCCTGCTCTGGCCGGTCCCGGTCCAGGGGGCCGGCGCCGCCGAGCAGATCGCCGCCGCCATCCGCGGCTTCGGCCGGCTGGAGGGTGCCCTGCGCCCGGATGTCATCATCGTGGCCCGCGGCGGCGGCAGCCTCGAGGACCTGATGGCCTTCAACGAGGAGATCGTCGTCCGCGCCGCCGCCGAAAGCCCCATCCCCCTCATCAGCGCCGTCGGGCATGAGACCGACACCACCCTGATCGACTTCGCCTCCGACCGCCGCGCCCCCACCCCCACGGCGGCCGCCGAGATGGCCATCCCCGCTCGCGCCGACCTGCTCGCCGACCTGGCCCAGACCCAGGCGCGGCTGCTGCAGCTCGGCCGCGCCGTGCTGGACCGCGCCCGCCGCCGGCTGCTGCTGGCCGAGCGCGGCCTGCCGGACCTGCCCAATATCCTCGGCGCCATGCGCCAGCGGCTGGAGGATCGCGGCGAGCGCCTCTCCCTTGCCCTGCCCGGCCTGATCGACCGCAAGCGCGCCACCCTCGCCCGCCTCGCCCCGCGCCTGCCGCATCCGCGCGAGCAGATCGCCGCCCGCCGTGCGACCCTCGCCCTGCTGGATGGCCGCGCCGGCGCCGCCTGGCACCGCATCCAGGCCCGCCGTCAGGCCGCGCCGCCGCTGGCCCGCTTCGCCGCCACGCCGGTGCTGGCCCTGGTGCGGGAAAAGCGCGCCCGGCTGGAAGGCCTGGTCGCCCGGCTGGAAGGCGTCTCCTACCAGTCCGTCCTCTCCCGTGGCTTCGTCCTGGTGCAGGATGCCGAGGGCGCGCCGCTGACGGCCGCCGCCGCCGTCCCGCTGGGGGCGAAGCTGACCCTCACCTTCGCCGATGGCCCGATCGGCGCCACCGCCGATGGCACCAGACCGGCCCGCCGCCGCGGCAGCAAGCCGACGCAGGAGACCCTGCTATGATCCGCCGCCGCACCGCCCTCGCCCTGCCCGCGCTACTGCTGGCGCGTCCCGCGCTGGCCGCCATTCCCGCCGAGGGCCTGACCCAGGGCGGCTTCGCCCATGGCCGCGTCGCCCCCGGCACCCGCCTGGCGCTGGATGGGCGCGGCCTCCGGGTCGGACCCGGCGGCGAATACGCCTTCGGCTTCAGCCGCGACCATGGCCCCGAGGCGATGCTCACACTCACCGCCCCCAATGGCCGCAGCAAAACCCAGCGCCTTGCCGTCACCAGGCGGGACTGGCCGACCCAGCGCATCACCGGCCTGCCTCCCGCCCAGGTCACGCCGGACCCGGAAGCCCTTCGCCGCATCACCGCCGAGCGCGAGCGGCTGGCCGCAGCACGGGCCACCGACAGTCCCCGCACCGATTTCGCCGCCGGCTTCATCCTGCCCGCCCATGGCCGCATCAGCGGCGTCTTCGGCAGCCAGCGCATCCTGAACGGCGAACCGCGCCAGCCGCATTTCGGCTTCGACATCGCCGCCCCGACCGGCACGCCGCTGCTGGCCGCCGCCGGCGGCACGGTGACGCTCGCTGGCGACTTCTTCTTCTTCGGCAAGATCGTCGTCATCGACCACGGGCACGGGGTGAATACCCTCTATGCCCATATGTCGGCGCAGAACGTGACGGAGGGCCAGCAGGTCTCGGCCGGCCAGCGCATCGGCGCCATCGGCGCGACCGGCCGCGTCACCGGCCCGCACCTGCATTTCGGCTTCTCCTGGTACACCACCTGGCTCGATGCCCAGCCCGTGTTGCCACCGGTAACCGGCTGAAACCCCCAGGCTTTCCAACGGTTCAGGGCAGGCACGCAAAGCCGCGCGACGGAGCCACCGCATGAGCACCGCATCCGAATTCGCCCAATACCCCAGCCTCCAGGGCCGTGTCGTCCTGATCACCGGCGGCGCCAGCGGCATCGGCACGGTCATGGTCGAGCATTTCGCCGCGCAGGGCGCCCGCGTCGCCTTCCTCGATTTCGACAAGGCCGCCGGCGAAGCCACTGCCGCCCGCACCGGTGCCACCTTCCTGTTTTGCGACCTGCGCGACATTCCTTCGCTGCGCGTCGCCATCGCCGAGATCCGGAAGCAGCTCGGCCCCATCTCCGTCCTGGTGAACAACGCCGCCCGCGACGACCGGCACGGGCTGGAGACGGTGGAGCCGGACTACTGGGACGAGCGCATGCATACCAACCTGCGCCACCACTTCTTCTGTGCCCAGGCGGTCGCGCCGATGATGAAGGAATTCGGCAAGGGCGCCATCATCAACATGGGTTCGGTCAGCTGGATGAAGCTGCAGGGCGGGATGCCCGCCTATACCACCGCCAAGGCGGCCATCCGCGGCCTGACCCGCGGCCTCGCGCGCGACCTCGGCCCCGACAGGATCCGGGTGAACGAGGTCGTCCCCGGCTGGATCTTCACCGAACGCCAGCTCGAGAAATGGGCGACGCCGGAAAGCGAGGCCGACAACATGAACCGGCAATGCCTGAAGGAACGGCTCTATCCGCCGGATATCGCGCGCATGGTGCTGTGGCTGGCGGCCGACGACAGCCGGATGGTGACCGGGCAGCACTTCGTGGTCGATGGCGGAACCGTATAGAATCCGCCAGGGCCTTTCCCGCACCGCAGCATCATCCTAGCCTTTCTCCGACAGCCGTTGGAGAGACCCGATGACCGATGCCGCCCCCGAACCGCGCCTGCCCCGGATGGTCGGCAGCATGCCGGTCATCGATGTCTCCGCCTGGCTCGCCGGCGAGCCAGGCGCACTCGAGCGCATTGCCGGCGAGCTGCGTTATGCCTGCGAACAGGTCGGCTTCTACTTCCTGACCGGCCATGGCATCCCGCCCGAGGCGATCGACCGCGTCCTCGCCGCGGCCAAGCGCTTCCATGACCAGCCGCTGGACGAGAAGCTGAAGCTCAAGGTCAATCAGGAAACCGTCGGCTACCTGCCGATGAAGGGCAGCACCACGCGCACCAGCAAGGTGAACGTCAATACCAAGCCCAACCTGAACGAGGCCTTCTTCCTCAAGCGGGAATCGGACGACGAGGCCGAGCGCCTCGGCCGCCCGCCCGGCAACCGCAACCAATGGCCCGAGAACCTGCCCGGCTTCCGCGAAGATACGCTGGCCTACATGCATGCGATGGAGGCCCTCGGCCGGACGCTGGTCCCGCTCTATGCCCGTGCCCTCGGCATGCCGGCCGACCACTTCGACGCCACCTTCGCCAAGCCCGGCATGACGCTCCGCCTTTCGCACTACCCGCATACCGAGGTGCTGGAGGACAACGAGTTCGGCCTGGCGCCGCACACGGATGGCAACTTCGCCACCTTCCTGCCGCCCAACCCGGTCAGCGGCCTCTCGATCCGGCTCAAGGACGGGACCTGGTGCGACGTGCCCTACATGGCGGGCGCCTTCGTCGTGAATACCGGCGATATCCTGGCGCATTGGTCGAACGACGTCTTCGTCTCGACCCCGCACCGCGCCATCAACCGCTCCGGCGAGGAGCGCTACGCGATCCCCTTCTTCCTGAACGCCCATCCGAAGACGCTGCTCGAATGCCTGCCGAGCTGCCAGGGCCCCGACCGTCCCGCGAAGTACGAGCCGATCACCGTCGAGGCCTATTCCGAGTGGTTCCAGCGGACCAACTACCCGCATCTGCAGAAGGGCAAGGCGGCGTAGCGCCGCCCTACCTTTACCGCCCCATCGTCACCGCATCGGCAAGGCGTAGATCAGCCCGCCCTCGGTCCAGAGCCGGTTCGGCCCGCGCGGCAGGCCGATGCTGGTATTGGGGCCGAAGGACCGGTCGTAGATCTCGCCGTAATTCCCCAACGCCTTCACCACGTTGAAGGCCCAGGCGCGGTCGAGCTTCAGCGCCTCGCCCAGTTCCGGCGTCACGCCCAGCAGCCGCCGGGTATTCGGGCTGACGCTGGTCCGGCGCTGCTCCTCGACATTCTTCTGCGTCAGGCCCTGCTCCTCCGCCTCGATCAGGGCCGTGGTGTACCAGCGCACCACGTCGAACCACTGCTGGTCGTCGCGACGGATATAGGCGCCATAGGGCTCCTTGCTGAAACGCTCCGGCAGGATGGTCCAGTCGGCCGGGTTCGCCATGGTGGACCGCACGCCGGCGAGCTGCGAGGCATCGGTGCCGAAGCTGTCGCAGCGGCCGGCCTGGAGCGCTGCCGTCGCCTGGTCGGTCCGCTCGAACAGCACCGGGCGGAAGGGCGTGTTGATGCTGCGGAAGTAATCCGCCGTCACCTGCTCGTTCGTCGTGCCCTGCACCAGGCAGATGGTGGCGTCCCGCATCTCCGAGACCTTGGCGACGCTGTCCTTCTTCACGATGAAGCCGTGGCCATCGAAGAAGTAGGTCACCACATGTCTGAGGCCGAGCGTCACGTCGCGCAGCATGGTCTGGGTGCTGGTGCGGAACAGCACGTCCACCTCCCCGGCGCCGAGCGCGGTGAAGCGGGTCGAGGAGGACAGCGGCGCGAAGCGCACCTTGTTCGGGTCGTTGAAGATGGCGACGGCCAGGCCGCGGCAGAGGTCCACATCCATGCCCTGCCAGACGCCGCGGCTATCCGGCAGGCCGAAGCCGGCCACCCCGGTGCCGATGCCGCAGACCAGCTGGCCGCGCGCCTTGATGGCCTCCAGCGTCTGCTGGCTTCGGGCGGGTGAAGTGGCGAACAGCGCGCAAGCGAGCGCGACCGCGGCAGCGAAGCCTCGTCCCAGCATGATTCTTTGCCTACCCTGTCGAGAAAGTCCCGCCAGGATGGTCGCCGCTGCCGCTTCGCTCTGTCAACGAAAAGACCGGACCGATTCAGGCTGCCCGCACCGGATCTGCCTTTTCCGTGGGCAGGATGCGCCCATCCTCCATCGCCACGATGCGGTCGGCGATATCCAGGATGCGCGGGTCATGCGTCACCAGCAGGATCGGCACGCCACGCTGCTTCGCCAGCTCGCGCAGCAGCCGCACCACCTCGCCGCCCGATTGCTTGTCGAGCGCCGCGGTCGGCTCATCCGCCAGGATCAGCCCGGGCTCGCCGGCCAGCGCCCGCGCCACCGCGACGCGCTGCCGCTGCCCGCCCGAAAGCTGCGCCGGCTTCGCCTCGGTCCGGTCGCCGAGCCCGACCGCCTCCAGCATCCGCCCGGCCCGCGCCAGCCGCCCGGCCTCGTCCGTCGCGGGATCCAGCTCCAGCGCCATCGCCACGTTCTGCCGCGCGGTCAGGAAGCCGAGCAGGTTGTGCTGCTGGAAGATGAAGCCGATCCGCCGCCGCAGCAGCACCCGCTGCGCCTCCTTCGCCCCGGCCAGCTCCTGGCCGAGCACCCGGCAGCTGCCCTCCTGCATCGCCCGCAGCGCGCCGATCAGGGTCAGCAGGGTGGTCTTGCCGCTACCGGACGGCCCGGTCAGCAGCACGATCTCGCCGGGGCCGACCGCAAGGTCCACGCCGCGCAGCACCGGCCGCGCCAGATCGCCGGTGCCATAGGCATAGGACACGCCGGTAAGCGAGACCGGGGCCTCCATCAGAACATATCCGCCGGATTGGCGTCCCGGAGCTTCCGCATCGCTAGCAGCCCCGCGATGGCGCACATGCCGAAGATCAGCCCGAAGACCACCACCCCACGCGTCGTATCCATGGCGATCGGCAGGAAGGTCGCATCCTCCACCACCCGGTACAGCCCGACCGAGGCCAGAAGCCCGGGGATGAAGCCGAGCACCGCCAGGATCAGCGCCGCGCCCATCACCGCCCGGCGCAGGTAGCCGTTGGAATAGCCCATGGCCTTCAGCGTCGCATATTCCGACAGGTGGCTGGCGATGTCGCTGAACAGGATCTGGTAGACGATCACCATTCCGACGATCAGCCCCATCAGGCTGCCGAAGGCGAAGATGAAGCCGATCGGCGTCGCCGTCTCCCAGTAGTTCCGCTCCCAGGCGACCAGCTGCGCATGGGTCAGCACCACCACGTCGCCCGGCAGCAACCGCGACAGCCGCGCCTGTACCGCGCCGATATCGGCGCCATCCCGCAGCCGCAGCGCCACCAGGTCGGTGTTGCTCGCGCCCCGCTCCTTCACCAGCCGGCGGAAGTTCGTCTCGCTGACCACGCCATTGCCATCCGCGCCGAAGCTGGCGCCGAGGCTCACCGTGCCGATCACCTCGACACGCCGGTTGCCGACCTGACCGATGAAGGGCCCGTGCTCGGCCAGCATCCGCGCGATGGGCCCGAATTCGGGGCGGGAGCGGTCGTCGAAGGCCATGGTATCCGGCCGCTTCAGCGCATCGACCAGCGCCGCCAGGCCAGGGAAGGCGACCGCCCCCGCCTCGGTATCGAAGCCGACGATCTGCAGGGCACGCTTGCTGCCATCCACCGGGTTCCGCCAGCTGCTCTGCGCCAGGTAGATCGGCACCGCCTGCGCCACCTCCTCGATGGCCAGGGTCTGGAAGGCCCGGACCCGCGGCATCGGCTCCGGCCGGAACAGGGCCTGGGTCTGCGGATGCAGCAGGAACAGCTCCCCCTGCATCGCCCGCGGCAGGGCCGTAGCGCTGTCGAACAGCGCGCTGCGGAAGCCGAGCTGCATGAAGACCAGCACGCAGGCGAACATCACCCCGGCGATGGCCGAGAGCAGCCGGGCCCGCTCCGCCAGCAGCTGCCGCCAGGCCAGCCGCAGCGGCAGGCTGAAGCCGGCGAAGGGCCGCCAGCGCCGGGGCGGTTCAGGCGCCGGCTCGGGCGGTGCCTCGGCCTCCCCCGTCAGCTCCGGCGCCCAGGGCAGCAGTGCGTCCCGCCGCGGCGGGCCGGGGATCGCGTTCATGGCCGGATCGCCACCTGGACCTGCATGTTGGTCCGCCGCTCGAGCGCCGCACGGCCTTCCTCGGACAGCGCCAGCCGCACCTCCACGGTGCGCGCATCCACCGCCGCCACCGGGTCGGTCCCCGCCTGGGTGGTCCGGCGCACCAGCCAGCCGATCTCCCGCACCGTCGCCGCATAGCGCCGCGCATCGCCGGGCACCGTCACCTCGGCCGCCGCACCCGGCCGCAGCCGGGGCAGGTCGGTCTCATAGACATCGGCGACCACGTCCAGCCGGTCGAGATCCGCCATTTCCAGCAGCCCGTCGCTGCCGACCTGGTCGCCCGGCCGGGCATGGACCTTCAGGATGGTCCCGGCGATGGGTGCCACCACCCGGGCCAGCAGCGCATCGGCCCGGGCCTTGGCCACGCCCGCCTGGGCCATGGCCAGCTCGGCCTCCGCCACCGCGAGATCCTCCGGCCGTGGCACCAGCAGCCGCTGCAGCGTGGCATCCGCCTCCGCCCGCTCGGCCGCGGCCCGCGCCGCCGCGAAACGCGCCCGTTCCGCCGTCGCCTTGCCGCCGGCACCCGAGGGCACCAGCGCCTCCGCCCGCTCGGCATCGCGCCGCAGGCTGCTCTCGGCGAAGCGCAGCGCCTCGATCCGTGCCCGCTGCGCCTCGATTTCCTCCGGCCGTCCGGCGGCACGGATGCGGGCCAGCGAGGCCCGGGACTGCGCCAGGGAAGCCTCGGCCTGAATAATGGCCGCATCCTTCTGCGCCGCATCGCCGAATTCGGCGACGACCTGCCCGGCCGAGACCCGGTCGCCCTCGGTCACCAGCAGCCGGTCCAGCCGCGTCACCGAAAGCCCACCGGGCTGGTTCAGCGTGCGGATCCGCCCCGCCGGCTCCACCCGCCCGAGGGCGCCGACGCCCAGGGGTCCGGCCGGCACCGCCACCGGCTCCGCCGGCCGCCCCTCCGCCTCATGCCGCGACCAGACAAAACCGCCCACGACACCGGCCAGCGCCAGGCCGCCCAGCAGCCAGCCGAGCGGCTTCACGGGGTCGGCGCCTCGGGCGCCGAGCCTTCGAGCAGTTCCAGGAATTCCGCTTCATCGATCACGTCGAAGGAGAGCAGCGCCCCATCCGGCGGATCGCCGCAGCGGATGAACTCGCCGATCAGCCCGAACAGCCCGGGCATGGCCGGATGGAATTGGCTGCCGGCCGCCGCCGCGCCGGCCAGTGCCATGGTGAGGAAGGCGCCGAACAACGCCGTTGGCAAGCGCATGGTCAGGCCTCCAGCAGACGGGAGAGCGCGGCATGCATCTGCTGCATCTCCTCGGGCGTCGGGGTGTACATGCCGAAGACCCGGGCCATGAAAAGCCCGTCCCCGGCCGCCATGATCGCGCTGCCATGGCCGGGCGGCAGCCCATCCGCCATCACCGCGGCCCGCATGTCCGCCACCACCGCCCGCATCGGGTCCAGCAGCGCCGGGTCATGGTGGAAGACCGCGAGGAAGACGGCGGCGGCGCGGTCGCAGCGCTCGTTCCTGGCTTCCGGCGCCAGGCCGAAGCCCCAGTTCAGCATGGCCCGCGCCACGCGCCCGGGTCCTTCCGGCTGGGCGGCGACGCCCTCGGCGAAATCCGCCGTGACGAATTCGGCCATGCGCCCCAGCAGCCCGGTCAGCAGCGCTTCCTTCGAGGCGAAATGGTACAGCAGCCCCCCCTTGGAGACGCCTGCCACCTTCGCCGCCGCTTCCAGGGTCAGCCCCCCCACGCCCTTGGCGCGGACCAACGCCTCCGCCGCATCGAGGATGCGCGTCCGGGCATCGGTCTGGGGAATCATCGAGCCATCCATCATTCCGGCAGTCTACTATACCGGCTGGACGGTCCGTCAACCGTCCAGCCGGTATACTACCCGAAGTGACGCAATCGTCAGGCCGCGGGCCAGCGCCGATGCAGCCAGAGCCATTCCGCCGGCCGCTCCGCGATCCAGGCCGAAAGCCGGTCGTTGATCGCCAGGGTGAGGGCCTGGATCGCCGCCTGCTTGTCGCCCCCCGGCATGGGCAGCGGCGCCTCCACCACCATGCGGAAACGACAGGCGCCCAGCCGTTCCACCCGCCCCGGGATGACCGGGCAGCCGAAGCGCAGCGCCAATTGCGCCGGGGCCGGCGCCGTCATCGCCGGCAGGCCCAGCAGCGGCACCGCGATCCCGTCGTTCAGCTTCTGGTCGGCCAGCATGCCCAGCACGCCGCCCTGGGCCAGGAAGCGCAATGCCGCCCGGGCCCCGGCCGAGCCCTTGGGGAATAGCGGCAGGGGCTCCCCCGCGATGGCCCTGGCACGGAAGCCATTCACCAGCGCATCCACCGCCTGGTTGTCCGCCGCCCGGTAGACGCTGCCCATGCGGATGCCCATCGCCGCCAGCGCCGGCGGCAGAACCTCCCAGTTGCCGAGATGGCCGGAGATCATGATGGCCGGCCCGCCCTTGGCGGCAATGGGCGCCAGATGCTCGGCCCCGGCCACCTCCCAGCGCAGCGCGGCGATATGCGGCATCTCCGCCACCGTGCGGCCGAGGTTGTCCCACATGCCCCGTAGCACCGCCGCCCGCTGCGCCACCGTCAGCCCCGGCAGGGCCCGCGCCAGATTGCCCCGCGCCACGCGGGATACCGGCAGCAGCGGCCCCAGCAGCCGCGCCAACCAGCCGCCGAAATCCGAGGACCGCACCGGCCCCAGCCAGCGCGCCAGGCCGAAGGCAAGCCGCGCCGCCGCGTATTCGAGCCGATACTGGAACCGCTTCATGGGTCTCAGGCCGGGATCGGCACCCGCTGCGCCAGCGGGTCCAGCAGCGCCTCGATCGCCGCCGTATCCTCCCATTCCAGGCGGATCGTCACCACGGTCACCCGGCTGCGGAAGGCCGGCGGGATGCGGACGAAATCCTTCCGCGTCGTCACCGGAATGGCCCGCAGCGCCTCGGCCTCGGCCAGGATGTCCCGCATGTCGCCAGCATCGAAGGGATAATGGTCGGCGAAGGCGGAACGCCCGGCCACCACCGCCCCGGCCTCGGCCAGGGTGGCGAAGAATTTCTTCGGATTGGCGATGCCGCAGAAGGCATGTACCGGCTGGCCGGCCAGCAGCTCCGCCTCCGGCCCCGGCCGCAGATGCGCCCGCAGCACCGGCATCCGCGGCGGCAGCAGCGCCGCCGCATTGGTCTCGTCCTCGCCGATGATCACCGCCGCCCGGCAGCGCGCCGCGGCCACCGCCACCGGCTCCCGCAGCGGCCCCGCCGGGATGATCCGGTTGTTGCCGAAGCCGAAATTGCCGTCGATGATCAGCAGCGACAGGTCCTTCAGCAGGCTCGGATTCTGCAGCCCGTCATCCATCAGGATGGTCTGCGCCCCCACCGCCACCGCCGCCTGCGCCCCGGCGGCGCGATCCACCGAAATCCAGGCCGGCCGCTCCGCCGCCAGCAGCAGTGCCTCATCCCCCACCGCCTGGCTGTCGTGCAGCATGGGGTCCACCCGCACCGGGCCCTTCAGCCGGCCGCCATAGCCGCGCAGCAGGAAATGCACCGCCACGCCCCGGTTCGCCAGCCGCTGGCCGAGGTCCAGCGCCACGGTGGTCTTGCCCGCCCCGCCCGCCGTCGCATTGCCGCAGCAGATCACCGGGACTGGCGCCTGCCAGCCCGGGCGCGCCATCCGCCGCGCCGTCGCCGCGCCATAGATCGAGGCGATCGGCGACAGCAGCAGGGGCATCAGCCCGGAGCCATCGCCCCCCCAGAACTCAGGGGCGCGCATATTCGATGATCACCATCAGGGTCAGACCGGTCCTCGTCCCAAGCACCGGAACCCACCACGGGTCCCGGAACGGCGCAGCCCGCGGCTCCTTCCCGGGTGCGGCGTCAGCCAGACCCGGTTCCGGCCCCGGTTCCGGGCATCAGCCGCAGGAGCGCATCGGCGACCTCACCGGGCAGCCCGGCTGTCGGCGCGACGGTCGCGGCGGCGGCCTGTGCCAGATTTCGGCCATAGTCCCAATTGCATAGCACGGCCCGCGCGGCTGCCGCCAGCGCCCCCGCCTCGGCCGATTCCAGCCGCACCGCGCCGCCCGCGGATAGCAGGCGGTCGACCACTTCGGTGAAATTCCCGGTCCAGGGACCGAGCAGGATGGGGCAGCCCAGCTTCGCCGGTTCCAGCGGATTCTGACCGCCATGCGGCACCAGCGACCCGCCGACCAGCCCGACCGAGCCCAGCCGATAGGCCAGCCCCAGCTCCCCCAGGGTATCCATCACATAGACCGCGGTATCCGGCCCCGGCAGCGCGCCGATGCTGCGCCGTTCGACAGCCAATCCTGGGGCCATGCCTTGGGCCAGTTCCGCAACCTCCTGCCCCCGCGCCGGATGCCGCGGCACCAGCAGGGTCAGAAGCTGCGGCAGCTCCGGCGCCAGCAGCCGATGCGCGGCCAGCACGATGGCCTCCTCGCCGGGATGCGTGCTCGCGGCCAGCAGCACCGGCCGGTCGCCGATCGCCGCCCGCAGCGCCGCCAGGGCCCCGGGGTCCGCCGGCAGCGGCGCCGCCGTCTCCTTCAGGTTGCCGCGGTCCAGCACCCGGGGCGCCCCCAGGGCGGTAAAGCGGGCCGCATCCCCTGAGGATTGCGCCAGCACCAGGGCGAAGGCTTTCATCATCTCCCGCCCCAGCCCGGCCGCCCAGCGCCAGCGCCGGGCCGATTTCGCCGAGAGCCGCCCATTGACCAGCGCCAAGGGGATGCCGCGCCGCCGCGCCGCGAAGATCAGGTTCGGCCACAGCTCCGAATCGACGAAGCCCGCCGCATCCGGCCGCCAGCCATCGAGGAAGCGGGCCACCCAGCCCGGCACGTCCAAGGGCACGAATCGATGCACCAGCCGGCCGCGCCGCTCCGCCGGCAGGCGCTTGTCCAGCACCTCCAGCGCCGTGACGGTGCCCGTCGTCAGCAGCACCGTGACCTCGGGCGCCCGTGCCGCCAATTCCTCCAGCACCGGCAGGATCGACAAAGTCTCCCCCACGCTGGCCGCATGCAGCCACAGCAGCCGGCCGGCTGGCCGCGCCACGCCACCGCCGCGCCGCTCCGCCAGCCGCCCGGGCATCTCCTTGCCCTGCGCCAGGCGGCGCCGCAGGTAGAAGGGCAACAGGGGCGAGGCCAGGGTGGCCAGCCCCCACCAGGCCAGGGCAGCGACCGTCACGCGGCGGCGGCCCAGGCATCGGCCACCTCGCAGGCCGCGGTCAGCGCGGCCTCGATCGCCGGCAGCGCCGCGAGCGGCATGGTCCGGTCCACCGCCACCGGCGGCCCGATCACCAGCACGCCGCGGGCGAAGGGGAGCGGCAGCACCATGCGGTCCCAGCTCGGGATCACCCGCACCCGCGTGGTCCGCGCCGCGCAGGGCAGCACCGGCACCCCGGCCAAGGCGGCAAGCTGCGCCACCCCTGGGGCCGCATGGCGCCGCGGCCCGCGCGGCCCATCCGGAGTGATCACCACCATATCCCCCGCGCCCAGCACCCGCAGCAAGGCGCGCAGCCCGGCCGCCCCGCCCTTGGAGGTGGAGGCATGCACCATCACCAGCCGGAACCGCCGCACGACCTCCCCGATGAAGCGCCCGTCCCGGTGCCGGGACACCAGCACATGCGCCTGGACCCCGGCCAGCCGCGGCTCCGCCGCCCGGGCGCGCAGCCAGAGCATGGGCATCATCGGCAGGCGTTCATGCCAGAAGGCAGCCAGGATCGGCGCATTTCCCGGCCCCAGCGCCGCCTGGAGATTGGCCTCGCCCTGCAGGGTCCAGCGCGTGGTGCGGAAGACCAGCACCAGATACAGCCCCAGAAGCCAGGCCAGGGCAGCCTGGGTGGCCGGATGCCGGATCAACCGGCGGAGCATGCAGGATCTCGCGCGGCAGCCGGGCCGCTAGCACCCAAGGACGAAGGACCTGGGGACAGATGCCGGCACATCCCGCCTGTCACGGCCGCATGTCCCCAGGGCCCCGCGCGACGCGGAGCAGGACGGCATCGCCGTGCCAGGAGGTCTGGAATGGATGGCTCACGCGCAGGCTGCCCCGATCGGCTCAGGGCCTCGAACCGCCCTCAGGCAGCGCTAGCACCGCGAAATTTTCGCGTCCAGAGTGGGCGGTCAGGCAGGGCGCCGGCGCAGCCCGAAGTCATGCCGGAATAAGAACGTCGTCTTGGCGCGGCGGCGCCTCAGCCATACCGCCGCATCGCCACGACGGCCGCCGCCAGGCCGCTGGCCAGGGATACCGCACCGAAGGCCGGGGCCGCGAGCAATGCGGTGGATGCCGTCGCCGCCAGCGGGCCCAGGGCCAGACCCACCGTCGTCAGGCCAGCCAGAGCCGCAAGAACAGCCATGAAGCAAAGCGGAATCATCGGAGGCCCTCCAGGCTCATGGCGAATACAGCATACGCTGCCATCTTCATGCCATGATTTGGCCCCGCTGCACCACAATTACGACGACGCCGCCGCCCCTTTCGGGACGACGGCGCGCGTGTGACCGTAATGTGAAGCCGGTTCAGCCGGTCTGCTGGATCGCCGAGAGCAGCCAGGGGCCACCCTGGACCCGCACGAAGGTCCAAAGCTCGGTCGCCTCGGTCCGCCGCTGCGGATCACCCTCCACCACCACGCCGTCGCTGAGGCGGCGGGTGACATCGATCTGCGAGAAGCGCATCGCCACGGTGGCGAACTCGCGGCTGCCCTCGCGCCAGGCCTCGGCCAGGTCGCCCTGCTCCAGCTTGACGTCGCGCGTCTCGTTGCGCAGGCCGCGCTTGGCGAGGTCCGCCAGGTCATCGCCGAAGTAGCGCATCATCTCGGGCGTGGCGACCGAGCGCATCGCGCCCTCGTCCTGCTTCGACCAGGCCTCGTTCACCACCCGCAGCGTATGCTCGAAGGCGGTGAAATCGGCCGGCGACACCTGGATGTCGCTGCTCGGCCGGGCGCCACCGCCGCCGCCCATCGGGCCGCGGGTCTCGTTCATCGCCTGGCGCTCCATGCCGCGCGGCATCCCGGCCAGCGCCGGCTGCTGGGCCTCCTGGCGGCGGCGGAACCAGCCGATGGCGAAGCGGACGATCAGCACGATCAGGCCGATCTGCAGCAACAGGCCGAGGATCGAGGCGAAGCCGCTGAAGCCGCCGAACATGCCATGCCCGAAGAGCAGGCCGCCCAGGCCGACGCCGATCAACCCGCCCATCAGCCCGGCCATGAAAGGCGAGCGCGAGAAGAAGCCACCGGCCGGATTGGGCTGGCCGATCGGCGGCCGTGCCGCCTGCTGGCCCATGGGCGACGCAGGCCGCGAGGGCTCCATCGTCCGTTCCATCGGCCTTGCGGTGCTGGGTGCCGTATTGGTGGCGGGCGGGGCGCTATAGGTCCGGCTGCCACGGCTCCCCATGGAGCTGCTGCCCCCGGGCCGCGCATCCGCGAGCATCGGGGCCAGCGCCATGGCGACGGCGGCGAGCAGGAGGAAAGGGCGACGCATGTTCGGGGTTTCTCCGGTTTATGAATTCTCGGCAATATAGGATGTCTGCCGGGCCATTGCGACAGGGGGGCCGAGGAATTCAGCGGACAGCATCCGCACCGGCCCCAAGGAAGCCCCCAGGCTTGACTGACACAGCGGGGCGGGCAGCCGTCGCGCCCGCCCCGGTTTGTCAGCCACCGGCCATCGTCAGCCCCTCGACCCGCACCGTCGGGCTATCGGTGCCCCGGCGGAAGACCAAGTCGTCGGCCGGGGTCATGTGCAGCAGCATCTCCATGACGTTGCCGGCGATGGTCACTTCGCTCACCGGCTCGGCCAGGGCGCCGTCGCGGATCATGAAGCCGGCGGCGCCGCGGCTGTAGTCGCCGGTGACGCCGTTCACCCCCATGCCGATCAGCTCGGTCACGTAGAGCCCCTCCCGGATGTCGGCCATCAGCACCTCCGGGGTCATGCTCCCCGGCGCCAGCCAGAGGTTGGTCGCCGCCGGACCGGGCGGGCCGCCGGTGCCGCGGCTGGCATGCCCGGTCGAGGCCATGCCGAGCTGCCGCGCACTGCGCCAGTCGAGGATCCAGGTGGTGAGCACGCCATCCTCGACGATGGAGCGCCGGATGCCCTGCATCCCCTCCCCGTCGAAGGGCCGGCTGCGCAGCCCGCGCCGCCGCGTCGGGTCGTCGATGACCGACAGCCCCGCCGCCATCACCCGCTGTCCCAGCTTGTCCCGCAGGAAGCTGGTGCCGCGCGCGACCGCCGCGCCGTTGATCGCCCCGGTCAGGTGCCCGAGCAGCGAGGTCGCCACGCGCGGGTCGTAGACCACCGGGATCCGCGCCGTCTTCGGCCGCGAGGGATTGAGCCGCGCCACCGCCTTCTCCCCGGCCCGGCGGCCGATCATCGCGGCATCGTCGAGGTCGGCGAGGAAGACCGTGCTGGAATAGTCGTAGTCCCGCTCCATCCCCGTCCCCTGCCCCGCCAGGGCGGTGGCCGAGATGGAATGGCTGGTCCGGACATACTCCCCGGCGAAGCCGTTGCTCGCCGCCAGCGCCACTGTGTAGCGGCTGAAGCCGGCATCGGCGCCCTCGGAATTGGTCACCCCGGCGACGGCCAGCGCCGCATCCTCCGCCTCCGCGGTGCGGGCGATCAGTTCCTCGGCGCTCGGCTCGTAGGGGTCCTCGAGCTCCAGCGCCGAGGAGGTCAGCCCATCCGGCGCATCCGGCAGCCCGGCATGCGGGTCCTCCGGCACCACCCGCGCCATCGCCACCGCGCGTTCCGCCAGCGCCGCGAAGCCGCGCGGCGAGGCATCGGTCGAGGCGACGATCGCCTGCCGCTTGCCCACGAAGACGCGGAGGCCCAGGTCGAAACCCTCGGCGCGCTCGAGCTGCTCGATCTTGCCCAGCCGCCGCTGCACCGAGAGCGAGGCGGAGGAGACCAGCAGCGCATCCGCCGCATCCGCCCCGGCCTTGCGGGCCGCGGCAACGAGATCCTGAAGCGTCGCGGCGTGGCTCATGCCGCCAGCCTCGAGGCGATCTCGGACAAGGTCGGCACCTTGCCCGCCGGGCCCAGCGCCGCCAGCGTCGGCTTGCCGCGGAAAGCCTCGAAGGCGGCTTCCTGCACTTCCTCGATGGTGACGGCGGCGATCTTCCGCTTCGTTTCCTCCACCGGGATGATGCGGCCATGCACCTGGATCTGCCGGGCGATCTGCTCGGTCCGGCTGCCGGTGCTCTCGAGGCTCATCAGCAGGCTGGCGCGGAGCTGCGCCTTGGCGCGGTCCAGCTCATCCTGGGTGACCGTGGTCTGCACCTTGCGCAGCTCCTCGAGCGTCACCGGCATCAGCTCCTCCACCTCCTTCTCCCCGGTCCCGGCATAGACGGCGAGCAGCCCGCCGTCGTCGAAGGGATGGGCGAAGGAATAGATCGAATAGACCAGCCCGCGCTTCTCCCGGATCTCCTGGAACAGGCGGGACGACATGCCGCCGCCCAGCAGGGTGCTCAGCAGCAGGGTCGGGTAGTGCAGCCGGTCCTTGTACCCGGTGGAGGGGAAGCCGAGCACGATATGCACCTGGTCGAGGTCGCGCTCCTCGCGGAACTCCCCACCGATGTAGCGGGAGGCTTCCGGCGGCGGCGGCGCCACCTGCGGCAGGTCGCGGAAATGCTCCTGCACCAGCCCGATCAGCGCCTCATGCTCCAGCGCCCCGGCGGCGGCCACCACCATCCGCTCCGGCCCGTAGTGGTGCTGCATGTAGTCGGTCAGCGTCGCCCGCTTCATCTTCTTGATGACGTCCTCGGTGCCGAGGGTCGGGCGGCCCATCGGCTGGTCCGGGTAAGCGGTCGATTGGAAGTGGTCGAAGACGATGTCGTCCGGCGTATCGTTCGCCTGGCCGATCTCCTGCAGGATCACGCCCCGCTCGCGCTCCAGCTCCTCCGGGATGAAGGTGGAATGGGTCAGGATGTCGCCGATGATATCGACGGAAAGGGCGAGATCCTCCTTCAGCACCTTGCAGTAGTAGGCGGTCTGCTCCCGCGCGGTATAGGCGTTCAGGTGGCCGCCGACATTCTCCATCTCCCGCGCGATGGCCGCGGCGTCCCGCTTCTCGGTGCCCTTGAAGGCCATGTGCTCGAGGAAGTGGGAAACGCCGTTCTCCGCCGCGGTCTCGTTCCGGGTCCCGGCCGAGACATAGGCGCCGAAGGAGATGGTCTCGACCCGGGGCATGGTCTCCGAGACGACGGTGAGGCCATTGGGCAGGCGGGTGACGCGGACGGCATCGGATGCGGACAAGGCGGGGTTCCTGACGGGGCTTGGGGGAATGCTTGCCCCCTATGTAGGCGGTCGCGGCGGGTTTCGCATCGCCCGGCTGGCGGTCAGCCGTTGCGCCTTGCGTGCGCCCGCACGAAGGCCTCGACCTCGGCCAGCGTCCCCGGCACCACCGAGAAGCGCTCCTCCCGATCATAGAGATCGGCCAGGCGCGGCGGCAGCGGCGGGCGGAAGCCGGTCGCCTTCTCCACCGCATCGGGGAATTTGGCCGGGTGGGCGGTGGCGGCCACCACCACCGGGATGCCCAGGTCCTCCGGCGCATGCGCCCGCGCCGCGGCGGTGCCGATGGCGGTATGCGGGTCCGCCAGATAGCCGGCCGAGGCCCAGAGATGGCGGATCTCGGCCAGCGTCCCCGGATCGTCCAGGGTGAAGCCGCGGAACAACGCCGTCGCCTCGCGCCAGGCGGCATCCGGCACCGGCATCCGCCCCTCGGCGCGGAAGCGCTGCATCACCCCGGCGGTCGCCGCCCCGTCGCGGCCGAGCAGCTCGAACAGCAGCCGCTCGAAGTTGGAGCTGACCTGGATATCCATGCTCGGCGACAGGCTGGGCTCGACGCCCCGGATCGACATGTCGTTGGCGGCGATGAAGCGGGCCAGGATGTTGTTGCGGTTGGCGCCGATGATCAGCCGCTCGACCGGCAGGCCCATCTGCTTCACCGCCCAGGCGGCCAGCACGTTGCCGAAATTGCCGGTCGGCACCGAGAAGGCCACCGGCCGGTCCGGCGCGCCGAGCGCCAGCGCGGCATAGGCGTAATAGGGGATCTGCGCCGCAACCCTGGCCCAGTTGATCGAATTGACCGCGCCGAGGCCCATCTCCTCGCGGAAGGGCACGTCGGCGAACATCGCCTTCACCAGATCCTGGCAATCGTCGAAGCTGCCCTGGACGGCCAGGTTGGCGACGTTCGGCGCCAGCACCGTGGTCATCTGCCGCCGCTGCACCTCCGAGGTCCGGCCTTCGGGATGCAGGATGACCATGTCGATCGCCCGGCGGTCACGGCAGGCCTCGATCGCCGCCGAGCCGGTATCGCCGCTGGTGGCGCCGACGATGGTGATGCGCGCCCCCCGCTTGGCCAGCGCATGGTCGAACAGCCGCCCGAGCAGCTGCATCGCCATGTCCTTGAAGGCGAGCGTCGGCCCGTGGAACAGCTCCAGCGCGAAGGTCCGGGTATCGAGCTGGACCAGCGGCGCGACGGCGGGGTGGCCGAAGCCGGCATAGGCGGCGCCGGTCATCTCCCGCAGCATCTCGAAGGCCAGCGTCTCGCCGGTGAAGCGATGGATCAGCCGGGCCGAGAGCTCGGCATAGGGCAGGCCGCGCAGCCCGCGCCATTCGGTGGCGGACAGGCTGGGCCAGGTCTCCGGCAGGAACAGCCCGCCATCCTCCGCCAGGCCGGCAAGGAGGACAGCTTCGAAATCACGGGGCGCGGCCTGGCCGCGGGTGCTGAGGTAGCGCATGCGGGCGGCAGCCTAGCATTCCGCCGTGGAAGCCGGAAATCGCCGGTGCGAGCAGGACGGATCTGTAGTTCTTGTACCCACTACACCGACCAACTACATTCGGCGCAGCAACCAAGGCCTCCACCATGGGTACCCCGGTCTCCATCCGCCTCGACGACGACATCCAGGCCATGCTGGAAACCGCTGCCCGTGCCCGTGGCATCGGCTTGGCGACCTATGTGCGGGAGATCGCCACCGCGGAGGCGAAGCGGGTCCGCAAGGAGCGCATCCGGGCCGAGACCAAGCGAGTCGCGGACTACATCGCCTCCTCGCCGGAAGCACAGGAATTCTGCGAGTTCTGGGGCACTCCCACCAGCATCATCGACCCACCGTGAACCTGCCGCTCCGGGCCGGCCAGATCGTGGTGGCGGATTGGCGCGGCGCCTTGCCGAAGGAAGCCAACAAGCGCCGCCCGGCGGTGGTCCTCGAGGATGAGTCGCTCTTCGACCAGGGCTACCCCAATACCATCCTGGTGCCGCTGACCGAGGACGTGGAATTCGCCCCGGTCGGCCTCGCCGTGCTGATCGCACCGACGTCCGAGAATGGCTGCACCAAGCCCTGCTTCGCCCTGCCCCACCATGTCACCACCACCTCTAAGCGGCGGATCAAGCCGACGACGTCGCATGTCACGCCGGAGCAGCTCAACCTGATCCGCGAGCGTCTCGCCCTCTGCATCGGTCTCGCATGACCGACCCCCGCCGCTACGCCCCCGCCACCTTGCGCAACCGCGACCCCATCCTCGCCATCCTGCGCGACCACCTCCCCGCCGCCGGCCTGATCCTCGAAGTCGCCAGCGGCACCGGCGAGCATGTCCTCCACTTCGCCGCCGCTCTCCCCGCCCTGACCTTCCAGCCCAGCGATCCCAGCCCCGAGGCCCGCGCCAGCATCGATGCCTGGGCCGCCAGCCAGGCGAACATCCGCCCCGCCCTGGCGCTGGATGCGACCGGCGACAACTGGCCCGCGGCCGATGCCCTCATCTGCATCAACATGATCCATATCGCGCCCTGGGCCGCGACCCTCGGCCTGCTGCGCGGCGCCGCGCGCAGCCTCCCGCCCGGCGGCCCGCTGATCCTCTACGGCCCCTACCGGCGCGGCGGCGCCCATACCGGCCCCGGCAACATCGCCTTCGACGCCGACCTCCGCGCCCGCGATCCGTCCTGGGGCATCCGCGACCTGGAGACCGTGGCCGAGGCCGCCGCCGCGCAGGGCTTCGGCCCGCCCACCGTCACGCCGATGCCCGCCGACAACCTGACCCTGGTCTTCCGCCAGACCATCTTTCCCCCTTTGGCCTGATGCGCCACCCTCCCCGCCAAGGGGAGAGAAAGCCATGCTGGAAACCGACTACCTCGTCATCGGCGCCGGCTCGGCCGGCTGCGTCGTCGCCAGCCGGCTGAGCGAGACCGGCGCCCGCGTCACCCTGCTCGAGGCCGGGCCGTCGGACTGGTACCCCTGGATCCACATCCCCGCCGGGATGCTGAAGCTGATCTACAACCCGCGGGTCAACTGGAACTACCTGACCGAGCCGGAGCAGGGCAGCGGCGACCGTGCCATCCGCTGGCCGCGCGGCCGGGTGCTGGGCGGCTCCTCCTCCATCAACGGCATGCTCTATGTCCGCGGCAACCCGGCGGATTTCGACGGCTGGGCGCAGATGGGCTGCCGCGGCTGGAGCTACGACGACGTCCTGCCCTATTTCCGCCAGTCCGAGGATTACGGCCCGGGCGACCCCACGGTGCGCGGCAAGGGCGGCGTCCTCAAGGTGGAGGACTACCGCACCGTCCTGCCGCTGACCCACCGCTTCGTCGAAGCGGCGCAGCAGGCCGGCCATCCCTTCCGGAAGGACCTCAACGGCCGGGAACAGGAAGGCGTCGGCTATTCGCAGATGACCCGCCAGGGGCGCTTCCGCGCCTCCACCGCGCAGACCTTCCTGAAAGCCGCCCGCGGCCGCACCAACCTCAAGGTCGAGACCAATGCCCCGGCGACGCGCCTCATCTTCGAGGGCCGCCGCTGCATCGGCGCCCGCTTCCGCCGCGACGGGGTGGAGCACGAGGTGCGCGCCACGAAGGAAGTCATCCTCTCCGGCGGCGCCGTTAATTCGCCGCACCTCCTCCAGGTTTCCGGCATCGGCCCGGCCGCGCATCTGCAATCCATCGGCGTCGAGGTCCTCCAGGACACGCCCCAGGTCGGCCACAACCTGCAGGACCACTACGTCGCCCGCGTCCAGCACCGGGTGAAGGACGCCATCTCCACCAACCAGCTCGCCCGCGGGCTGCGCCTGGCCGGGGAGGCGATCCGCTACGCCGTGCAGGGCCGCGGCGCGCTGACCTTCGGCGTCACCACCGCCCAGGTCTTCTGCCGCTCCCGCGAGGGCCTCGCCAGTCCCGACCTGCAATTGCTGTTCACCCCGGCGACCTATGCCCGCAACGTCTTCGGCGTTCTGGAGACCGAGCCCGGCATGACCTGCGCCATCTGCCCGACCCGCCCGGACAGCCGCGGCACCATCCTCGCCAAATCGGCCAATCCCTTCGAGAAGCCGGCGATCCGCCCCAACTACCTCGCCCAATTCTCCGACCAGCAGGTGATGCGATCCGGCCTGAAACTGGCCCGCGCGATCTTCGCCGCCCCGGCCATCGCCAGGCACAGCGCCTTCGAGATCATGCCCGGGCCGGAGGTGCAGGACGACGAGGCGCTGCTGGAGTTCATGCGCACCGAGGGCACCACCATCTACCACCCCATCGGCACCTGCCGCATGGGGGAGGACCCGGCCAGCGTGGTCGACAGCCGCCTCCGGGTGCGCGGCATCGGCGGGCTGCGGGTGATCGACGCCTCGGTCATGCCGACGCTGACGACGGGGAATACCAATGCACCGACGATCATGATCGGGGAGAAGGGCGCGGCGATGATCCGCGAGGATGCCTAAGACCCTGTCCCGGCCGTGCCTTCACTCACAAAAATAGATGGGGGCTCGGGGGAATACCTTCCCCCGACCTTGCCTTCGGAGACCTCCATGGACCCGGACATATCCGCCCTCCGCGCCCTCCTCGACGCCGCCCAGCGCGTGGTCGTCTTCACCGGCGCCGGCATCAGCACCGAATCCGGCATCCCCGATTTCCGCAGCCCCGGCGGCGTCTGGGATCAGATGAAGCCCATCCTGTTCCAGGATTTCTGCACCTCCGCCGCCATGCGCCGCGAGGCCTGGCGCCGCCGCTTCGCCTCCGACCCCGTCATGCGCGCCGCCGAGCCCAACCGCGGCCACCGCGCCGTGGCGCGGCTGGTGCGGGAGGGCAAGGCCGCCGCCGTCATCACCCAGAATATCGACGGGCTGCACCAGGCCTCCGGCATCCCCGAGGCCAAGGTCATCGAGCTGCACGGCAATACCACCTACGGCGCCTGCCTGGACTGCGGCGAACGCTACGAGCTCGACGAACTCCACGCCGCCTTCACCCGCGACGGCGACGTGCCGGATTGCCGTGCCTGCGGCGGGCTGGTGAAGACCGCGACCATCAGCTTCGGCCAGTCCATGCCGGAAGCGCCGATGCTCCGCGCCCGGCAGGAGGTACTGGCCGCCGACCTCTGCCTGGTGCTGGGCTCCTCGCTGGTGGTCTATCCGGCCGCCGGCTTCCCCGAACTGGCCAAGCGCAACGGCGCACGGCTGGCCATCGTCAACAACCAGGAGACCGGCCTCGACGAGATCGCCGACCTCGTCATCCACCGCGGCATCGGGGAGATGCTGGGCGGCGCGGTCGGCACCAACTGATACCCGCGCTTCAGACCGGCCGCGCCCCCTCGGCGAGGAAGGCCGGCCGGGCCGGGCGCGGCGTGCGGATGCAGAGATAGAGCGCGCCGATGCCGAGCGAGGCCGGCAGCACCGCCAGCGACGGCACCGGCATCACCGCCGCCATCCCCGCCGCGACGAACAGCCCGCAGGCGGCGCCGCAATCCCAGCCGGCCTCGGCCGCGAGGTGGAAGCGGTAGGGCGCGCCGGACCGCCGGGCCCGGGCATAGACCGCGCTGTAGAGCACCGGCCCATAGAGCCCGCAGATCGCCGCGCCGGTCACATTGGCCAGCGCCGCCGCCAGCGGCGACCAGGCCGCGGCGGCGCGCAGCGCGAAGCTGGCGACCAGGGCGATGCAGACCAGGACCAGGGTGCGGTCGCGCTGGCCGCGGTCGATCGCCCGGCCGCACCAGGGGCTGACCGCGGCACCGACCAGCCCCGCCGCCGCATTGGCCAGGCCGAAGGCCTGATAGCTCGAGCCCATGGCGGCGAACATCACCATCGGCCAGACGAAGGCGAGGCCGGAGGAGATCCAGCCATCGGTGGCGAAGGTCGCCACGCCCCGGCGGTCCATGCCGCGCAACACCTCGCCGAGGCTCGGCACCGGCCCCGCCTCGATCCGGCCGAGCCGCGCCACCGGCAGGATCGAGAGCAGCCCGACCAGGGCGGCGATGCCGAAGCCCGCCGCCTCGCCGAGACCGGCCAGTAGCAGCCCGCCCGCCAAAGGCCCGGCAACCGCCACCACCGCCGTGACCATGGTCCGCTCCGCCACCTGCCGGCCGAGGCTGTCGTCGCCGGCGACGGTCGCCACCGTGGTGGCATGGAAGGCGGGCCAGTAGATGGCCTCGGCCAGCGAGACGAGCAGGATCCAGACCAGCAGCCCCGGCGCGCTGTCGGCCATGAGCAGGGGCAGGAATTCCACCGCGCCGATCAGCACGCCGAGCCGGAGCGCACCGGCCATCCCGACCCGCCGGACGATGGCGATCGCCAGGCCACGGAGGCCGAAGCGCAGCACGAGCAGCGCGCCATAGGCCGCCAGCGCCGCCGGCAGGCTGAAGCCCAGGGTCAGCAGATAGGCCCCGGCGAAACCGCCGGCCATGGCGGTCGAAAGCCCGAACAGGGCGGCATGCAGGGTGAGGAGGCGGAACCGGTTGAGCGCAGGCACGGGCTTGATCCGTTCGATGAGCGGGGCGAGAACCCGCACATCTCACGAAATAGTGACTGCCTTCTGACCGCTCCCGCTTGGCTGCCGGCGCAGCCTGGTCTCAAGCGGCCTGCCGTGGCCGCCAGATCGCGGTATGCGCGACGCGCGCCACCGGCACGCCATCGCCCCGCAGCACCCAGGCGTCCAACTCGACGAGCTTGTGCCCCTTCCGCTCGGTATTGGCGGTTACCAGCGCCCGCACCGTCAGCGCATCCCCGACCCGTGCCGCCGCCAGGTTCCGCACCGCGGAGCCGACATGGATCCAGGGGCCCAGCACCACATTCTGCACCAGCGCCTGGTTGCACTGCCGCAGCACCAGGCCCGGATGCACCAGCCCCTCCGCGGCATAGATCGGCTCCGCCTCCCGTACCGCGGCCAGGTATTCTGCCGCCCGGGTTGGCGTCACCTCGAAGGGCTGCGTTCCCAGCCAGAGCCCCGGCGCCAGGGAGTCCTCGCTGGCCGCCGGCCGCTGCGCCGGCGGCGCCTGCCAGCGCGTCTCGCCCATCACCAGGGGCGGGTCCTGCGGCATCCAGGCTCGGCCGGTGGCGCAGGTCGCCGCCTCCCGCCGCACCAGCAGGCCGATGCCATGCTCGGCCACCGTCTCCTCGACGGTCACGAGGTCGCCGTCATAGACCGGCGACTGGAAGCGGCATTCCGCCGCCCCGCGCTCCAGCCAGCCCCGCCCCCAGCGCGCCACCGCGGCATGGCAGGCATAGGCATAGACCTCCACGCCCGGGACCAGCGCCCCGGTGAAGCCGAAGCGCTTGGCCACCGTGTCGTCGTGGATCTTGTTCTCGGATGCGGCCGAGAGGTTGTAGGCGCTGACCTGATAGGACATCGGCATTTCCCCCGTTTCCGGGATCATGCCTCGCTGTGCCGGCTACAGGTAGCGGTGGCGCAGATGATCCATGAAATCCGCCGGATCGAGCGGCTTGCCCGTCGCATGCCGCAGCAGGTCCTGGAAGCCGAGGCGGGAGCCCTGGCTGTGGACATTCCGCCGCAGCCAGCCCGTCAGCGGCACCATGTCGCCCTGTGCCATCGCCGCCTCCAGCCCCGGCACCGCCGCCTGGGCCGCCTTCATGAGCTGCGCCGCCGCCATGGCGCCGAGGGTATAGCTGGGGAAATAGCCGAAGGCCCCGTCGTGCCAGTGGATGTCCTGCAGGCAGCCCTGCGCGTCATCCGGCGGCGCAACGCCGAGCAGGCGCCGGAAGCCCTCCGCCCAGGCGCCCGGCAGGTCGGCGACGGAAAGCTCGCCGCCGATCAGCGCGCGTTCCAGCCGGAAGCGCAGGATGACATGCGCGGGATAGGTCAGCTCATCCGCATCCACCCGGATGAAGCTGCGCCCGACCCGCCGCCACAGCCGCGCCAGGTTGGCGGTTTGATAGGGCGCCGGATCGCCGCCGAAGGCCCGGTGCAACTCGCCGCCGAGGAAGCCGAGGAAGGCATCCGACCGGCAGGCCTGCATCTCGATGATCAGGCTCTGCGACTCATGCGCCGCCATGCCGGCGGCCTCGCCCACCGGCTGCCGCGCCCAGGCCTCCGGCAGCCCGCGCTCGTACATCGCATGCCCCGTCTCATGCAGCACGCCGAGCAGCGCCTTGCCCACCTCCGCCTCGGAATAGAAGGTGGTGATCCGCACATCGGTCGGGGTGCCGCCGCAGAAGGGGTGCAGGCTCTCGTCCAGCCGGGCATGACCGTAGTCGAGCCCGACCCGCTGCGACATCGCCCGGCAGACCGCCTGCTGGATCGCCACCGGGAAGGGCCCCGGCAACGGCAGCGCCTCGCCGCGGGAGGCCTGGATCGCCTCGGCCCGCGGCAGCGCCTCGGCCAGGAAGGCCTCGTAGGCGGCAAACACGGGTTCCACGTCGGCCGCGCCGATGCCGGGCTGGTAGCCATCCATCAGCGCATCATAGGGCGACAGGCCGAGCACGCCGGACAGCGCCTGCGCCATCTCCCGCTGCAGCGCCACCACCTCCGTCAGTGCCGGCCGCACCATGGCGAAATCGGCGGCGGCCTTGGCCTCGCGCCAGATCTTCTCGCAGGCCGCATTGGCCCGCTCCATCGCCTCGACCAGCGCGGTCGGCAGCGCCGTCGCCCTGAGATGCGCCCGCCGCATCAGCGCTAGGTTGGCCGCATCCCATTCGCCCTCGGCCACCGCCGCGGCGAAATCCTCGGCCACCACCGGCGCCGTCAACACCTCGTGCCGCAGCCCGGCCAGCACCGCGAGCTGCTCGCCCCGCGCCGCGCCGCCGCCCGGCGGCATCATCGCGCTGGCATCCCAGTGCAGCATCGCGCTGGCCTCGCCGAGCGTGGCGATGCGGGCGAAGCGCGCCTTCAGGCGGCCATAGGCGTCACTCATGCGGCAGGCTCCCGGTCACGACGGAGGAGGAAGGCGATCAGCACGCCGACCAGCGCGGCCGCCAGCCCGTACCAGGTGATCGCATAGCCCAGATGCGGATTGTCCGGCCGCGGCAGGCTGGCCGCGGCGGCCGGCAGCGTCCTGGCCGGCGCCCCCGGCGGCGCCAGCGCCACCAGCCCGAAGGGCGCCGGCGGCGGCAACCCCAGCGCCGCCCCGATCGCGGCCGGGTCGAAGACATAGAAGCGCCGCCCGGCGGAATCGTCCTTCGGGCTGTTCCAGTCGCGGGTATCGGCGCTGCGGATATAGCCGGTGATGGCGACCTCGCCCTCGGGCCGGTCGAGCCCGCGGTCCCGCTCCAGCGGCACCCAGCCCCGGTCGACCAGCAGCGGCGGCATGCCCTCACGCAGCAGGGGCGTCACCAGATGCCCGCCCAGCGCTGTTCCGCGGACCTCGACCCCGAGCAGGACCTCCCGCGCATGGTCCAGCCGCCCGGTCGCCACCACCTTGCTGTAGGGCGGCGCATTGCCGGCCAGCGGCACCGGTGGCCCGGCCTCGGCCGCCGCGATGCGGGCCAGCATGTCGGTCTTCCAGTGCAGCCGCTGCACCTGCCAGGTGCCCAGCCAGAGCAGGGCCGCCAGCACCGGCAGGCTGGCCAGGATCGGCAGCCAGATGCGCCGCGGCATCAGCCGGCCCGCCGCTGGCGATACTGCAGGGCGACCAGCGCCCCCTTGGCCCAGCGCATCACGCCGATCGACAGGCCGAGGATCAGCCCCGGCCAGACCAGCGCATGCAGCCAGAGCGGCGGGGCATATTTCACGTCCACCACCAGGGCGGCGATCACCGCGATGGCGCCCACCAGGAAGATGCCGGCGACCGCCGGGCCATCCCCCGCCTCGAAGGGGCGCAGGTCCAGCCCGCAATTCGGGCAGCTTTCCCGCATCGACAGCAGCCCTGAAAACAATGGGCCGCTGCCGCAACGCGGACAGCGGCCCATCAGGGCGACCCGCAGGAGCGGAGCCGCCTGGGATGTCATTCCGGTCAGTGCTCCGCGATCTCGCCCGCACCCAGGAAGTAGATGCAGATGAAGAGGAACAGCCACACCACGTCGACGAAGTGCCAGTACCAGGCCGCCGCCTCGAAGCCGAAGTGCCGCTGCGCGCTGAAGTGGCCCTTCATGGTGCGCATCAGGCAGACGAACAGGAAGATGGTGCCGACGATCACGTGGAAGCCGTGGAAGCCCGTCGCCAGGAAGAAGGTCGAGGGATAGACGCCGCCGGTGAACTTGAACGGCGCCTCGGCATACTCGACCGCCTGCAGGGTGGTGAAGGACAGGCCGAGCAGCACCGTGATGGCCAGGCCCTTGATCGCCGTGCTGCGGTCGTTGTGCAGCAGCCCGTGATGCGCCCAGGTCACCGTGCAGCCGGACAGCAGCAGGATCATGGTGTTCAGGAAGGGCAGGCCGAAGGGGTCGAAGGTCAGCACGCCCTTGGGCGGCCAGACCGCACCCGCGACCGAGCCGGACACATGGTCCGGATAGAGCGCGAAATGGAAATAGGCCCAGAAGAAGGCCACGAAGAACATCACCTCGGAGGCGATGAACAGCATCATCCCGTAGCGCAGGCCGATCCGCACGACGGGGGTATGCATGCCCGGGGTCCGCGACTCGCGGACGATGTCCCGCCACCACATGAAGGCGGTCGCCAGCACGCCGACGATGCCGAGGTAGAGCATCCAGTGGATGCCGTAATGCGCCAGCAGGATGATGCCGAGCACGAGGGCGCCGGCCGAGAAGCTGGCGACGATCGGCCAGGGGGACGGATCCACCAGATGGTAGGGATGCTTGTGGAGCGGTGCGGCTTCCGCCGTCGCCGTCATGTCGGAGCTGGCCATTGCGCGTCCTGGTGTCGTGCCACCGAGGCCGGGGCCCAGGAAGGGCCCCGCCGGTTGCGCCGCATCAATCCCCAAAACCCATCGCTTATCAAGCCCGGTTACGGCGTCGCCGTGCGCGCCGGGCCGGTATAGGCGCCGACATGGGGCCCGGCATTGGCCAGCGCGCCCGACCGTTCCGCATCGTCCAGGCTACGGAAGAAGGTGTAGCTGATGGTGATGGTGCGGATGCCGCGGGTATTCGGGTCCTCGCCGATCTTCGGATCGACCCAGAAGGTCAGCGGCATGTCGGCCCGCTGCCCGGCGGCCAGGGTCTGCTCGTCGAAGCAGAAGCAGGCGGTCTTGTGGAAATACTTGCCCACCACCTCGGGGGTCACGTTGTAGGTGGCGATGCCCGTCACCGCGGTACCGGACAGGTTTTCCGCGCTGTAGAAGCCCATCCCCTCCTCGCCGACCCGCAGCGACATGGCCGGGCTCTCCGGCCGGAAGCGCCAGGGCAGGTTGGGCTGGGTATTGGCGTTGAAGCGGATGGTCAGCACCTGCTCGCCCGCCCCAGGCGCGGCCGGACCGCCGGTCTGCACCGTACCGTTGTAGCCCGTGGCCCGGCAGAACATGTCGTAGAGCGGCACCGAGGCGAAGGCGAGGCCGACCATCCCGGCCACGAAGCCGCCCACCGCCAGGCCCATACGGCGGTTGCGGCGATTGAGGGTATCCTTGGGGGACTGCTGCATGATGCGCCTCAGATGGCGGCGGGACGCGCCGCGGCAAGCCTCAGCCGCGCAGGACCCGCGCCGTGCTGATGAAGAAGAACAGCACCACCAGCGCGATCAGCACGCCCAGCACGGCCCAATTCTTCTGCCGGCGCCGGCGGTCGAGGTCGGCACGCTGTTCCGGCGTCATGACCACCTTGGACGCCGGGGTCATCCGAGCAGCGCCTTGTCCACCGCCAGCGCGACGAACAGCAGCGCGAGATACAGCAGCGAATAGCGGAAAGCCTTCTTGGCCGGTACGTCGTTGGTCAGGCTGCGCCCGGCCTCGTCCTGGCGGTCGCGGAACACGGCCAGGGACTGCCGCAGGAATTCCAGCCCCAGCAGCAGCGCCGAGGCGGCATAGACCCAGCCGGCGAAGCCCAGCGCCCAGGGCAGCAAGGTCAGCGGCACCAGGGCGATCGTATAGACCAGCACCTGCTTGCGGGTTTCCTTGGCGCCATGCGTCACCGGCAGCATCGGCACCCCGACCTTCTCGTAGTCGGCATGGGCCCAGAGGCTCAGCGCCCAGAAATGCGGCGGGGTCCAGAAGAAGATGATGGCAAACATCAGCACCGGCATCAGCGTCACGTCGCCGGTCACCGCCGCCCAGCCGATCACCGGCGGGAAGGCCCCGGCGGCGCCGCCGATGACGATGTTCTGCGAGGTCCGCCGCTTCAGCCACATCGTGTAGACGAAGACGTAGAAGCCGATCGACAGCGCCAGCACGCCCGCCGCGACCCAATTGGTCGCCAGCCCCAGGATCGCCACCGAGGCCGCGGCCAGCCCGACGCCATAGGCCAGTGCCGCGCCCGGTTCGATCCGCCCGGCCGGGATCGGCCGCCGCTCGGTCCGCCGCATCACCGCGTCGATGTCGCGGTCGTACCACATGTTGATGGCCCCGGCCGCGCCGGCGCCGAGCGCGATGCAGAGCACCGCCGCGATGGCCAGGGTCGGGTGCAGGTGCCCCGGCGCCACCAGCAGCCCCACCACCCCGGTGAGCACCACCAGCGAGATCACCCGCGGCTTGAGAAGGGTGACCCAATCCGAGACCTCGGACAGGTCCTGTTGCAGGGGGGCGGTAGCAGTGACGTCGCTCATGCGGGCGATGTAGGCCTGCACAACGCAAAACGCCACACCCTCTCGGGTGTGGCGCTGCGGATATTCTCGGGGCTGGCCTGGATCAGCGGATCCGCGGCAGCTCCTCGAAGGTGTGGAAGGGCGGCGGGCTGCTGACCTGCCACTCGAGGGTGGTCGCACCCTCGCCCCAGTAGTTGTCGGCCACATGCTCCTTCGAGGTGAAGGTGCGGTAGCAGACATAGAGGAACACGAGCATCGAACCGGCCGAGAGGTAGGAGCCCATCGAGGACAGGAAGTTCCAGCCGGCAAAAGCGTCAGGATAGTCGGGGTAGCGGCGCGGCATGCCCTGGGCGCCCAGGAAGTGCTGCGGGAAGAAGGTCAGGTTGGCGCCGAGGAACAGCATCCAGAAGTGGACCTTGCCCCAGAACTCCGGGTACTGCCGGCCGCTCATCTTGCCGATCCAGTAGTAGAAGCCACCGAAGATCGAGAAGACCGCACCCAGCGACAGCACGTAGTGGAAGTGCGCCACCACGTAGTAGGTGTTGTGCAGGATCACGTCGACGCCGGCATTGGCCAGCTTCACGCCCGTCACGCCACCCAGCGTGAACAGGAAGATGAAGCCGATCGCCCAGAGCATCGGCGTCTTCAGGCTGATGGAGCCGCCCCACATGGTGGCGATCCAGCTGAAGATCTTGATGCCCGTCGGCACCGCGATGACCATCGTCGCGGCCATGAAGTAGGCCCGGGTATCCACGTCGATGCCCGAGGTGAACATGTGGTGGGCCCAGACGATGAAGCCGACTACGCCGATGGCGACCATCGCATAGGCCATGCCGAGGTAGCCGAAGACCGGCTTGCGGCTGAAGGTGCTGATGATGTGGCTGACGATGCCGAAGCCCGGCAGGATCATGATGTAGACTTCGGGGTGGCCGAAGAACCAGAACAGGTGCTGGAACAGGACCGGATCGCCGCCGCCCGCCGGGTTGAAGAAGGCGGTGCCGAAGTTACGGTCGGTGATCAGCATGGTGATCGCACCCGCCAGCACCGGCACGGCCAGCAGCAGCAGGAAGGCGGTGACCAGCATCGACCAGACGAACAGCGGCATCTTGTGCAGGGTCATGCCCGGCGCGCGCATGTTGAAGATGGTCGTGATGAAGTTGGCCGCGCCCATGATCGAGCTGGCACCCGCGAGATGGAGCGAGAACAGCGCCATGTCCATCGAGGGACCCGGGTGGTACTGGATGTCCGACAGCGGGGTATAGATCGTCCAGCCCGCGCCGGCGCCCTCGCCGACGAACATGCTGGCACCCAGCAGCAGGAAGGCCGGCACCAGCAGCCAGAAGCTGATGTTGTTCATGCGCGGGAAGGCCATGTCCGGCGCGCCGATCATCAGCGGGACGAACCAGTTGCCGAAGCCGCCGATCATGGCCGGCATGACCACGAAGAAGACCATGATCAGGCCATGGGCGCTGACCACGGCGTTCCAGCCCTGGCCATCGGCGAAGATCTGCATGCCGGGCTGCTGCAGCTCCATCCGCATCAGCACCGAAAGCCCGACCCCGACCAGCGCGGCGAGGACCGCGAAGATCAGGTAGAGGGTGCCGATGTCCTTGTGGTTGGTACTGAACAGCCATCGCCCGACGAACCCCGGCGTGTGGTCGTGGTGTTCGTGTCCGTCTGCGTGGGAATGACTATGGTCCGCGGTCGCCATGGGTCCGTCCGCCTCGTTATGGTGTGTCAACCGATGCCGCCGCCTTAGCGGCTGGCCTCGGCAAGCTGCGTGGTGGCCACGGCCGCCGGCTGGGCGACGATCACCGCCGGGGCGGCCTCGTTCGTGGCATACTTCTTCTTGGCGTCTTCGAGCCAAGCCTGGAACTGGGCTGCCGGCAATGCCTTCACCACGATCGGCATGAACCAGTGGTTGGTCCCGCAGATCTGGTTGCACTGGCCGTAGAAGGTGCCCTCGTGGTCGGCGCGGAACCAGGTCTCCAGCGTCCGGCCGGGGATGGTGTACTTCTGCACGCCCAGCGAGGGCACGAAGAAGCTGTGGATCACGTCCTGGCCGGTGGTCAGCACGCGGACATTGGCCCCCACCGGGATCACCAGCGGCTCATCCACGGTCAGGTTCCGCAGGTCGCCGGGCTTCAGGTCCTCGGTCGGGATCGGCCGGCTGTCGAAGGCCAGCTCGCCGCTGTCGGGATAGGCATAGTGCCAGTACCACTGCCGGCCCTGGACATTGATGGTGATGTCGGCGTCCCGGGCCCGGTCCTCATAGTAAATGAGGCGGAAGGACGGGATGGCGATGATCAGCAGGATCAGCACCGGCAGCACGGTCCAGGCCACTTCCAGCATCGTGTGGTGGCTGGTGCGGGACGGCGTCGGATTGGCCGATTCGCGGTAGCGCCAGACGCAATAGGCCAGCAGCGCCGTTACGAAGACCGAGATGATGATGATGATCCACAGAACCAGGTTATTGAAGTCGTGGATCGCTTCCTTCACCGGCCCGAAAGCTTCCTGCAGACCCATGCCCCAGGCATGCGGCGCGCCGACCGCGGATTGCGCCGCCGCCGGACCTGCCAACAGGGCCATGATTCCGAGCAGCCCGGCCAGCACCGGTGCTGAAGTCTTGAGTGAACGCCCGATCAACCGCCGCATCCCGTGCCCCGTCCGCGCGCCACGCGCGCGCCGCCTGATGCCTGCCTCACCGACCCGTCTGGCCGGGAGACGCGCCACCGTCCCCGAACTGCCGGGGGCCGGAGGCGCGGCCGGACCATAGTCGCGCTGCACCACACCGCACAAGTGAGCCCACCGCCGGGATGCGCAAGTCCGGGCCGGAAAACCGCGTTTCGTCAGCCCGCGGCCTCGGCCTCGGCATCCACCTCGGCCACGTGATCCACCATGTCCGAGAGCATGGACCGCACATGCTCGTCCTGGACCGCATAGAAGACCTGCCGGCCCCGCCGTTCCGCCTGCAGCAGCCGGGCCGCGCGCAGCAGCCGCAGGTGGTGCGAGACGAGGGAGGCGGAGATGCCAAGCCGCTCCGCCATCTCCCCCACCGCCGCCGGCGCATCGAGGCAGGCCAGGATGATCTTCAGCCGCGTCGGGTCGCTCATCAGACGGAACATTTCCGCCAATTCAACAACCTGGTCGTCGCCGATCCGGATCCGTCCGCGCATGCACCCTCGCCTTCAGCTTACGCCCTTGACAGGAAACCGTCGCGAGCGCAACTCGATACCATCATAACCCACTGAAAAAACAAGGAACCTCTGAACAGTTGAAGACCTGTTCACCCGTCGGCTGCGGCTTGACCCCATGCTGACCCGCCCCGAGCCCCTGCCGCCGAGGCCCCCGGCCTCACAGGCCCCGGCCCCACAGGCCCCGGCGCCCGCCGCCCCGCAGGACGTCAGCCTGCCGGAAATGCACGGCAGCGTCCGCATCCCCAATGCCGCCGGCTGGCTACGCCGCCTCTCGGCCTTCATCGGCCCCGGCTACCTCATCGCCGTCGGCTACATGGACCCCGGCAATTGGGCCACCGCCCTCGCGGGGGGGTCGGCCTTCGGCTATACCCTGCTCAGCGTCGCCCTGGTCTCCTCGCTCATGGCCATGCTGCTGCAGGCGCTCTGCGCCCGGATCGGCATCGCCTCCGGCCGGGATCTCGCCCAGCTCTGCCGCGACCGCTTTCCCCGCCCGGTCAACCTCGTCCTCTGGCTGCTGGCCGAGATCGCGATCTGCGCGACCGACCTGGCGGAGCTGATCGGTACCGCCATCGCCCTGCAATTGCTCTTCGGCATCCCCCTCATCATCGGCGTGCTGCTGACGGCGCTCGACGCCCTGCTCATCCTCTGGCTGCAGCACCGCGGCGTCCGCTGGCTGGAAGCCCTGGTGGCGGGGCTGATCTTCCTGGTCTTCGGCTGCTTCGCGGTGCAGCTCGCCTATGCCCAGCCGGACTGGGCGGCGGTGCTGGAGGGCTATGTCCCCAGCGCCAGCATCCTCACCAACGAGACCCAGCTCTACATCGCCATCGGCATCCTCGGCGCGACGGTCATGCCGCATAACCTCTACCTGCATACCGCCGTGGTGCAGTCCCGCGCCCTGGCCCCCGGCGCTCCGGCCAAGCGGGAGGCGATCCGCTTCGCCACCATCGACAGCAGCGTCGCCCTGGGCCTGGCCCTGCTGGTGAACTCCGCCATCCTCATCACCGCCGCCGCCGTCTTCCATGCCGGCGGCCGGACCGAGGTGGCGGAGATCCAGGAAGCCTATGAGCTGCTGACGCCCATGGTCGGCACCGCCGTCGCCGCCACCCTCTTCGCGGTGGCCCTGCTCGCCTGCGGGCTGAATGCGACGGTCACCGCGACCCTGGCCGGCCAGGTGGTGATGGAAGGCTTCCTCGGCCTGAAGCTGCCGCCGGTCATCCGCCGGCTGATCACCCGGCTGGTCGCCATCGTCCCGGCGGTGATCGTCACCTGGCTCTATGGCACCAGCGGCACGGCGCAGCTCCTCATCCTCAGCCAGGTGGTGCTCTGCCTCCAGCTTCCCTTCGCCGTGGTGCCGCTGATGCTCTTCGCCGGGGATCGCAAGCGGCTCGGGGATGATGCCGCGCCGCGGTGGCAACTCGTGCTCGGCTGGGCGACGACCCTGGTGATCGTCGCGCTGAACCTGAAGCTGTTCTGGGACATCCTCTTCGGCTGAGGCGGCATGGCCTCGCTCCGCGAGGGCATCGTCACCCGGCCGGACCGGCCGGGTGACGATGCGGATGGTGGCCGGCATCCCCGCCGGCGGGAAATCCGGGGTCACGAGGCTGCGCGGCCCCAGGTCCCGCACCAACGCCCGCTCCGTCGCCCGCCTCCAGCGTCCGGCAACGCACTGCCCCCGGCATCGGACAGCGCACCATGCCTGACCGCATCGGTCGCCAGTTCCTGCAGCGCCATCACCAGGGCCCGGACCAGATCCAGCGCCTGGATCTTCACCCTTTGCCGCCCGGCCCGGAAATCCGGCTAGATGGTTCCAGGTTATGGGTGAGCAGCGGCAGGACCCCGGCCAGGACAGGCAGCACCATGCGGTCACGAAGCGTCGTCACGCGCATCGGCAGCGCCTCCCCAGAACCGGCCCTTCGGAGCTTGTTGCAACGTCGGTCAGGACAGCAAAAGGTAGAAGCAAATGCCCGACCGTCAGCCTGGATCCGCCCCGGTTGCATCCCGGAATGGCTGATCTTCCCTATCGGGCCGGCGCCATGCTGCTGGCATTACTGCTGCTGTGTGGCGCCGCCCGCGCCCAGCCGGCCGAAGCGCCGCGCGCCGATCCCTGGAGTGCCTGCCGCCTCGCCATCCAGGCCCAGGAACGCGGCAGCGGCCTGCCCCCCGGCCTGCTGCTGGCCATCGCCCTGGTCGAGACCGGCCGGGCCGATCCGCGCGGCCGCATCGAGCCCTGGCCCTGGAGCTGGAACGCGGAAGGCGAAGGCCATGCCGAGCCGACGCGCGAAGCCGCCATTGCCCGGGTCGAGGCTTTCCTCGCCAGCGGTCGCCGCTCGGTCGATGTCGGCTGCATGCAGGTCAACCTGCTCTATCACCCGGAGGCCTTCGCCAGCCCGGCCGAGGGCTTCGATCCCGCCGCCAACCTGCGCTACGCGATCCGTTTCCTGAAGGAATTGCGCGCCCGCACCGGCAACTGGGCCGATGCCATCGCGCAATATCATTCAGGGGAGATCGAACGCGGCAGCGCCTATCACCGCAAGGTGATGCTGGCCCGGCTGGGTGCCGCCTGGGGTGCCGGAGGCATGGTCCCGCTGCCGATCCAGACCGTCGCCGGCCTCTGCGCCCCGGGGCTGGGCCCGGCCCTGGTCATCCGCCGTGGCGGCGGCGGTCCCCGCCCGCGCCTCGCCTGTCATCGCCAGGCGGGCAAGCCGGCGGTCACGCCAAGGCGAGGTTCGGCACGCGCACCAGGGTGAAGAGCCCGAAGGGCGGGCATTCGGTGATCTCGACCGCCTGCTTCGGGTCTTCCAGCAGATCCGTCAGGGCGAAATCCGGGTGCCAGCCCAGCACGCGGGACAGCGGCGCCAGGGTCCGCTCGGCCCACCAGCGCAGGCCGCCCTCGGCCGCGAAATGGTTGACGAAAAGCAGCTCGCCCCCCGGCCGCACCACCCGGCACATTTCCCGGTAGAGCCGCTTGGCATCGGGCACCACGGTCGCGGTGAACATCGCCACGGCGATGTCGAAGCTCGCGTCCTCGAAGGCCATGGACTCGGCGTCCATCTCGACCAGGCCGACGACGTTGCGCAGGCCGAGGTTCGTCACCCGCTCCCGCGCATGGCGCAGCATGTCGCGCGACAGGTCGATGCCGACCACGCGCTTCTGCGCATTGTAGAGCGGCAGGGCGAGGCCGGTGCCGACGCCGACTTCCAGGACGCGGGTCCCGGGCAGCTTGTTGGCCGCCGCCACCGCGCGCTTGCGGCCCGCGCCGGAGACGCCGCCGAAGACACCGTCATAGACGCCGGCCCAGCGGCGATAGGCGTCGCGGACCGATTCGGCGTCCAGCGCCGCCCGCGGATGCCCCAACCGGTCGATCTGCTTGCTTTGGGGCTGCTGCAGCCTGGCGTGGGAAATGGCGCGGCTCTCCTCCGGCGTTACGCCATGCGCTAGACCAATGGCGGTCGGGACGCAAGCGCGACCGGCCTGCATGGGTTGCCTAGCTCCCCTGCGGTTCGCGCCGCCCTTCCGGCAGGGCAACCAGGATGCCGCCCGCAGCGATCACCGCCGCCCCCGCCAGGGTCCAGCCATCCGGCCAGTCGCCGAAGACCAGCACGCCGGCCAGCACCGCCCAGACGAGCTGGGTATAGGACAGCGGCGCCAGCAGGCTGACCGGCGCCCTTGCATAGGCCAGCACCAGCAGCCCATGCCCCACCGCGCCCAGCAGGCCGAGCACCACCAGCAGCCCCCAGTCCAGCGCTCCGGGCCAGATCCAGACGAAGGGCTGCACCAGCGTGGTCACGATCGCGCCGGCGAAGCCGGTATGCAGGATGGTGGTGCGCGGATCGTCGATCGCCGCCAGCTTGCGGGTGAGGATCTGGTACACCGCGAACATCGCCGCCGTGCCGAGCGGCAGCACCACCGCCCAGTGCATCGGCGCGCCTCCGGTCAGGAAGGGCGGCCGGATCGCCACCAGCACCCCGGCCAGCCCGATGCAGACGCCGAGCCAGCGGCGCCAGCCCACCCTTTCCCGCAGCCAGACCGCCGCCAGCGCCACGGTGAACAACGGGGAGGCGAAGCCGATGGCGGTCGCATCGGTCAGCGGCAGATGCGGCAGGGCGGTCGAGAACATCAGGTTGGCGCCCGCCAGCATCAGGCTGCGCCAGGCCTGCAGCCAGGGCGCCCGGGACCGCCAGGGCAGCCGCCCCATGGTCACCCGGAACAGCAGCGCGACGGCCAGCAGGCTGAAAAGGAACCGTGCCCACATGAGCTGCGGCACGGCGTAGTGCGCCGTCAGCAGCTTGAGCAGGGTATCCATGCCGGTGAATCCGGCCAGCGCCAGCAACTGCAGGGCGACGCCGGCGACCCAGCCCTTCATCGGCTGGCGAGTGATCTAACCATTCGTCCAGGATCGCCCCGGCCAATCCCCGCGGCAACCCCGATTGTGCGACGCAGCAGAAATCAGGCCGCGTCTTCCCGCCGGTCCCGCGCCTTCACATAGGCGACGGCGGCATGTTCCTGGCAATAGGGCTTGCCTGTCGTCGCCTCGGCGACGCAGAAGCGGAAATCCGGGGTGCCCGGCTCGCCCAGCGGCCAGCAGCAGCTCCGGAGGGAAGCACGGGGGAAGGCACGAACGACGGCACTGGCGGCCTGGGCGCCGGGCTTCTCGACCCGGCGGGTCGCGGCGGCCTCACGCGGGGTGCCCGGGCTGGCCGGGGCACGGCGGGGCTGCACCGTGGCGGTGCGGTCGGCCGCCTCGGCATCGCGGCGGATCGGACTGGGCCGGGCATCGAGGTTCAGACGATGCGCCTTGCCGACAACGGCGTTTTTCGAGATGCCCATGCGCCGGCCGATCTCGGCCGTCGAATGACCCTCTGCCCAAAACGTACGGAGCTGGTCGATAGCCTCTGCCGTCCAGTCCATGTGGTTCTCCCAATCCCGGGCCTACCAGATTTAGCCGCCCACTAGATACGGTAGGATATCGCACGGCATGGCCACAAGTTCTGGCGTGCTTCGGAGGTCGTAAAAGCTGTGGAAAAGCCCGGCTTCGCATCGGATCGGCCGATTCGGACTTCGGAAATGGGCATTCCGCGACCGCCTTGCGTGCATAATTCGATTCCGAATCGAAAACCGGTCCTCAGCCGAAGACCAGCCGCCAGAGCAACGGCAGCAGCAGCGCCGAGGCCAAGGCGTTCAGCCCCATCGCCAGCCCGCTGAAGGCCCCCGCCGCGGCACTGACCGACAGCGCCCGGGCGGTGCCGATCCCATGCGATGCAGTTCCGATGGCGAGTCCCCTCGCCCGCATGTCCCGCACCCGCACCCAGTCCAGCACCAGCGGCCCCAGCGCCGCGCCGGTGATGCCGCTGCAGATCACCAGCGCCGCGGTCAGGGACGGCAGCCCGCCGATCCGCTCGGCGATGCCCATGGCGACCGGCGTGGTGACGGAACGCGGCGCCAGGGAAGCCGTCACTTCCGGCGCCGCCCGCAGCGCCAACGCGATCGCCACCCCGACGCCGGCCGCGAAGACCCCGCCGGTGATGACCGAGAGCGCCGCCACCCCCGCCGCCCGCCGCACCACATGCCACTGCCGGTAGAGCGGCACCGCCAGCGCGACGGTCGCCGGGCCAAGCAGGAAATGCACGAATTGCGCGCCCTCGAAGTAGCTGCGGTAATCGATGCCGGTGGCCAGCAGCCCCGCCGCCAGCAGCGCCACCGCGAAGAGGACGGGATTGGCCAGGGAATGCCGCCCGAAGGCCCGCTGCAGCCGCAGCGCGCCCAGCCAGGCGAGCAGGGTCGCGGTCAGCGCCGCCAGCGGCTCCCGCGCCAGATAGACCCAGATTTCCCCGAGTTCGCTCATCCGAGCCGCCGCAGCAGCCATTGCGCCAGCCGGCCCGTGACGGCGATGGCCGAAAGCGTGCCCACCACCACCGCCAGCGACAGCGGCGCCCAGTCCCGCGCCAGCAGCGGCAGGTAGAGCACCACCCCCACCCCCGCCGGCACGAACAGCAGCCCGAGGTTGCCGAGCAACGCATCCGCCGTCGCGTCCAGCGCCGGCGGCGCCTCCCGCCCCCGCAGCAGCAGTGCCACGAACAGCAGCACCATGCCGATGACGGGCCCCGGTACCGGCAGGTGCAGCGCGCGCGCCACGACCTCGCCGGCCAGCTGGCAGGTGAGCAGGGCGGCGAGCGCGCCGATCAAGCCTTGCCGGCCTTATAGGCCTCGAAGAAGCCGGTCGGGCGGATGATGCGGTTCTGCATCTTCACCAGCGCCCCCTGCTGCGCCGCGACCTTGAGATAGGCGGCCCATTCCGGGTCGGCGGCCATCGCCATGCGGCGCTTCTCCCGGTCGCCCTGGTCCGCGTAGCCCCACATATGCACCACGGTATTCAGCTCGCCCTCCACCGTCGTGTACCAGCCGACGCAGTGGCCGAGGTGCTTGAGCTGCAGCGGCCAGGCCTGCTCCTCGTACAGGGCGACGAAATCGGCCAGCCGGTTCGGCAGGGTGGTGTAGATGCGCAGGTCGACGATCATGGCGGCGGCTCCTTCTCCGCCGCCATGATCCATCGGCCGCTATTGCAGGTCCACCGTCACGAGATCCTGGAACCAGGATTGCGCCGAGACGAAGCCGCGCACCCGGCGCGACATCGCGCGGGGATTCAGGTCGTGCACGATGAAGAGCCAGGGCGGGTTGTCCACCAGCCGCTCATGCGCCTTCGCATAGGCGGCGTCATAGGCGGCCGGCGTGGTCGCAGTCTCGAGCGCGCTGAAGGCGGCCTCGAATTCCGGGTCGTTCCATTGGCCCCAGTTGAAGCCATTGGGCGGCACGAAGGCCTGCAGGAAATACCGCGCCGCGACCGCCGGATCGGAGGAGGGCGAGGAGGGGTTCGCCGCGGTCGCGCCGTTCAGGATCGGCGCCTCCGGCCCCTGGCGGATCGCGGTCAGCAGCGTGTTCCATTCCGTCACCTCGAAGGAGACCTCGACGCCGCAGGCCTCCTTCAGGTTCTGCTGCATGTATTCGTTCATCGGCAGCGGCAGCATCTGGCCGGAGCCGCTGGCCGAGATCATCACCTTGAAGCGCAGCGGCCGCTGCGGCGTGAAGCCGGCCGCGGCAAGCAGCGCCTTGCCCTTGGCGGGGTCGAAGCCGTAGCGGTTCTGCGGGCTGCCGAAATGCGGATCGGAGGGCTTCAGCCAGCCGACGGAGGGCTCCGCCGTGTCGTTCAGCAATTGCACCAGCCCGGCGCGGTCGACGCAGTAGTTCAGCGCCTGCCGCACCCGGACGTCGCGGAAGGGCGTGGCGGCGCCGCCCGTCTGGAAGAACCAGGGCCAGACATGCGGATAGCTGTTGGTCACCACGTTGAAATTGGCGGCCCGCAGCGAGGGGATCGCATCCGGCGGCGGCACCTCGGCCCAGTCCACCTGGCCCGAGCGCAGCGCGGCGAGGCGGCTATTCGCCTCCGGGATCGGCAGCAGCAGCACGCGGTCGAGCTTCGGGATGCGGGCGGTGTCCCAATACCCCTCGTTCTTCGTCAGCTCGGCCGAGACGCGGGCGGTGAAGCGGGAGAGCCGGAAGGGCCCGGTCCCGGCCGGCGGCAATGCCGCGACCTTGGCCCAGTCGCGGCCGCCCTGCTCCCAGCTGTTCGGGCTGATGAACAGGATATAGACGGCCATGTAGGGGAAGTAGCTGGCGACGCGGGTGGTGGTCATCGCCACCGTCCGGTCGTCGATCTTGCGGTAGCTCGCCATGATCGGGATGCGCGACCGGGTGATGCCGCTGCCGGCCGGCTCGAACTGCGGGCTGTCGGTCTTGAAGAAGCGGTCGAGGTTCCAGATCACGCTATCGGCGGTGAAATCCGTGCCGTCGTGGAATTTCACGCCCTGGCGCAGCCGGAAGATCCAGGTCTTCGGATCGGCCGGATCCTGCGCCCAGCTTTCGGCCAGGCCCGGCCGCAGGGTCGCCGGCCGGTCGGCCCGGCTGAGATCCCAGAGCACCAGCCCCTCGAAGCTGGGATAGCCGAGGAATCGCATCCCCTCGAAGCCGTTGTTCGGCATGCCGGTGGTGGTCGGCACGTCGGCCGCGGTCATGGCGATGCGGAGCGTCTTCTGCTGCGCCAGCGCCGGCTGGCCGGCGGCCAGCAGCGCGGCGATGGCAAGGCCCCAACGAAGCCTTCCGAATATCCCGGTGCACGTCATCTGCGGTTCCATCCCAGTCGATGTCACCGCCTCGATGCAAGGAGCATGCAAGCGCCAGCGCTATCCCCCGCGCGCCGCGGGCCACCGCCCTGCCCAAAGCCTGGGCAACCCTGCCCATCGCCGCGCCGCCTCACGCGACATTTGCGACACGCCCGGGCCGGCGCGCGACATGCAGCGGCGACAGGCCGCCCGCAGGATGCCCGCAACACAGGGGAGCCGCCCATGCGTCCGGCCAGAACCGCGAGACTGCTGCACCTGCCGCGCCCCGGCCATATCGGCCGGCCCATCGGGCCGCCGATCGCCACCGCCTTCCAGCCCATCCTCGATACCGCGACCGGCGCCATCTTCGCCTATGAGGCGCTGGTGCGCGGCCCGGAGGAGGAGGACGCCGGCTGGGTCTTCGCCCGGGTGGACCGGGCGGATCGCCACCGCTTCGACAGCCTCTGCCGCTTCCGCGCGATCGAGGCCGCGGCGGCGGCCGGGCTGGCGCGGACCGGGGCGCTGCTCTCGCTGAACATCCTGCCGGCGGCCGCCACCGAGCGGCGGCTGGCCCCTCTGCTGGAGGCCGCGGCAAAGTGCGGCTTCGCGCCCAGCCAGCTCATGCTCGAAGTCACCGAGGATGCGGAGCAGGCCGATCCGGTGGCGCTCGGCCAATTCGGCGCCGCCTGCCGTGCGGCCGGGGTGCTGACGGCGATGGACGGTTTCGGCGCCGGCAACTCGGGCCTCGGACGGCTTTCCGCCTTCCGGCCGGACGTCGTGAAGCTGGACCGGTCCCTGGTGCAGGACGTGGCGGGCGACCTGGCGCAGCAGGCGATCCTGCATTGCGTGGCGGGGCTCTGCGGCGCGCTCGACATGCGGGCGGTGGCGGAGGGGGTGGAGAAGGCGGCCGATTACCACGCGCTGCGCGGGCTCGGCATCGGGCTGGTGCAGGGCTGGCTGGTGGGGCGTCCGGTGGTCGGCAGGCTGGCTCCGGCGCGGGTGCCCTGAGGCGGGGAAGGCCGGGGAGAAGGTAGTCTCCCCGGCCCCCTCGGCGACTTCGTGGCGAAGGCGGACTACTGCAGGTCGACGCGCGTCAGGTCCTGGTACCAGGACTGCGCCGAGACGAAGCCGCGCACCCGCCGCGTCATCGCGCGGGGATTGAGGTCGTGGACGATGTAGAGCCAGGGCGCGCCATCGACCAGCCGCTCATGCGCCTTGGTCAGCGCCGCGGTGATGGCCGCCGGGTCGGTGCTGGTCTCGACCGCGGCGAAGGCGGCGTCGAACTCGGCATCCCGCCAATGCCCGGCATTGGAGCCGACCGGCGTGGCGTTGGAGGACAGGAACCAGCGCGCCATCTGCGAGGCGTCCGAGGAGACCAGGCTGATGTTCAGCGCATCGGCACCCAGCCATTGCGGCGCATCCGGCGTGGCCCTGAGGCCGGCCAGCAGGGTGTTCCACTCGACCACCTGGAAGCCGATCTCGACGCCGCAATTCTCCTTCAGGCTTTGCTGGAGATACTCGTTCATCGGCAGCGGCAGCATCTGGCCGGAGCCGCTGGTGGAGATGCCGATGGTCAGCTTCAGCGGCTTCTGCGCGCCATAGCCGGCCTCGGCCAGCAGCGCGCGGCCCTTGGCCGCATCCAGCCGGTAGCGGTTCTGCGGGGACCCGAACAGCGGGTCGTTCGGCTTGTAGAAGCCGACGCTCGGCTCCGCCGTGCCGTTCAGCAGCGTCACCATGCCGTCCCGGTCGAAGCAGTAGTTCAGCGCCTGGCGCACCCGGACATCGGACGTCGGGCTGGAGGCGCGGCCGGCGGCGAAGACCCAGGGCCAGACATGCGGGTAGCTGTTGGTCACCACCTGGAAGCCGCCCGAGCGAAGGCCAGGGATGCCGTCCGGCGGCGGCACCTCGATCCAGTCCACCTGGCCGGAGCGCAGCGCGGCGAGGCGGGTATTCGCCTCCGGCATCGGCAGCAGCAGGATGCGGTCGAGCTTGGCGCGGCGGTTCGGGTCCCAGTAGTTGTCGTTGCGCGAGATCTCGGCGGATTGCCGCGGCACGAAGCGGGTGATGCGGAAAGGCCCGGTCCCGGCGGCGCCGGCCGTCGCCACCTTGGCCCAGTCGCGGCCGTTGCTTTCCCAGGACTGCGGCGAGGTGAAGAGGATCCAGGTCAGCAGATAGGGCAGGTAGGAGATCGGCCGGGCGGTCTCGAGCTCGACGGTATTGGCGTCGATCTTCCGGTACCCGGTCAGGATCGAGACCCGGCCGCGGGCCAGCGCGGCGCCGGCGGCATCGAATTGCGGGCTGTCGTTCTTGTAGAAGCGGTCGAGGTTCCAGATGACGCTATCGGCCGAGAAGGCTGAGCCATCGTGGAAACTGACGCCCTGGCGCAGGTCGAAGCGCCACTTCTTGCCGTCCGCCGGGTCCTGGGTCCAGGCGGTGGCGAGGCCGGGCATGATATCGGCCGGCTTGTCGGCGCGGGAGAGGTCCCAGTTCACCAGCGGCTCGAAGACCGGGAAGCCGAGGAAGCGCATGCCCTCGGAGCCGTTGTTCGGCATGCCGGTGGTGGTCGGGACGTCCGAGGCGGTCATCGCCACACGGAGGACCTTGGGGGCCTGGGCTTGCGCCGCCAAGGGCGCGAGCAGGCCGGCGGCGAGGGCCAGGCGTGTGAGGGCGGCGGCGGGGCGAAGGCGCAAGGCAGGGCTCCCTGAATAGGCCCCGGGTGCCTAGCAAGGATCGTGCTGCGGCCGGCGTTCGAGCAATTCGACCATCACCCCCTCCGGCCCGCGGATGAAGGCGAGGCGGAAGCCGGGGCCGGCCTGCATCGGGCCGACGGTGATCTCGGCCCCCTTGGCACGGAGGGCGGCGCAGGCGTCATCGAGGTCGTCGACGCCGAGCCCGATGTGCTCGAGGCCCAGGTGCGGGAAGGCGGGGCCGGGGCCGGCCGGAAACTCCGGGTTGGAGGGGGCGATCAGCAGCAATTGCCCGTCGAGGCGGAGGATATGCCGGCCGGGACGGCCCTCCGGCTCCGCCTCGGCCCCGAACAGCCGGGTGAAGAAATCCGCCATCGCGCCGGGGTCGGCGGCGCGGAGGTGGATATGGTCGAAGCGGAACCTCACCCCGCCACGCGCCCCTGGTAGCGGGTCTTGAGATCGGCCTTCCACAGCTTGCCGGTCGCGGTATGCGGCAGGCTCTCGACGAATTCGACGGCATCCGGGATCCACCACTTGGCCACCTTGCCGTCGTAATAGGCGAGGATCTCGGCGGCGCTCGGCGTCATGCCGGGCTTCGGCTGGACCAGCAGCAGCGGGCGCTCGTCCCACTTGGGGTGGGCGATGGCGATGACGGCGGCTTCCTGCACCGCCGGGTGGCCCATGATGAGGTTCTCGAGGGTGATGGAGCTGATCCACTCGCCCCCCGATTTGATGACATCCTTGGCGCGATCGACGATCTCGATGCAGCCGAGGTCGTCCATCGTGACGACGTCGCCGGTGCGGAACCAGCCATCCGCGGTGAAGGCGGCATCGTCGGGGCGGTTGAAGTAGGCCGCCGCCGCCCAGGGGCCGCGGACCTCCAGCTCGCCGAAGGCCACGCCGTCATGGGGGATTTCGGCCCCGGCACCGTCGCGGATGCGGAGCTCCACGCCGAAGAGCGGGCGGCCCTGCTTGCGGGCATAGTCGAGGAAGCGATCGGCGTCCCAATCCGCATTCTCCGGCTTGCGGGCATTGGTGGTGCCGAGCGGGCTGATCTCGGTCATGCCCCAGGCATGCAGGATGGAGACGCCGTATTCCTTGAGGAAGCCGGCGTTGATCGCCGTCGGCAGGGCGGTGCCGCCGACCACCAGCCGCGGCGGCGCGGCGAAACGGCGGCCGGGCTCGGCCCGCAGCCAGTTCAGCAGCGCGGTCCAGAGGGTGGGGACGCCGGCGGAGAAGGTGACGCCCTCCTCCTCGATCAGCCGGTGCAGGCTGGCGGGGTCGAGCTTCGGGCCCGGCAGCACGAGGGAGGCGCCGGCGGCGGCGGCCGAGTAGGGGATGCCCCAGGCATTCACATGGAACATCGGCACCACCGGCATCACCACGTCGGCGGCGCCGATGGCGAAGCAATCCTTCTGCAGGGTGCTGATGGCGTGGATGACGGTGCTGCGGTGGCTGTAGAGCACGCCCTTCGGCTCACCGGTGGTGCCGGAGGTGTAGCAGAGCGAGGAGGCGCTGCGCTCGTCGAGCTCGGGCCAGTCGAACTGCGTGGGCTGCCCGGCGATGAGGCTTTCCTGGGCCAGCAGCTCGAAGCGGCCGCGCAGCGGGCAGTCGGCCGGGATATCGGCCTCGGTCCCCATGACGATGATGGCGCGGAGGCTGGGCGGCAGCTTGTCCACCAGGGCCTCGGCGCCGGCGAGCAGGGTCGGGTCGACCAGCAGGTGGGTATCGGCGGCATCGGCCAGGATATAGGCGATCTGGCCGGGGAAGAGCCGCGGGTTCACGGTATGCAGCACCGCGCCCATGGCGGAGATGCCGTAGTAGGCCTCGAGGTGGTGGTGCTCGTTCCAGGCCAGCGTTGCGATGCGTTCGCCGCGCTGGACGCCGCGGGCGGTCAGGGCATGGGCGAGCTGGGCGGCGCGGGCGGCGATCTCGGGCCAGGTGTGGCGCACCAGGCTGCCATCGGGGCGGGCGGAGACGATCTTGGCGCCGGCGTGGTTGCGGGCGGCGTGATCCAGGAGGCTGGAGATCAGCAGCGGTCGGTCCTGCATCAGGCCCAGCATCTTGGTTGTCTCCCCGTTGGTGTTGGCCGGAGTTTGGGGGTGGCCCGGGGTGGCGGCAAGGGCGCTGCGGGGCCGGATAAATTCGGCTCAATTCCCCTAAATCTGACTAAATTCGGCTAAATTTCCCTCAATTCCATAAAATTCGCCTCAAATTCAATAAATTTTTGGGCTTAAGTATTTGTTTTCGTTGGGTTTACAGGGAGAAAATTTAGAATTCCAGCGCTTGCGCGGCAGGATGCCGAGGCGGGAAGTTCGACAAGCCAATGATAGCAAGCCGGGGGGCTGGATACCAGATTATTATCCTAACCCCCCTCCCCGCCTCAGGCCGCGCGCAGGAAGCCCGCCGCCCTTTCGCCGATCATCAGCGCCGCCGGCTGGATGTTGGACGACGGCACCAGCGGCATGACGCTGGCATCCGCCACCATCAGCCCCTCGATCCCCTTCAGCCGCAGCCGCGGGTCGACCGGGGCCAGGGCGTCGTCGCCCATCCGGGCGGTGCCGCAGGGGTGGTAGACGGTGCCGCCGTCGCGGCGGATATGGGCGAGGATCTCCTCGTCCGTATGGGCCTGCGGGCCGGGGGTCAGCTCCTCCTCGATCAGCGCCGCCAGCGGGCCCTGCGCGGCCAGGCGGCGGGCGTATTTCACGCCCTCCACCATCAGGTGCTGGTCATGCGCGGCTTCCAGGTAGTTGGCGCGGATCACCGGCTTGTCGTCGGGGTCGGCGCTGCGGAGGGAGATGGTGCCGCGGCTGTCGGGGCGGCACTGGCAGGCGCTGAACATGAAGCCGGGCCAGGGGTCCGGGCCATCCTCGTAGGTGGTGACGGTGAAATTCACGAAGAGGTACTGCATGTCCGGCTCCTCGGCGCCGGACAGCACGCGGGCGAAGAGGTTGGCCTCCGCCGCGCCGATGGACATCGGGCCGCGGCGGTCGAAGGCGTAGCGGGCGGCCATGCGCAGCTTGCCGAAGGGGCCGCGGACCAGCTCGTTCACCGTGCCGCAGGGCTTCACCCGGTAGCGCATGCGCTGCAGGAAATGGTCCTGCAGGTTCTGGCCCACGCCGGGGCTGTGGAGGCGCGTCTCGATGCCGTGCTCCTGCAGCTGCGCGCCGTCGCCGATGCCGGACAGCATCAGGATCTGCGGCGTGCCGATGGCGCCTGCGCTCAGCACCACATGCCGCCGCACCTCCCAGCGCTCGAGCCCCGCCGGGCCGCGCACCAGGGCGCCGATGCACCGGCTGCCCTCGAACAGCAGCCGCTGGATGCTGCGCTCCGGCATGATCCGCAGGTTCGGCCGGTTGCGGGCGGGCTTGAGGAACATGTCGCCGGAATGGCTGCGGAAGCCGCCCTTGACGTTCATCTGCATCGGCCCGGCGCCCTCGTGCCAGGCGCCGTTGAAATCCTTCACCCGCTTCTGCCCCATGGCCAGCGCCGCCGCGACGAAGGCCTGGGCGCCGGGGGAGCTGTGGCGGGCCTCGGAGGCGTGGATCGGGCCGTCGGTGCCGCGCTCCTCCGAGGGCTCGCCCGACCAGGTCTCCAGCCGCTTGAAATAGGGCAGCACGTCGTCATAGGCCCAGCCGCGCGCGCCGGACTGCGCCCAGCGGTCGTAGTCGCGCGGCGAGCCGCGCAGGAAGACCAGACCGTTCACCGCGCCCGAGCCGCCGACCACCTTGCCGCGCGGCCAGTGGATGCTGCGGCCGTCGAGGCCCGGCTCGGCCTCGGTGTGGTAGCGCCAGTCGTACTTGCCGGAGGCATAGAGCCGGGCGAAGCCGGCGGGGATGCGGATCCAGGGGTCGCGCCAGGCGGCGGGGCCGGCCTCGATGAGGGCGACCTGGGTGGCGCCGTCCTCCGACAGCCGGGCGGCGATGACGCAGCCGGCCGAGCCGGCGCCGAGCACCAGCACGTCTGTGGTGTGGACGGCGGCAACGGCGCCGCCGTCCCTGGTCGTGCCTTCTGGCATGGGATCCCTCCGGTTGTTTTGCCGGAGTGTGGCATGCGGTACGGGGGCGCGCCTATTCCGGCCGGATGCTGGCCTCGCGGATCAGCTTGCCCCACATGGCGGTCTCGTCGGCCAGGGTCCGGTGCAGCATGGCCGCGTCGCCGGTGGTGATGGTGACGCCCTGCTCGGCCATGCGGGCGCGCAGCACCGTGTCCTCCGTCGCCGTGCGCAGGGCGGTGCCGAGCTTCGCCAGGATCGGCGCGGGGGTACCGGCGGGGGCGAACAGGCCCTGCCAGAAGACCACGTCGAAGCCGGGCAGCGTATCCGCGACGGGCGGGATGTCCGGCAGCAGGGTGGAGCGCTCGGCGGAGGAGATGGCGAGACCGCGCGTGGCGTTGTCGCCAAGGCTCGGCAGGGCCTCGAGCACCGCCTGGAACATCGCCTGGATGCGGCCGGCGCGGAGGTCGAGCAGGGCGGGGGAGCCGCCGCGATAGGGGATGTGGGTCACCTCGATCCCGGCCGCCTGGGCGAACAGCGCCAGCGCCAGGTGGTTGACCGCGCCGGTGCCGCTGCTGCCGAAATTCAGCTTGCCGGGGTTCGCCTTGCAATACGCGATCAGCTCCGCGGTGGTGCGGGCGGGCACGTCCGGGTGGACATGCAGGACGAAGGCGGTGCGGAAGACCATGCCGATGGGGGCGAGATCCTTCAGCGGCTCCTTCGGGGTCAGGCTCGGCTGCAGGCCGGGGTTGATGGCGAGCGTGGAGGTGCCCATCAGCAGGGTGTAGCCATCGGGCCGGGCCTGGGCGACGGCGGTATTGGCGACGGCGGTCGCGGCGCCGACCCGGTTCTCGACCACCATGGGGACGGCCAGCTCGCGGCCGATGCGCTCGGCCACGGCGCGGGAGGTGACGTCGGTGACGCCGCCCGGGGCATAGCCGGAGACGACGCTGATGGCGCGGCTGGGATAGGCCTCCTGGGCGCTCGCCATGGCGGGGGCGAGCAGCGGGAGAGCGAAAGCGGCGCGACGGGTCAGCATTGAGCGGGTCCTCCGGGATTTTGCCGGAAGCTGACCGCTGCGGCGGGCGGGGGCAAGCCCCGCCCACCATTTCGTCAGCCTGCCACCACCATGGCGGTGAAGGGCCAGACATAGGCCTGCAGCATCACCAGCACGCCGACGAGGAAGGCCAGCGCCAGGGAGTGGAAGAAGACGAAGCGCAGGATGGTGCCTTCCTGGCCGAACCAGTTGGTCGCGGTGGAGGCGACGACGATGGACTGCGCGTCGATCATCTTGCCCATGACGCCGCCGGAGGAGTTCGCCGCCGCCATCAGCACCGGCGAGAGGCCGAGCTGCTGCGCGGTGATCTTCTGCAACCCGCCGAACAGCACGTTGGAGGCGGTATCCGAGCCGGTCAGCGCCACGCCCAGCCAGCCGAGCATGGTCCCGAACAGCGGGAACAGGAACCCAGTCGAGGCGAAGGCCAGGCCCATGGTCGCATCCAGCCCGGAATAGCGCGTGAGGGTGCCGAGCCCGAGCATGGCGCCGATGGTGACCAGGCTGAGCCGCACCTTCCAGATGGTCCGGCCGTATTCGGCGATGAGCGCGACGGGCGAGAACTTCATCAGCAGGCCGGAGACGACGGCGGCGAACAGGATGCCCGTCCCGGTCATCGACAGGATGTTGAAGGCCCAGACGGCGGGCTCGGGGATCGGGCGTTCGACCACCGGCGGCGCCTTGATGATGGCGTTGTGCAGCCCGTCGATCGGGAAGCTGGTGGTGAAGATGCCGTTCAGCATGGCGCGGATGCTGGGCAGGCCCCAGGCGAAGACGAAGACCGTCAGGATCAGCCAGGGCATCCAGGCGCGGACCAGCGCGCCGCGGTCCATCGCCGCGCCGCCCACCACCGGCTTGGCCTGCACCAGATCGGCGCTCGGGTCCTTGCTGCGCAGGCCGGCGTTGGTCCAGATCTCACGCGGCTGCCAGACCCGGAGGAAGCCGACCAGGCAGGCCATGCAGACCAGGGCGGAGATGACGTCGACCAGCATCGGGCCGATGTAGTTGCTGACGAGGAACTGCGGGATGGCGAAGCTGACGCCGGTGACCAGGATGGCGGGCCAAACGTCCTTCATCGCGCGGAAGCCGGCGAAGGCCCAGATCAACCAGAAGGGCACGATCAGGCTGAAGAAGGGCAGCTGCCGGCCGATCATCGCCGAGAGCAGGTTGAGGTCGATGCCCGTCACCGAGGAGAGCGCGATCACCGGCGAGCCCAGCGCGCCGAAGGCCACGGGGGCGGTATTGGCGATCAGCGAGAGGCCCGAGGCGGCGAGCGGCGAGAAGCCGAGGCCGATGAGGATGGCGGCGGTGACCGCGACCGGGGTGCCGAAGCCGGCCGCGCCCTCGAAGAAGGCGCCGAAGGCGAAGGCGATCAGCAGCAGCTGCAGCCGGCGGTCCGGCGTCACCCCGGCGATCGCCTGCTGCAGGGTGGTGAAGCTGCCGTTCGCCACCGTCAGCCGGTAGAGGAAGATGATGTTCAGCACGATCCAGCCGATCGGGAACAGGCCGGAAAGGATGCCGAGGCCGGCGGCGCGCACCGCCATCCCGCCCGGCATGCCGAAGACGAAGCTGGCGCAGACCACGGCGACGACCAGGGCGGCGATGGCGGCCCAATGCGCGGCGACGCGGAAGAAGGCCAGCAGCACCAGCATGACGACGACGGGCAGGGCGGCGAAGACGGTCGAGAGGGCGATGCTGCCCATCGGGTCGTAAACCTGGGTCCAGGTCATGCGGTGCTCTTATCCTGGGTTGATGGGCTGGGTTGATGGGCTCGGTTGCCGGCCGTTCTGCCGGCGGATGCGCCCGGCTAGCGCATTATTCACCCAGCGGTAATTCCCAAGTCTGTGGCATTACCGAGAGTACATGCCGGGTTGACGGCCGCGCGGGGCCGGGGCCACCATCCGGCCGTTCCGGGAGAACACGCTGCTCGCAGGGCAAACGGCCATATGCCGGAGGCTTGCGCATGCCCGATACCAACCTGACCCGCCGTGGCCTGTTCGGCACGGCCCTCGCCACCGGCGCCCTGGGCGCCTGGGATCCGGCGCTGGCCCAGGCCGATGGCGGAACATTGCGCGTCGGCATGACCCTGGCGGCCATTCCGTTGTCCAACGGCTGCCCGGACCAGGGCGGCGAGGGCCAGCGCTTCATGGGCATCACGCTGTACAACTTCCTGGTCGAATGGGACCTGACCCAGGCCGACCGCCCTTCCGCGCTCAAGCCCGGGCTGGCGACGGGCTGGAAGATCGACCCCGCCAATCCGAAGCGCTGGTGGTTCGACATCCGCCAGGGCGTGCGCTTCCACGACGGCAAGCGGCTGACCGCCGAGGACGTGGCCTTCAGCTTCGACCGCGCCTTCCGCAAGGATGCCGCCTGGTTCGACAGCCGCGCCAATGCCCAGGTCGCCCTGCGGATGCCGACCATCGCCGACTGGGGCGCCGAGGGCGACGACCGCTTCTGGCTCGAGACCATCTATCCGGACAGCACGGTGCCCTTCGGCACGGTCTACATCGGCATCACCCATCGCGGCGCCTGGGAGGCGGCGGGGAAATCCTGGGACGCCTACCTGAACAAGGCGGTCGGCACCGGGCCCTGGAAGCTGGAAAGCTTCGCCATCCGGGAACGCGCGGTGCTGGTGCGGAACCCGGACCATTGGGAAGCCGCGCGCATCCCGAAATGCGCCCGGCTGGTGCTGCTGCCGCTGCCCGATGCCAATACCCGCGTCGCCGCGCTGCGCAGCGGCCAGGTGGACTTCATCGAGGCGCCGCCGCCGGATGCGCTGGCCAGCCTGCGGGCGGCGGGCTTCACCACGGTGGTGAACCAGTATCCGCACAACTGGACCTGGCATTTCTCGATGCTGGAGGGCTCGCCCTGGCGCGACGTCAGGGTGCGGAAGGCGGCCAACCTGGCGATCGACCGGTCGGGGATGAAGACCATGCTGGGCGGGACGATGCTGGAGGGCGCGGGGATCGTCACGCCGGACAGCCCCTGGTACGGCACGCCGTCGTTCAAGCTGGAGTATGCGCCGGACAAGGCCCGCGCGCTGCTGGCCGAGGCCGGCTTCGGGCCGGGCCGCCCGCTGCGGACCAGGGTGGCGATCTCGGCCGGCGGGTCCGGCCAGATGCAGCCGCTGACGATGAACGAGGTGGTGCAGCAGAACCTCAAGGAGATCGGCATCGAGGTCGATTTCGAGGTGGTGGAATGGAACGCCCTGCTGGTGATACGGCGGGAGGGCGCGGCCAAGGCGCAGGCGCGCGGCGTCACCGCCATCAACGTCTCCTACGGCGCGGGCGATCCCTTCAGCGGCTTCATGCGCATCATGAAGGCCGACATGGCGGCGCCGGCGGGCGGCAACTGGGGCAACCTGGCCGACCCGGTGCTGGAGCCGATGTTCACCGCTGCCTACAACGCGATGGAGCCGGCGGCGCAGGATGCCATCCTGGCGAAGATCCATACGCGGGTGGTGGATGAGGCGCTGTTCCTCTTCGTCGCCCATGACCTCAATCCGCGGGCGATGAGCCGCAAGGTCCGCGGCTTCGTGCAGGCGCGCAACTGGTCGCAGGACCTGACACCGATCAGCCTGGCTTAAGGGAGGGACACGACATGCCGGACGAGATGGAGCTGGATTTCCAATCGGCGCTGCGCGTCGCCGGGATCAGCATCCCGGAGGATCGCTACGCCATCATGCTCGATGCCTATCACCAGTACCGCAAGCTGGTGGAGGTGCTGGACCAGCCGACGCCCTATGCGGACGAGCCGGCCGCGGCGCCGCACCTGGCCGCGAGCCCGGTGCGCTCCGCGCGCCCCGGGGGCGCGACTCGATGAGCGCGCCCCCGGTCCCAAGCCTCGCGGAAGCCTCCGCCGGCATCGCCAATGGCACGCTCTCGCCGGTCGCGCTCTGCGAGCAGGCCCTGGCGCGGATCGCCGCGCTGGAGCCGAAGCTCAATGCCTTCATCCTGCTGACCGCCGACCGGGCGCGCGCCGCCGCGGCGGCGGCCGAGGCGGAGATCAAGGAGAAGGGCCCGCGCGGGCCGCTGCACGGCATCCCCTATGCGCTGAAGGATATCTACGACGTCGCCGGCCTGCCGACGACGGCGCATTCGCGGGTGCTGATCGGGCGGAACACGCCGGTCGCCGACAGCGACGCGGCGGCACGGCTGGAAGCGGCGGGGATGGTGCTGCTCGGCAAGCTGGCGACGCATGAATTCGCCCGCGGCGGCGTGCGCGACGACGACCTGCCCTTCCCCCGCGCCAAGAATCCCTGGAACCCGTTGCATTTCGCCGGGGGGTCGTCTTCGGGTTCGGGGGCGGGCGTGTCGTCCGGCATGATGGCGCTGGCGATGGGCTCGGATACCGGCGGCTCGATCCGGCTGCCGGCGGCCTTCTCCGGCTGCGTCGGGCTGAAGCCGACCTATGGGCGGCTGAGCCGGCGGGGCGTGGTGCCGCTGTCCTTCGGGATGGACCATACCGGGCCGCTGACCCGCACGGTCGAGGATTGCGCCCTGGCGATGCAGGTACTGGCCGGGCATGACCCGGACGATCCCGGCTCGGCCCCGGTGCCGGCCGGCGACTACATGTCCGGGCTGCGGGACGGGGTGAAGGGCCTCCGCTTCGGCTATGCCCGGGACTACAACATCGAGGCGGGCGTGGATGCCGAGGCGCTGGCCGCCAATGACGCGGCGGTGGAGGTGCTGGCGAAGCTCGGCGCCGAGATCGTCGCGGTGGCGATGCCCTCGCTCAAGCGCTTCGAGGCGGCGGTCTGGACCATCATCCACGCGGAATCCTTCGCCATCCACCAGCAGGACCTGCGGCAGCGGCCGGAGGCCTATGGGCGGACGACGCGGGAGCGGATCATGCTCGGCGCCTTCGTCACCGGGCCGCAGTATGTCCAGGCGCAGCGGCTGCGCCACAGCCTGATGCGGGAGGTGGATGCGCTGTTCGGCGAGGTGGATGCGATCCTCTGCGCGCCGGCGCATGGGGCGGCGCCGCTGGCCGCCGAATCCGACGACGGGCCCTGGCGCCGGGCGCAGCCGATCACCGCGGCCTTCAACGTGACCGGCCACCCGGCGCTGTGCCTGCCCGCGGGCTTCGCGGCGAATGGGCTGCCGCTGTCCCTGCAGATCGTCGGCCGCAACTTCGACGAGGCGACGGTGCTGCGGATCGGCCAGGCCTATGAGCAGGCGACGGAGTGGCACACGAAGCGGCCGCCGGAGACCTACGCATGAGCGAGGAGCTCTGCTTCCTCGGCATTGCCGAGGCGGGCCGGCGGATCGCCGCCCGCACGCTGTCGCCCGTCGAGCTGACCGCGGCCTACCTTGCGCGGATCGAGGCGATGGACGGCGTCCTCCGCAGCTTCATCCGCGTCACGGCGGAGGAGGCGATGGCGGCAGCCAGGCGCGCCGAGGCGGAGATCATGGCCAGTGGGCCACGGTCCCCGCTGCATGGCGTGCCCTTCGCGCTGAAGGACATCTTTGCCAGCGAGGGCCTGCCGACGACGGGGCATTCGCAACGCTGCGTCGACAACATCGCCGGGGAGGATGCGGCGACCACCGCCAGCCTGAAGGCCGCCGGCGGGGTGCTGCTGGGCAAGTTGGCGACGCATGAATTCGCCACCGGCGGTCCCTCCTGGGACCTGCCCTTCCCGCCGGCGCGCAATCCCTGGGACCTCACGCGGTTTCCGGGCGGGTCGTCGTCCGGCTCGGGGGTCGCGGTCGCGGCGGGGCTGGTGCCGGGGGCGATGGGGTCGGACACCGGCGGCTCGATCCGGCTGCCGGCGGCCTTCTGCGGCACGGCGGGGCTGAAGCCGACCTATGGCCGCGTCAGCAAGCGTGGCGTGCTGCCGCTGAGCTACACGCTCGACAATGCCGGGCCGCTGGCCTGGACGGTCGAGGACTGTTCCCTGTTGCTGCAGGCCATCGCCGGCCACGACCCGCGCGATCCGGCCAGCGCCGATGTGCCGGTGCCGGATTACCGCGCTGGGCTACACGCCGGCATCAAGGGCATGAAGATCGGCCTGGTGCGGCACTGGTACGAGACGGACCGCCGCGCCAGCGACCCGGTGATCGCCGCCATGGAGGATGCCGTCGCGGTGCTGCGCGGCCTGGGCGCCGAGGTGCGGGAGGTGACCCTGCATCCGCTGGCCGCCTACCAGGCGACGATGCGCGTCACCGGCGCGGCCGAGAGCTTCGCCATCCATGCCGACTGGCTCCGCAGCCGGCCGCAGGATTACGGCGAGGTCTTCCGCTACCGCATCTTGCCCGGCGCGATGATCACCGGCCCCGAGTATGTCCAGGCCCAGCGCTTCCAGCGCGTGCTGGCCGATGAGATGCGGGCGGCGCTGCGCGACGTGGATGCGCTGCTGACCGCGACCACCTGGGGCGAGGCGCCGGTCATGGCGGAGATGCGGGCGGAGGCGAATTTCGCCGCGCCGCCGCTGACCAATCCGTGGAACGTGGCGCAATTGCCGTGCCTGTCGCTGTGCAACGGCTTCGGCCCCAATGGGCTGCCGCTGTCGCTGCAATTTGCGACGCGCCCCTTCGACGAGGCGACCCTGCTGCGGCTCGGCCAGGCCTATGAGGCGGCGACGCCCTGGCGCGGCCGGCGGCCAGTGGTGCCGGCCGCGGGACCGCTGGAATACCCGGTGAGCCAGGAGGCCCCGCCCCCGGCCGCCGCCTGGGGCGCGGAGGTCTCGGCGCTGGCGCGGCATGCCGCGCTGCGGCTGGATTCGCCGCAGTTCAACCAGATGGCGGAAGCCCTGCCGCACCTCGATGCGATGCTGGCGGCGCTGCCGCGCGACCTGCCCTTCGGGGCGGAGCCGGCCAATGCAACCCATCTGCGGGCGGAGTGACGGCGATGACGGATTGGACCATCGCCGAGGCCTCCCGCCGGATTGCCGCACGGGCGCTGTCGCCGGTCGAGCTGACGACCGAGCTGCTGGGCAAGGTCGAGGCTTTCGAGCCGCAGCTCAATGCCTTCATCCGGCCGACGCCGGAGCTGGCGATGCGGCAGGCGAAGGCGGCGGAGGCGGAGATCGCCGCCTCCGGCCCGCGCGGGCCGCTGCATGGCATTCCCTTCGGGCTGAAGGATATCTTCGGGACGAAGGGCATCCCGACCACCGGCCATTCCCGCAGCGCCGAGGACCATGTGCCCACCGAGGATGCGGTCACCGTCTCGAAGCTCTACGAGGCCGGCGGCGTGCTGATGGGCAAGCTGGCGACGCATGAATTCGCCCATGGCGGGCCGAGCTTCGACCTGCCCTGGCCGCCGGCGCGCAACCCGTGGAACACTGCGCATATCACCGGCGGGTCGTCCTCGGGCTCGGGCGCGGCGGTCGCGGCGGGGCTGGTGCTGGGGGCGATGGGCTCGGATACCGGTGGCTCGATCCGCAACCCGGCGGCGCTGTGCGGCATCTCCGGGTTGAAGCCGACCTATGGCTTGCTCTCGCGCCGCGGGGTCTGGACCAATTCCTTCAGCTACGACCATGCCGGGCCGATGGCCTGGACCGCCGAGGATTGTTCCCTGTTGCTCGATGCCCTGGCGGGGCATGACCCGGGCGATCCGGCCAGCGCGAACCGGCCGAAGGAATCGTACCACGCCGCCTTGACCGGCGACATCCGCGGCCTGCGGATCGGTGTGCTGCGGGAGCTGTACGAGACGGATGTGCCGGTGCCCGCTGTCGCCCGCGCGGCGATGGATGCGGCGCTTGCGGTACTGAAGGGTCTCGGCGCGGTGCTGGAGGATGTGCGCATCCGCCCGGCCGCCGACTACTACGCGGTGAAGGTGCTGACGGCGGAAGCCGAGCTCTATGCCGTGCACGAGAAGGGGCTGCGGGAGAACCCGGAGAAGTTCGGGGAGGATTTCCTGGGGCGCTCGCTCGCCGCCATCCTGATCCGCGCCGAGGACTACATGCAGGCGCAGCGGGAGCGCCGCGTCATGCTGGCGGAATTCGAGCCGCTCTATGCCAAGTACGATGCGCTGGTGACCGCGGCACCCGGCCCCGCCTCGCGGTTCGAGGCCTGGCGGACCATCCACTTCTGGCAGAAGGGCTCGCTGACCACGCCCTTCAACGTCAGCGGCGGCCCGGCGATGAGCCAGTGCATAGGCTTCACGCCGGAAGGGCTGCCCTTGTCCATGCAGGTGGCGGGCCGGCCCTTCGACGATGCGACCGTGCTGCGCCTGGCCCATGCCTATGAACGGGCGACGCCCTGGCGGGACCGGCGGCCGGCGCTGGTCGCGGGGGCGGTGGCGCCGCCCCTCCCCCCGGTGCCGGACCCGACCCCGGCCGACGTGACGCTTGCCGAGCGGGACGCGATCGCGCTGATCGCCCGGCGGGCGGGCCTCACCCTGAATGCCCGGCAGTTCGAACTGCTTTGCGCCGCCGCGCCCTATGTGGAACAGATGGCCGGCCGGCTGCGGAGGGAGCGCCGCTTCACCGAGGAGCCGGCGAGCGTCTTCACCTTCGGAGCCTGATATGCCCGCGCCTGTTCCTCCCGGTGTCATCGGCCACAACCGCAGCCTGGTCACGCGCAACTATGCCGTCCTGCCGCCGGACGGCATGTTCCCCAGCTTCGTGCCCTGGCTGCACAAGGCCTCCGTCTTCTACCAGACCACGCCGAAGATGGGCGCCAGCTTCGCGCAGGGCCGGCTGGAGGCGGCGCCGGGCGGCGGCACCACGGCGCCGCGGAACGACGGGCTGGAGCATTTCCTGTATGTGCTGGAAGGCACGCTGGAGGTCGCGGCCGACGATGCCAGCGCGGCGCTGGAGCCGGGCGGCTTCGCCTTCATCCCGGCGGGGTCCAGCTACAGCCTGCTGAATTCGGGCGCGGTGCTGGCCAAGGCGGTCTGGATCAGCCGGCCCTATGTCCCGGCCGAGGGCATCGATCCGCCCCGCGCCCGTTTCGGCACGCGGGAGGATACGCCGGTGACCCGCGTCGACGACAGCGGCCGCTGGCGGCAATACCTGCTGGGCAATCTCGACATGTCCATGGACTTCGAGATGAACATCATGGGCTTCGACCGCGGCACCCATTTCCACTGCGTCGAGACCCACATCATGGAGCATGGGCTGCTGATGCTGGAGGGCCAGGGGCTGCAGCTGCTAGACCGCGACTGGCACGAGCTCTGGACCGGCGACTTCGCCTGGATGGGCCCCTTCGTGCCGCAGCAGTTCTATTGCACCGGCTGGGGCGGCGCCGCCTACCTGCTCTACAAGGACGTCAACCGCGAGGTCACCTTCTGACATGCAGGCACCGGCTCCCTCGACCATGATGCATCTCGCCGGCCGGTCGGACCGGCGGGGTCTCGTGCAGCTCGTCCTCCATGTCGCGCTGCTGCTCGGCAGCGGGGCGCTGGTGGCGGTGGCCGAGGGGGTGTGGCTGATACCTGCCGTGGTGCTGCTGGGGCTGGTGCAGGCGGCGCTCTTCGCGCCCTTGCACGAGACGATGCACCAGACCGCCTTCGCCACCCGGCGGCTGAACGCGGTGGTGGGCTGGCTGGCCGGGCTGCCGTCCCTGTTCAACTGGCACTTCTACCAGCAGTTCCACCTGGCGCATCACCGCCATACCCAGGACCCGGCGAAGGATCCGGAGCTGCTGGCGGCGCCGATCCCGACGCGGTTCAAGGGCTATCTCGCGCGGATGCTGGGGGTGGGGTACTGGACCTCGCGTTTCCGCTTCATGCGGGATGCGCTGCGGGGCGACTTCTCCGGCTATTCCTATATCCATCCAGCGGCGGCGGCGCGGGTGGTGCGCTCCATGCGGGTGCAGCTCGCGGTGACGGTGGCGCTGCTGCTGCTGGTCGGCCTGGTCTTCGGCGGGCGGGCGCTGCTGCTGTTCTGGGTGCTGCCGCAGCTCGTCGGCCAGGCGGCGCTGCGGATGTACCTGTTCACCGAGCACACCGGCTGCTCGGAGGACCGCAACGGGCTGACCAATACCCGCACCATGCTGACCACGCGGGCGATGCGGCTGCTGATGTGGAACATGCCCTACCACGCCGAGCATCACCTCTATCCCTTCATCCCCTTCCACCGGCTGGGGGAGGCGCATGCGGTGCTGCGCGAGCGGCTGGCGCATGTGCATCCGGGCTATGCCCGTTGGCACGCGGACCATCTGAAAGGCATGCGGGCATGACCAACGAGGGCATCTTCGAACTCGGCGACCTGCCGCTGCACAAGGGCGGCGTGCTGCCGGGGGCCAAGCTGGTCTGGAAGACGCATGGCACGCTGAATGCCGCGCGGGACAACGTGGTGCTGTACCCCACTAGCTACGGCGCGCAGCACCCGGACCTCGAATGGCTGATCGGGCCGGAGGGGGTGCTGGACCCGGGGCGCTGGTTCATCGTCATCCCCAACATGTTCAGCAACGGGCTCTCGACCTCGCCCTCCAACTGCGCGGACTGGCCGGCGCTGGTGACCGCCTGGGACAATGTCCGGGCGCAGCGGCGGCTGCTGGCGGAGGTCTTCGGGGTGGAGAGGCTGCATGCCGTCTATGGCTGGTCCATGGGGGCGCAGCAGGCCTATCACTGGGCCGCGGCCTTCCCCGAGGCGGTGCAGCGCATCGTCGTCAATTGCGGCAGCGCGCGGACCGCGGTGCACAACCGGATCTTCCTGCAGAGCCAGATGGCGGTGCTGGAGGCGGCGCCGGAATACGACGGGCGCGGGCAGTTCTCGGCCCAGCCGGTGGCCGCATTGCGGGCCTTCGGCCGGGTCTATGCGAGCTGGGCGCTGAGCCAGGATTTCTACCGGGCGAACCTGCACCTGACGGCGCTCGGCGCGCCGGACCTGGAGACCTTCCTGCGGACGGATTGGGAGGAGCGCTTCGGCCGGCGGCCGGCAGCCGACCTGCTCGGGCAGCTTCGCACCTGGGATGCGGGGGATATCAGCGCCGACGCGCGCTACGGCGGCGACTTGGCCAAGGCGCTCGGGGCGATCCGGGCCCGGGTGCTGCTGCTGCCCTCGGCGACCGACCTCTATTTCCGGGTGGCGGACAACGAGGCGGAACTGCCCTTCCTGAAGGATGCGCAATTGCTGCCCATCCCCAGCATCTGGGGCCATCGCGCCGGCAATCCGCAGCCGAACCCGCCGGATGCCGCCTTCATCAAGGCGGCGGTGCGGGAACTGCTGGAGAGCTAGACGCCCACCGCCTGCGCCGCATGCAGCCGCTGGTAGGCCCCGCCCGCGGCCACCAGCTCCCGGTGCGAGCCCTGCTCGACGATCCCCTCCTCCGTCACCACCAGGATGCGGTCAGCGTTGCGGATGGTGCCGAGCCGATGGGCGATGACCAGCGTGGTCCGCCCGGCGGCCAGTTCCGCCAGCGCCTGCTGGATGGCGCCCTCGGTGACGGTGTCGAGCGCCGAGGTGGCCTCGTCCAGGATCAGGATCGGCGGGTTCTTCAGGAAGATGCGGGCGATGGCCAGCCGCTGCTTCTGCCCGCCGGAGAGCTTCACGCCGCGCTCACCGATCAGCGTATCGAGGCCCTGCGGCAGGTCGGCGATCACCGCATCCAGCCGGGCGCGCCGGGCGGCGGCCAGGATCTCGGCCTCGGTCGCGCCGAGCCTGCCATAGGCGATGTTGGCGCGGAGCGTCCCGGCGAAGAGGAAGACATCCTGCTGCACGATGCCGATCTGGCCGCGCAGGCTGTCGAGGGTCATGTCGCGGATGTCGATGCCGTCGATGGTGATGCGCCCGGCCTCGACCTCGTAGAAGCGCGGCAGCAGGGAGCAGATGGTGGTCTTGCCGGCGCCGGAGGGGCCGACCAGCGCGATGGTGCGCCCGGCCTCGATGCTGAGGTCGAGGTCGCGCAGCACCGGCCTTCCCGGCGTGTAGCCGAAGGTCACGCCCTCGAAGCGGACCTCGCCGCGCAGCGCGGTGACGGCGCGGGCGCCGGGGCGGTCCACGATATCGGGCTCGGTCGCCAGCAGGTCGAGGTAGCTGCGGAAGCCGGCGATGCCGCGGGGATAGGTCTCGATCACCGCGCCGATCTTGTCGAGCGGCCGGTAGAAGACGCCGACCAGCAGCAGGAAGGCGACGAAATCGCCGATGGACAGCGTGCCGCCGACGATCATGATGCTGCCGGCCAGCATCACCACCACCTGCACCAGCCGCATGCCGAGGTAGTTCAAGGTCTGGCTGACCGCCATCAGGCGATAGGCATCGAGCTTGGTGCGCTGGTAGCGGGCATTGTCCTCGGCGAACAATCCGCGCTCATGCGCCTCGTTGGCGAAGGCCTTGACCACGCGGATGCCGCCGACGGCCTCCTCGATGCGGGCGTTGAAGGCGCCGACCCGGCCGAATTGCGCCTGCCAGTTCTGCGTCATCCGGCCGCCGTAATGCGCCACCACCCAGCCGACGGCGGGCACCACCAGCAGCGTCAGCAGGGCGAGGCCGGGGCTGACCAGCAGCATCAGGGCGAAGGCGCCGAGGAAGGTCAGCAGCGCGATCAGCAGGTCCTCCGGCCCGTGGTGGGCGACCTCGCCGATGTCCTCCAGGTTCTTCGTCACCCGGCCGACCAGGTGGCCGGTCTTCTGGTTGTCGTAGAAGCGGAAGGACAGCTTCAGCAGGTGGTCGAAGGCGCGGCGGCGCAGCTCGGTCTCGATGGCGATGCCGAGCACATGGCCCCAGTAGGTGACGATGGCCATCAGCCCGGCATTGGCGAGGTAGACGAACAGCAGCCCGGCGACGGCGATGCCGATGAGCTGCATGTCCTGCTGCGGCAGCAGGCGGTCGATGAAGACCCGCACCGCCATGGGGAAGCCGAGCTCGAGCATGCCCGACAGCGCGGCGCAGCCGAAGTCGAGCAGCAGCAGCCGCTTGTGCGGGCGGTAGAAGGCGAGGAATTGCTTCAGCATGGGGCGGGGCGGCTTCCGGGATGCGCGGCGGCATCCCGGTTCTGGCAGGAATCGGGCCCCGCCGCCAAAGCCCTAATGCGCCAGCCGGGCCAGCGGCACTTCCAGCCGCAGGGTCAGTCCCTCGGGCGCCCAGTCATGCATGATGCTGCCGCCAAGCTGGGTGATGGCGCCGCGTTCGGCCAGGATGGTGCCGAAGCCCCGCCGCGTCGGCACGCCGGCGATCTCGGGGCCGCCCCGCTCGCGCCAGACCAGGGCGAAGCGGTCGCCCTTCAGGCTGCCGTCGATGGCGACCGAGCCCTCGCTGGAGGAGAGCGCGCCGTATTTGGCGGCATTGGTCGCCAGCTCATGCAGGATGAGCGCGAGCGAGGTCGCGGCCTTGACCCCGATCGGCACGTCGTCCCCCTCCAGCACCAGCCGCCCGGCCTCCGCCGCGCCATAGGGTGCCAGCAGGGCTTCGAGCAGGCCGCGGAGCGAGGTCTCCGTGGTGGCGCGACGGCTCTCGGGACTATGCGGGCGGACGTATTCATGGGCGGAGGCCAGCGCCATCAGCCGCCGCCGCAGCACGCCGGCGAAGTCGCGCACCTCGCCCGAGCCACCCATGGCGGAAAGCGAGACCATGCCGCCCACCACGGTGAAGATGTTCTTGATCCGGTGCGACAACTCCTGCGCCAGCAGCTCCTGGCCTTCCTCGGCCCGCTTGCGCTCGGTGATGTCGACCACCACGCCCGGGAAGCGCAGCGGCCGGCCCTCGGCATCGTGCTCGCAGCGGCCGCGGGCGATCACCCAGCGCAGGCTGCCGTCGGCCTGGGGCAGGCGATACTCGGCCTCGAAGGGCCCGCCCTTCAGGCCGAGGTCGATGGCCACCTCGACCTTTGCCCTGTCATCGGGGTGAATGGCCGGCAGCAGGGTCGAGATCGGCACGCCGGCGGCGAGCAGCGCCGGATCCACCGAGAACAGCCGGGCATAGCCGGCATCCGCGGTGATCCGGTCCGAAGGCACGTCCCAGACGAAGGTGCCGACCATCTCGGCGGCGCTGAGGGCGAGGCGCAGGCGTTCCTCGCTGAGGCGCAGCTTGTCCTCGGTCGCCTTGATGTCCTCGATATCGGTGCAGGTGCCGAACCAGCGCTCGATCTTGCCATCCGCATCGCGGATCGGCATGGCGCGACCCAGGGTCCAGCGGTAGACGCCATCGGCGCGGCGCAGCCGGTACTCGATCTCATAGGGCTCGCCGGTGGCGAGGGACTGGCGCCAGCGGTCCCAGGCGCGGTCCTGGTCGGCGGGGTGGAAGACGCCGTTCCAGCCCTCCCCGTCGGTGGTGCCCTCGGGGACGCCGGTGAACTCGTACCAGCGCGCGTTGTAGTAGTCGTGGAAGCCATCCGGCAGCGTGGACCAGACCATCTGCGGCATGGCATCGGCCAGCTCGCGGAAGCGGCGCTCGCTGGCGTCCTTGGCCGTCAGGGCGCGGCGCAGCTCGAGCTGGGTCATCACCTGCTTGGCGAGGACCTGGAGGGCGAATTGCTGCTGCGGCGTCAGCCCCTCCGGCCGCGGCACACGGTCCAGCACGCAGAGGGTGCCGAGCGGCAGGCCATTCGGGGTCTCGAGCGGGGCGCCGGCATAGAAGCGCAGCCCCGGCCCGCCGGTGACCAGGGGATTCTGGGCGAAACGCGGGTCGAGCATGGTATCCGGCACCACGAAGAGCCCGGATTGCAGGATGGCATGGCCGCAGATGGAGATATCGCGCGCCGTGCCGCGCACGCCGAGGCCGATCTCCGCCTTGAAGAATTGCCGTTCCTCGGCGACCAGGCTGACCACGGCGACGGGGGTTCCGCAGATCTGGGCGGCGAGTTGCACCACGTCGTCGAAGGCGCGCTCGGCCGGGGTATCGAGGATGGCATAGCCATCGAGGGCGGCGAGCCGCCGCATCTCGTCCCAGGGCAAGGGGGCACAGCTCAGCGGGGTGGCGGGCAGGTTGGGGGCGCAGGCTTGCAGAAGCGACGCGACTTCGGGAGCGGCCGCAAGGTTATCGCTGGCGGAGGATTCAGGCGGCAAAGTTCAGGTCTCGCATTCCAATCCTCAGCGCGACAACCGCAATCGCAACATGCGTTCGATATCGCCGGGGTCGTAGGGCTTGGGCAGGAAAGGGGCACTGCGCAACGGCGGCGGCACATCCTCGGGGCGGGAGCCGGAGACGAAGGCGAAGGGCGTGCCCCTCTCGTGCAACAGTTCCGCAACCTCAAAGGTTTTGCCATCTAGCACGTCAATATCGAGAAAGGCTGCATCAAAAGCCAGTGCAGCCAGCACCTGGCGGGCTTCGGACACCGAGGAGGCCACGGCCACCTGGGCCTGTCCCTCTGCCGCGCCGAGGACGATCCCCTCAAGGTCGAGGGCGACCATGGGGTCATCTTCAACGATCAGTATGCGACGCGTGTCCATGATGGGTCCCGATTTGCCCCGTGCAACCCGAGGGCTTCTGGCGCCCTAAACGCATCGCAACGAGAGGGACGCAGCAGATGACGGTCATGTGACCGGAATTCCTCACTCAGACCGGCAGCGTGGTCCGGCGGGTTTCGCGCAGGGATTGCGCCGCCGCCAGGGCAAGCCGAATCAGCCGAACCCCGGCGGCACCGGCGCGGAGGAAGCCCGCGGCCCCGAGGGCGGCCAGGTCGCTGGCGGCGAAGGGCCGCTTTGCTTGACGCCGCCGGCGGGCTTGTGTGGGATGCTGCGCCAAAGGGAGGCCTCGCACAGGTGATATCGGCCGAGCCAGGGATCGTCATCATCGGTGCCGGCCATGCGGGCGGCTCCGCCGCCGCCTTCCTGCGGCAATACGGCTGGAAGGGCGCGATCACCCTGCTGGGCGAGGAACCCGGCCTGCCCTACCAGCGGCCGCCGCTGTCGAAGGCCTGGCTGAAGGGGGAGGCGACGGCCGAGAGCCTGCTGCTGCGCCCGGCCCGCTTCTATGCCCAGTACACCATCGAGACCCGGCTCGGCACCGTGGTCGCCGGCATCGACCGGGCGGCGCAGCAGGTGCGCCTCGCCGATGGCACCGCCCTGCCCTATGCGCGGCTGATCCTGGCGACGGGCGCATCGCCGCGCCGGTTGGGGCTGCCGGGGGAGGATCTCGGCAATGTCCTGGCGCTGCGCAGCGCCGCGGATGCGGATGCGCTGGCCCGGGTGCTCGGGCCCGGCCGCCGGCTGGCGATCATCGGCGGTGGCTACATCGGGCTGGAGGTCGCCGCCTCGGCCCGGGCGCTGGGCGGCGCGGCGGTGGTGGTCGAGCGCGAGGCGCGGGTGCTGGCGCGGGTGGCGGGGCTGGCGCTGTCGGAGTTCCTGGCCGCCTATCACCGGGCGCAGGGGGTCGAGATCCTGACCGAAACCGGCGTCGATGCCATCGAGGGGCGCGACGGGCTGGCCACCGGCCTGCGGCTGCGCGACGGCCGGCTTCTGGAGTGCGACGCGGTGCTGGTCGGCGTCGGCGCGGTGCCGAACGAGGCGCTGGCACTGGCGGCCGGGCTCGATGCCGGCGGCGGGATCACGGTGGACCTCGCGGCGCGGACCGACGACCCGCTGATCTATGCCATCGGCGACTGCACCCGCCGGCCGCTGCCGCTGTACGGGCGGGAGGTGCGGCTGGAAAGCGTGCCGAACGCGATCGAGCAGGCGAAGCAGGCCGCGGCCGATATCTGCGGCCGGCCGCCGCCGCTGCCGGAGGTGCCGTGGTTCTGGTCCGACCAGTACGACCTGCGGCTGCAGATGGCCGGCCTCGCCTTCGACCCCGCCGAGGCGGTGGTGCGCGGCGACCCCGCGGCTGGCAGCTTCACCGTCTTCCACCTGGATGCGGCGGCGCGGGTGCTGGCGGTGGAGGCGGTGAATGCGCCGGCGGATTTCATGGCCGGGCGCAGCCTGGTGACGAAGCAGATGCAGGTGGCCCCGGCGGTGCTGCGCGACCTGTCGCAGTCGCTGAAGGATGTCGCCGCGTGAGGATGGGAGGGATGCGATGCCGCGGGTGACCTATGTCGAGCACAACGGCCGGGAACACACGATCGAGCTGGAGACCGGCACCTCCGTCATGCAGGGGGCGATCGAGAACATGATCCCCGGCATCGACGGCGACTGCGGCGGCGAATGCGCCTGCGCCACCTGCCATGTCTTCGTGCCGGAAGATTGGCGGGCGTTGACCGGCACGCCGGGGGAGCAGGAGGCAAGCATGCTGGGCTTCGCCGCGACGGCGCAGCCGAATTCGCGGCTCGCCTGCCAGATCGCGATGTCGGAGGCCCTCGACGGCCTCGTCGTGCATATGCCGGAGGCCCAGCACTGAGCAGCGCTTACCCATAGGGAGGAGAAGGCCATGAATGCCCCCGTCGATATGGACCATGCCCGCATCGCCGCCACCACGCCGCTGGACCGGCTGGATCCCAGCAACCCCGCGATCTTCCGGGACGATGCCTGGCAGCCCTATTTCGCCCGGCTGCGGGCGGAGGCGCCGGTGCACTACTGCGCCGAGAGCATGTTCGGCCCCTATTGGTCGGTGACGACCTACAAGGACATCATGCACTGCGAGCTGGCGCACAAGGTGCTGTCCAGCGACAGCCTGCATGGCGGCATCTCCATCCGCGACCGCGACAAGGCGCTGCGGCTGCCGATGTTCATCGCCATGGACCCGCCGCAGCACGACGACCAGCGCAAGGTGGTGCAGCCCATCGTCGCGCCGGACAACCTGGCGAAGATGGAAGCCATCATCCGGACCCGGGCGATCGAGATCCTCGAGGGCCTGCCACGCAACGAGACCTTCAACTGGGTGGACCGGGTCTCGATCGAGCTGACGGTCTCCATGCTGGCGACGCTGTTCGACTTCCCGCAGGCGGACCGGCGGAAGCTGTCGCACTGGTCGGATTGCGCCACGGCGCTGCCGATGCCGGGCGGGCTGATCGAGAACGAGCAGCAGCGGGAGGCGGCCTTCGCCGAGATGCTGGGCGCCTTCACCAAGCTCTGGAACGAGCGGGTGAACGCGGCACCGCAGCCGGACCTGATCTCGATGCTGGCGCATGGTGCGGCGACGCGGAACATGACGCCGCGCGAGTTCATGGGCAACCTCGTGTTGCTGATCGTCGGCGGCAACGACACCACGCGGAATTCGATCAGCGGCGGCGTGCTCTTCCTCAACGAGAATCCGGAGGAATACGCCAAGCTGCGCGCCAATCCGGCGCTGATCGGAAGCATGGTGCCGGAGATCATCCGCTACCAGACGCCGCTGGCGCATATGCGGCGCACCGCGACGGCGGATTTCGAGGTCGGCGGCAAGACCATCCGCGCCGGCGAGAAGGTGGTGATGTGGTACATCTCGGGCAACCGCGACCCGGCGGCGATCGAGGAGCCGGACCGCTTCATCATCGACCGCAAGCGGCCGCGCCAGCACCTGTCCTTCGGCTTCGGCATCCATCGCTGCGTCGGCAACCGCCTGGCCGAGATGCAGCTCACCATCCTGTGGGAGGAGATCCTGAAGCGCTTCCCCACCATCGAGGTGGTGGGGAAGCCGCAACGGGTCTTCTCAGCCTTCGTCCATGGGATCAGCGACCTGCCGGTGCGGATCCCCGGCTAGCTCAGCCGGCCAGGGTGCGCTGCAGCTCCTTCAGCATCACCAGGTGCTGCTGGATATTGGCGCGGGCTAGCACGGCGATGTGCTGGCCATCCGGCGTGCGGGCGGGGTTGTCGAGATAGCCCTGCTGGATCGCCAGCAGCTTCTCATGCCCCAGCAGCTGCGCCTGGACATAGGCGCCGTCGAAGGCGGCGCCGGTGAGGCCCTGCAGGTTCTTCAGCACCGCGGCATGCTCGGCATCCAGCGGCACGTCGGGCGGGTTGGCGGCATTGGTCAGCACCTGGGCGATGGCGGCCTGCTCGGCGACCTCGAAGCCGGCGAAAAGCTTCACGTTGCGGTTCTGGGCGCGCTCCTGCGCCAGCTCGCTGGTCTGCTTGGACAGGCTGCCCGCCATCAGGGTCATTGCGGCATGTTCGGTGGGGGAGAGGCGCTGGACGGCCTGCGCCCGCACCAGTTGCGGCGTCAGGCTGGCGGTGGCGGCGGTGGCAAGGCCCAGCAGGGCAAGGCGACGATGCAGCATGAAGGGGTTCCGTTTCCCGAGGAGGTAGTCCCTCGGGAAACGGGCGGACTTCGCCGCGGTTCAGTCGGCAGGCCGACCGAACCAAGGATTCACACCTGGGCGCCGCGCACGAGACGACCCGGCAGTGCACCGGTCGGCTTGCCCTCCCGCGTCACCACCTCGCCGGCGACGATGGTGGCGACGTAGCCGTCGGCCTCCTGGATCAGCCGCTTGCCGCCGGCCGGCAGGTCGTAGCGCATCTCCGGCACCCGGATCTGCAGGCGTTCGTAGTCGATGATGTTGAGGTCGGCCTTCTTGCCCGCGGCGATCAGCCCGCGGTCGGCCAGGCCCAGCGCCAGCGCGTTGTCCCGCGTCAGCCGCTTGACCGCGTATTCCAGCGGCAGCTTCGCGCCGCGGGTGCGGTCGCGGGTCCAGTAGGAGAGCATGTGGGTGGTCGAGGAGCTGTCGCAGATGATGCCGACATGGGCGCCGCCGTCGCCCAGGCCGAGCAGGGTCTGCGGATGCACCACCATCTCCCGCACCGCCTCCAGGTCGTGGTCGGCGTAGTTGATGATCGGGCGGTTCAGGATGGCCTTGCCGCCCTTCTCCATCATCCACTCCCAGCAGAGCGCGGCCGGGTCGCGGCCGGTCGCCGCGGCGATGGCGCCGACGCTGGTCTCGGCCGGCGGCTCGTAGTCCGGCGGGTCGCCGAGCTTGAAGATCATGGACCAGGTGTTCATCCGGGCCCGCAGCGCCGGGTCGGGGACATCCTCGGCGAGAATCCGCTCCTTGAAGCCGGGGGCGCTGATCGCCGCCATCTTCTCGGCGAAGGGCAGGTGCGCCACTTCCTGCCAGGCGGGGCGGGCGACGAAGGGATGCTGGGACAGCTCGAAGCCGAACATCAGCCCGACCGGGCGGCCCATCACCTGCCCGGTCATCGGGATGCCGGCGGCATTCGCCGCCTCCACCTTCTCCAGCAGGAAGCGCCAGAGCCAGGGGCGGCTTTCCCGCTGCAGCAGGGAGAAGGTCATCGGCTTGCCGGAGGCGGCGGCGATGCGCTGCAGGCGGGCGAATTCGTCCTCCGGCTCGTCAAAGTCGGAGATCACCTGCAGCCAGCTCGCCCCGGCCTCGCCCACCGCGCGGCCAATGGTCTCGAGCTCGATCTCCGGCGTGCCGAGGGTCGGGGTATGGGTGCCGTCGAGGGTCTTGTGGGCGATGGCCCGCGACGTGGAGAAGCCGAGCGCGCCGGCGCGGATGCCCTCGGCGGCGAGGCGGGCCATTTCCTCGCATTCGGCGGGCGTCGCCTCGGCATAGGCGGCGGCGCGGTCGCCCATGACATGGACGCGCAGCGGGGCATGGGTGACCTGGGTGGCGATGTCCATGTCGTAGTTGCGGGCGCCCAGCACGTCGAGGAATTGGGGGAAGCTCTCCCAGTTCCAGGGCAGGCCCTCGGTCAGCACCACTTCCGGCAGGTCCTCGACGCCTTCCATCAGCTTGACCAGCGCGTCGCGGGCGCCGGGGCGGCAGGGGGCGAAGCCGACGCCGCAATTGCCGATCAGCACGGTGGTGACGCCGTTGAGCGAGGAGCTGTCGAGGTGGCTGCTCCAGGTCGCCTGGGCGTCGTAATGGGTATGGATATCGACGAAGCCGGGGGTGACGATCATGCCCTTGGCATCGATCTCCTCCGCGCCGCGGGCCGTCACCACCCCGACCTGGGTGATCTTCCCGTCCTCGATGGCGATATCGGCCTGGAAGGGCTTGCCGCCGCTGCCGTCGACGATGGTGCCGTTGCGGATCACGAGGCTGGGCATCGGTGCGTTTCCCTGATGGCGTTGGCGGCAGGGTTGGTCGACCGACCGCCCCTGTCAACCTTTCTGGACCCGGTCCATGATGCCGGAAAAGGGAGGAAGCCATGGCCACGATCCTGCTGATCCACGGCGCCTATCAGGGCGGCTGGATCTGGACCCGCGTCGCCGCCCGGCTGCGCGCGGCGGGGCATCTCGTGCTGGCCCCCAGCCTCGATGGCTGCGGGGAGCGGGCGCATCTGGTCCGGCCGGGGATCACCACCGAAAGCCAGGCGGCGGAACTGGCCGGGCTGCTCTTCCATGAGGACCTGGGTGAGGTGGTGGTGGCCGGGACCTCCACCGGCGGGATGGTGATGGCGCGGCTGGCCGAGCTGGCGCCCGAGCGCATCGCCCGGGAGGTCTTCGCCGATGCGCTGGCGTTGCGCGACGGGGAGGCGCTGCCGGATATCGTCGACCGGCCGACCGCGGTGAATACCGCGCTGACCAGCGGGCCGTCGAAGGCGGATGCGGAGGGGCGGCTGTTTGCCGACCTCGACCCCGAACTGCGGGCCTGGACCCTGGCGCGGATCACCCAGCAGCCGATCGCCACCATGGTGGCGCCCATCAGCCTGCCGCACTTCTGGTCCGCGCCGCGCTGGCGGGAGCCGGGCCGCGCCGCGGTGATCTGGTGCCGCCGCAGCCAGAACCCGCCGCTGGCGCATCAGCAGCGCGCCCGGGACACGCTGGGGGCAAGCTGGCATGAGCTGGATACCGGCCACTACCCGATGCTGACCGCCGATGCGGAACTGGCGGCGATCATCCCGGGCTGATCGTTGCGGCCCACCGGCTTGGGCTTATGTTGCGCTGCATCAGGAGAGCCCGATGCCCGCACCGCGCAGCCTTGCCGAGTTGGAACTGGACGTGGCCCGCGACCTGGAGCTTGTCGCGCATCCGCGGGCACCCTGGCTGGTCGCCAAGACCTGCGGCGGGGCGCCGGTGCTGGACTGCCTGATCATCGGCGGCGGGCAATGCGGCCTGGCCGTCGCGCATGCGCTGAAGCGGGACAAGGTCGACAACATCCTGGTGGTGGACCGCGCCCCCTTCGGCCGCGAGGGCCCCTGGGTGACCTATGCCCGCATGCGGACGCTGCGGAGCTGGAAGACCCAGATCGGTCCCGACCTGAAGCAGCCCTCCCTCACCTACCAGGCCTGGCACGAGGCGCAATTCGGCGCGGCGCATTTCGAGGCGATGACCTGGATCCCGAAGGAGAACTGGCAGGACTACCTGCTGTGGTTCCGCCGCGTCACCGGCATACCGGTGCGGAACGGCGTCGCGGCCGGGGCGATCAGCCCGGCGCGGACCGACGACGACCTGCCCTGCCTGCGGATCGAGACCTCCGCGGGACCGATGCTGGCCCGCAAGGTGGTGATCGCCACGGGGCAGGAGGGCGTCGGCGCCTGGTGGATGCCGGAGTATGTCGCGGCGCTGCCATCGGCGGTGCGCGCCCATGCCTCGGAGGAGATCGACTTCGCCGCGCTGCGGGGCAAGGTCGTGGCGGTGCTGGGCGCCGGGGCCTCGGCCTTCGACAATGCGGCGACGGCGCTGGAGGCGGGGGCGGCGGAGGTCCAGCTCTTCTGCCGCCGGGCGGCGCCGATGATCATCCAGCCCTATCGCTGGCTGACCTTCGCCGGCTTCCTGCGGCACATGGGGGAGATGCCGGACGCGTGGCGCTGGCGCTTCATGGCCTATGTGCTCGGCCTGCGGGAGGGCTTCCCGCAGGATACCTACAGCCGGGTGCTGGCCTTCCCGAACTTCACCATGCATGTCGGCCGGCCCTGGACCGGGGCGCGGATGGACGGCGGCCGGCCGGTGGTGGAGACGGCGCGGGGGGATTTCGCGGCGGATTACCTGATCTGCGGCACCGGGGCGCGGATGGACCCGGGCGCGGTGCCGGAGCTGGCGCATTGCGCCGGCAATGTCGCGCAGTGGCGGGACCGCTACGCACCGCCGCCCGGCGAGACGGCGCCCGAGATCACCGAGCGGCTGGGCTGCTTCCCCTATCTCGCCCCCGACAGCAGCTTCCTCGAGAAGCGGCCGGGCGAGACGCCCTGGATCCGCGACCTCCACCTCTTCGGGATCGGCACCAGCCTGTCCTTCGGGCCGGCCGGCAGCTCGATCAATGCGATGAGCATCGCCGCGCCGCGGGTGGCGGCGGGGGTGACGCGGGGGTTGTTCGAGGCCGACATGCCGCGGCTCTACGCCGATCTGCTCGCCTATGACGTGCCGCAGGTGACGCTGGATGCCGCCCGGATCGCGGCGGACTAGACGCCGGCCCGGTCCCGCATGGGCCGGGATCGATCCTGCCCGCCGCCGCGTTGGCAGCCGACCGGGGCGCCATGGACTTGGCCTTGCACCCGGCGGATGCGGCAGCAAGGGCCCCCTGATGTTCTTCGATAGTTGGTTCGGCCTGCTCCGGGTGCTGGTCGTCGGCACCCTCGCCTATGTCGCCCTGGTCGTGCTGCTGCGCGTCTCGGGCAAGCGCACGCTGGCGAAGCTGAATGCCTTCGACCTCATCGTCACCGTGGCGCTGGGCTCGACCCTGGCCACGGTGCTGCTCAGCAAGTCGGTGGCCCTGGTCGAGGGGCTGGCCGCCTTCGTCCTGCTCTCCGGCCTGCAATACCTGGTCGCCTGGCTTTCCGTCCGCTCCCCGCGCTTCAGCGACCTGGTGAAGTCGGAGCCGACGCTGCTGCTCCATCGCAGCAGCTTCCTCGATGGCGCGATGCGGGCCCAGCGGGTAACCCGGGCGGAGGTCATCGCCGCCCTGCGGAGTTCCGGCATCGCCGAGCCGGGGCAGGCCGCGGCGGTGGTGCTGGAGACGGACGGCAGCCTCAGCGTCATCCCGGATTCGGGCAAGGCTGGGCCCATCGGCACGCTGGAAGGCACTGCCGGCGAAGGTCGGTAGAGCGCGGGACCGCCACAGCCGATCCCGCGCCCGGGCCGGCCGCTACAGCCCGACCTGCCGCAGGAAGGAGCGCGAGGGGGCGAAGAAGTACTCGCCGCCCCGTAGCCGCACGAAGTCGGCGAAGGAGAAGGCGACCTCCTGCGACCCCGGCGTGCAGCCATCCTGCCAGAGTTGCTGCTTCGCCGCCGCATCGGTGCCCTGGCCGATGACGGGGTCGATGCCGGTCGGCTTCTCGCCCGGCGCCAAGCCGCGGAGGAACTTCGGGTTGTTCGCCCAGCTCGCCTGGGTGAACTCGAACTGCCCCGCGATATCCGCCATGTAGGCCATGAACAGCAGGCCCACGTCGCCTTCCGGCTCATGCCCCTCGTCCTCGAAGTCGCGGTCGACGTCGCCGAAGGGGATGCCGCGCCGGGCCATGATGTGGCTGCGCTCGGCGGGAAAGCCGGGCGGCAGCTTGGGCTGGGATTCGCCGCGCGGGTTGGTCTTGCGGATATGGCCCTGGAAGGGGCACCGCAGCCCCTGCGCATCGTTCGCGTAACTGAAGTTGTTCGGCGGCGGCGCCTGGGTGGCATCGCAGTGCAGGGTCAGCGGCGTGCCATCCTCGAAGCGGCCGACCACCATGGCGCCGGCCCGCTCCGCATCCTCGCCGGTCAGGCCGAGCGCCTTGGCCAGATCCTTCTCCCGCTGCTTGAAGCCGCGCACCTTCTGCTCGAGCTTGCGGAAGACGAAGTAGCTGCCGGCGGCCATGGGATGCTGCCGGGCATTGGGATCCGGCAGGATGAACTGGGAGGGCGGGAAGCCCGGATCGAAGCCGGCATCGGGCGGGACCGGCGGCGGCTCATGCGCATAGGACGCCTTCTCCTTCGCCAGATCCTCGGCGAGGAACAGCGGCTGGCTGCGGCCGTCGACATAGCCGAAATGCTCGACGCCCTCCGGCGCGGCGCCGGGCTTGAAGGTGCGGAACTGGGCCCGCCCGCGCTCCACGCCCAGCACCCGCGCCCCGGTGCCGTTCAGCCAGCCCTGCGCGGCCTCGAGGTCGCGGGTGACGGCATCGAAGCTGCTGTCGGCGAGCAGCAGCATCGCATCGGGCGGCGGGTTGCCGGGGCGCCAGGCCCCCTCCCCCCACTGGCTCGGGGCCGGGTCGGCCAGCGCCGGTCCGCTCGCGCGCATCCCCGCCTGGAAGGCAGGGTCGGCCGGCATCGTCGCCAGCTTGCCCAGTGCCCGGTAGGCACCGGCGCCGAGCAGCAGGCAGCGGACCGGGCCGCCGTCGAACAGCGGCCCGGCGCTGCTGCGCGCGGTGCGCAGCTGGTGCAGCGCGGAGGTGACATAGCCGGAGAGGTTGCGCAGCAGGTGCGCGACATCCGCCCCGGCCATGCCGGCGACGCTGATGAAGATATTGCCGGTGAAATGCCGGCCATGGCCCTTGAGGATATTGGCCTGCAGGTCATCGAGGAAGGCGCGCAGGTCGGCGTCCCTGCACTCCTCGGTCCAGGCGATGGGCTTCTGCAGCAATGTCTTGAGATCGGTCATCGATGCCTCCCGTCATGCAGCCCCCGGGATTGTCGGCAGGGGATCGGCGGCGGGACTGTCGCGATGGCAGCTACGGAATGTATACGAATTATTCCGGCTACACCCAGGCGTGAGTTTTTCGTGGCCCAGGCAGCGGGGAATGACGCAACGGCGCCCGGGCGATGACGCGAAACGCCGGGCCGCGGGATGAGTCTCGTCCAGCGTAAGGGCGTGCCGGCCTCAGGCCACCGCACCGAATTGCAGCGCCGCCAGCCGCCCGTACAGCCCGCCTTCCCTGACCAGCGCCTCATGCGTCCCGGTGGCGACGATCCGCCCGGCTTCCAGCACGATGATCCGGTCCGCCCGCCGGACCGTCGCCAGCCGGTGCGCGACCACCAGGGTGGTGCGGTCCTTCGCCAGCACCGTCAGCGCATGCTGCACCGCCTGCTCGGATTCCGCGTCCAGCGCGCTCGTCGCCTCATCGAGCAGCAGCACCGCCGGGTCGCGCAGGATGGCCCGCGCGATGGCGACGCGTTGCCGCTGGCCGCCCGACAGCATCACCCCCTTGGTGCCGAGATGCGTATCCAGCCCCTGCGGCAGCGCCCCGAGGAAATCGGCGGCGGCGGCGCGGACGGCGGCGTCGATCTCGGCATCGGTCGCGTCCGGCCGGCCGAAGCGGATGTTCTCCCGCGCGGTGGCGCTGAAGATGACGGGGTCCTGCGGCACCAGGCCCAGCCGTGTCCGCAGCGCGCTCGGGTCCACCTGGGCGATGTCGATGCCGTCCAGCCGCACCCGGCCCGCCTGCGGGTCGTAGAAGCGCATCAGCAACTGCAGCACGGTGGTCTTGCCGGCGCCGGAGGGGCCGACCAGCGCCACCGTTTCACCCGGCTCCACCACCAGGGAGAAGCCATCGAGCGCCGGGTGGTCCGGCCGGGTCGGGTAGCGGAAGGTGACCTCCTCGAAGGCGATGCGGCCGCGGGTCGGGCTGGGCAGCGGCAGGGGTGCGGCGGGGGCGGCGATGCCGGGGCGCTGGGCCAGCAATTCCAGCAGCCGCTCGGCCGCGCCGGCGGCGCGCTGCACCTCGCCCCAGACCTCGGACAGGCTGGCGCCGGAGGTCGCCAGCATGACGGCGTAGAGCACGAAGGCCGAGAGCTCACCGCCGGTCATCCGCCCCTCGATCACGTCCCGCCCGCCGACCCAGAGGCTGAAGGTGACGGCACCGAAGCCGAGCAGGATGACCGCCAGGATCAGTAGCGCCCGCGTGCCGATGCGGCGCAGCGCGGCGGCGACCGAGCTTTCGACCTGGACGCTGTAGCGGGCGCGGTCCACCGCCTCATGGGTGAAGGCCTGCACGGCGCGGAGGCCGTTGATCGTTTCCTCCGCGGTGTCGCTGAGGTCGGCGATGCGTTCCTGCGCGGTGCGCGACAGCCGCTTCTCCCGCCGGCCGAAGGCGATCATCGGCACCACCACCATGGGCACCACCACGGCGATGATGCCGGCCAGCTTCGGGCTGGTGAACAGCAGCATGGCGAAGGCGCCGCCGCCGGTGAGGATGTTGCGCAGCCCCATGGAGATGGCGGAGCCGGTCAGCGACTGCAGCAGCGCGATATCGGCGGTGAGGCGGGAGAGGATGTCGCCGGTGCGCGTCGTCTCGTAATAGGCCGGCGAGAGGGTCAGCAGGTGGTCGAAGACGTTGCGCCGGAGGTCGGCGGCGACCCGCTCCCCCAGCCAGGCCATCAGGAAGAAGCGGCCGCAGGTGGCAGCCGCCAGCGCCGCGACCAGCCCGAACATCACCAGCGCGGTGCGGTCCAGCGCCGCGGCGCTGCCGCCGCCGAAACCCTCGTCGACCAGGTGCCGCACGCCCTGGCCGAGGCCGAGCACGAGACCGGAGGCCGCGACCAGCGCCACCCCGGCCAGCACCACCCGCCCGATGTAGGGCTTGAGGTAGGGCAGCAGCAGGCCGAGCGAGGCGACCTTCTGGCGAGCCGCCACCTAGAGGATGTAGCGGCTGAGGTCGGTGCTGCTGGCCAGCGGCGCCACCTTTTCCTGGACGTAGCCCGCATCGACCGCGACGCTTTCGCCGCCGCGGTCGGAGGCGGTGAAGGAGATCTCCTCCAGCAGCCGCTCCAGCACCGTCGCCAGCCGCCGCGCGCCGATGTTCTCGACCTTGGCGTTGATGTCGGTCGCCAAGTCGGCGATCGCATCCACCGCATCGGCGGTGATGTCGAGCGTCAGCCCCTCGGTCCCCAGCAGCGCGGTATACTGCTTGATGAGGGAATGCTCCGGTTCGGTCAGGATGCGGCGCATGTCGTCGCGGGTCAGCGCGGTCAGCTCGACCCGGATCGGCAGCCGGCCCTGCAGCTCGGGCAGCAGGTCCGAGGGCTTCGAGAGGTGGAAGGCGCCGGAGGCGATGAAGAGGATGTGGTCGGTCTTCACCGGCCCATGCTTGGTCGTGACCGTGGTGCCCTCGATCAGCGGCAGCAGGTCGCGCTGCACGCCTTCGCGGGAGACGTCGCCGCCCTTGGCGCCGCTGTCGGTGCTGCGGGCAACCTTGTCGATCTCGTCGAGGAAGACGATCCCGTTGTTCTCGGCATTGGCGATGGCGGCGCGGGTCAGCGCCTCCTGGTCCACCAGCTTGTCGGCCTCGTCCTTCAGCAGGACGGTGCGGGCCTCGGCGATGATCATCTTGCGCGGCTTGGTGCGGCCGCCGAACATCTTGCCGAGCATGTCCTGCATGCCCTGCATCTGCATGCCCTGGGCGCCCGGCATGTCCATCATGCCGAGCGGCATGCCGCCGCCGGTATCGGTCACCTGGACCTCGACCTCGCGGGCCTCGAGCTGGCCCTCGCGCAGCATGCGGCGGAACTTGAGGCGCGTCTCGCCGGAGGCGCCCTCGCCCACCAGCGCGGTCACCAGCCGCTCCTCGGCGGCCAGCTCGGCCTTGGCCTCGACGCCCTTGCGGCTGGCCTCCCGGGTCTGGGTGATGGAGACCTCGATCAGGTCGCGGATGATGCTGTCCACGTCGCGGCCGACGTAGCCGACCTCGGTGAACTTGGTCGCCTCCACCTTGAGGAAGGGCGCGTTCGCCAGCTTGGCCAGGCGGCGGGCGATCTCGGTCTTGCCGCAGCCGGTCGGGCCGATCATCAGGATGTTCTTCGGCACCACCTCCTCGCGGATGCCCTCCGGCAGCTGCTGGCGGCGCCAGCGGTTGCGCAGCGCGATGGCGACGGCGCGCTTGGCGTCGTTTTGGCCGATGATGTAGCGGTCGAGCTCGGAGACGATCTCGCGCGGGGAAAGGTTGACGGTGTCCATCACGCGGCCTCCAGGGTTTCGACGATGATGTTGCCGTTGGTATAGACGCAGATGTCACCGGCGATCTTCATGGCGCGGCGGACGATGTCCTCGGCGGTCAGGCCTTCGACGGGCAGCAGGGCGCGGGCGGCGGCGAGGGCGAAATTGCCGCCCGAGCCGATTCCGATGACCGCATCCTCCGGCTCCAGCACGTCGCCCTGGCCGGTCAGCAGCAGGCTGCGCTTGCCGTCGGCGACCGAGAGCAGGGCCTCCAGCCGGCGCAGGTAGCGGTCCGAGCGCCAGTCCTTGGCGAGCTCGACGCAGGCCCGCTCGAGCTGGTCGGGGAAGCGTTCCAGCTTCGCCTCCAGCCGTTCCAGCAGGGTGAAGGCATCGGCGGTCGCGCCGGCGAAGCCGGCCAGCACCCGGCCATTGGCGATGCGGCGGACCTTGCGGGCATTGCCCTTGACCACGGTCTGGCCCAGCGAGACCTGGCCATCGCCCGCCATGGCGACCAGGCCGCCCTTGCGGACCGAGAGGATGGTGGTGCCGTGCCAGCCCAGGGGATCGTGCGGTTCGGTGTTCATTCGCCCGATGTGGCGCTTTCCCCGGGCGGCGGCAACACCCCTGGCCGTATGGCTAGTCGGCACGGCCGGGGCTGCCGGCCGGAGTCGCCGCGGCGGGCGAACCGGCAAGCCCGGGACCGGCCGGCACCGGCGATCCCGCCCGATGGCGGCATGCCATGGCACCGGGCGCCTCGGCCGCCGAATGATCCGACGGGCGGCGTTGCCCCGGCGGCGACCGGCGAGTAGACGATGCCCCCCATGACCAGCCGCCCCCGCACCGCCGAGATCACCCGCACCACGGCCGAGACCGCCATCACCGTCCGGCTGTCGCTCGACGGCACCGGCCAGGTGGATGTCGCGACCGGGATCGGCTTCCTCGACCACATGCTGACCGCCCTCGGCCGGCATGCGCTCTTCGACCTCGGCGTCGAGGCCAAGGGCGACCTGCACATCGATTTCCACCACACGACGGAGGATGTCGGCATCGTCCTCGGCCAGGCGTTGCGCCAGGCGCTGGGCGACAAGCGCGGCATCCGCCGCTACGGCCATGCCCTGCTGCCGATGGACGAGGCCCTGGCGGAGGCGGCGGTGGATATCTCCGGCCGGCCCTTCCTCGCCTGGAGCGTGCCTTTCGCCCGCGACAAGATCGGCGAGATGGATACCGAGCTGTTCGAGGAGTTCTTCCGCGCCCTCGCGTTCAACGCGGGCGTTACCCTGCACCTGACCTTGAAGGCGGGCACCAACGCGCACCATGTCGCTGAGGCTTGCTTCAAGGCGGTGGCAAGGTCGCTGCGGATGGCCGTGGAGACCGACCCGCGTTCGCCCGAGTCCATACCCTCCACCAAGGGGGTGCTGGAGGCCTGATGCGCGTCTGGACCGTTCACACCCCGCCCGAGGCCAGCCGCCTCCGGCGGGCACGCCGCATTGAAGGCCGCCTGCCGGCCCTGGTGCCCGAGGGCTTCGCCTGGCTGGCCTTCCTCTTCGGCCTGCCCTGGCTGCTGTGGCACCGGCTCTGGCTGGAAGCGGTGATCTATGTCGGGCTGCTGGCCATCCTCGCGGCGCTGCTGCCGGTGAAGCTGCTGCCCGTCGCCGCCCTGGCGGTGCAATGGCTGCTGGGGGCCGAGGCCCAGGACCTCCGCCGCGCCGCCCTGGCCCGGCGCGGCTTCCGCCAGGCGCATGTGGTGGCCGAGCAGGATGCCGACCGGGCGCTGGCCCGGGTGCTGGCGATGCAGCCCGAGCTGGTCCCCACGACGCGGGCACGCCCGGCATGACGAGCGCCCCCATCACCATCGCCATCGTCGATCCCGGCTCGGGCAACCTCGCCTCGGTCCTGCGGGCGCTCGACCGTGCCTCGGAGACCACCGGCGTGCCGATCCGGGCCGCCATCACCCGGGATGCCGCGGAGGTCGCCGCGGCCGACCGCATCGTCCTGCCCGGCCAGGGCGCCTTCGCCGCCTGCATGCGCGGCCTCCAGGCCCTGCCCGGCATGGTCGAAACCCTGGAGGACCGGGTGCGCGGCCGCGGCGTGCCCTTGCTCGGCATCTGCGTCGGCATGCAGATCCTGGTGGAGCGCGGGCTGGAGCACGGGGTGACCCCGGGCCTCGGCTGGATCGCCGGGGAGATGGCGCCGATGGCCCCCCGCGGCCCCGACGGCGCCCCCCTGCCGCTGCCGCAGATGGGCTGGAACACGCTGGACTTCACCCCGGGCGAGCACCCGCTGCTGGACGGCATCCGCCCCGGCGAGCATGCCTATTTCGTCCATTCCTACGCATTGCGTGGCGCCGCGCCCGACGAGGTGGCGGCAACCACGGATTACGGCGGGCCGGTCGTCGCCATCGTCGCCCGTGGCAATATCGCCGGCACCCAGTTCCACGTGGAGAAGAGCGCCACCGTGGGGCTGCGCATCCTGGCCAATTTCCTCCGGTGGGAACCATGAGCGAGCCGACCGTCGCCCTGCCCGCGGCCGCCGCCAAGGCGCATCTCCTGGTGGAGCGGGTCACCGACCTCGACGACCACGACATCGCCGAGCTGTGCGAGGCGACGGATGCGGCCATCATCGAGGGCGGCGGCTTCGGCTGGATCGAGCCGCAGGGCCGCGCCGCGCTGGAGCGGCATTTCCGCGGCGTGATGCTGGTGCCGGAGCGGGAGCTGTTCATCGCCCGGCTGGACGGCATGGTGGTCGGCAGCGCCCAGCTCGTGCGCCCGCACCGGAACAATGAAGCCCAGGCCTTCGCCGCCCAGCTCACCCATGCCTATATCGCGCCCTATGGCCGCGGGCATGGACTGGCCCGGCTGCTGATCCAGCGGGTCGAGGAACGCGCCGCCTCGCTGGGCCACCGGGTGCTCAACCTGGACGTGCGGGAGACGCAGACGACCGCCATCTCGCTGTTCCGGGCGCTCGGCTATGTCCGCTGGGGAGTCCACCCCGCCTATGCGCGGGTGCGTGGGCAGACCGTGGCGGGCGAATACTACACCAAGCTGATCGAGCCCGGGCGCGGGCGCAAAACCGGCCAGGTGGTTCCTTAATGGTATTGACTCTGTATCCCGCGATCGACCTCAAGGGCGGCCAGGTGGTCCGGCTGAAGCGGGGCGACATGGCCCAGGCGACGGTCTATTCGGCCGACCCCGCCTCCCAGGCGCGGCAATTCGCCGCCGCGGGCTTCGGCTGGCTGCATGTGGTGGACCTCGACGGCGCCTTCGCCGGCAAGCCGGCCAATGCGGCGGCGGTGCAGAGCATCCTCGCCGCCATTCCCGGCGTGCCGGTGCAGCTGGGGGGAGGCATCCGCAGCATGGCCACGGTCGAGGCCTGGCTGGACCGCGGGGTGCGGCGCGTCATCCTCGGCTCCGCCGCGCTGAAGGACCCGGCCTTCGCGCTGGAAGCCTGCAAGGCCTTTCCCGGCCGGGTCGCGGTCGGCATCGATGCCCGCGGCGGCATGGTGGCGACCGAGGGCTGGGCCGATGTCAGCACCATGCCGGCGCAGGAGCTGGCGCTGCGCTTCGAGGACGCCGGCGCGGCGGCCATCATCTATACCGACATCGACCGCGACGGGATGCTGGGCGGGGTGAACCTGGAACAGACCCTGGCCCTGGCGCGGGCGGTGCGGCTGCCGGTCATCGCCTCGGGCGGCGTCGCCTCGCTGAACGACCTGGTCTCGCTGGCGGCCGTCGCCGCCGAGGGGATCGAGGGCGTGATCATCGGCCGGGCGCTCTACGATGGCCGGATCGACCCGGCCAAGGCCCTGGCGCTGGTGGCGGCGGCAACGGGCAGCGCCGCCAGGGTCTAGGCTGGCGCTGCCGGCCGGTCCAGACTGGCGGGCGGCACCCGCCAGGAGGAAACAGGACCATGCCAATCGTGCATCTCGGCCGCCGCGGGGTATTGGGCGCGGCATTGCTGGCGATGGGCGGCATGGCCCGGGCGGCCGGCGTCGAGCTCCATGTGCTGACCTCGGGCGGGCTGACCGCGGCCTACCGCATCCTCGGCCCGGAATTCGAGAAGGCGACGGGGCATAGGCTCGTCACCGCCCAGGGCGCCTCCATGGGCACGGCGCCGGATGCCATCCCGCAGCGCCTGGCCCGCAACGAGCCCGCCGACGTGCTGCTGCTGGCCGCCAATGGGCTGGATGCGCTGATCGCCACGGGCAAGGCGGTGGCCGGCAGCCGGGTGGATATCGCCGAATCGCTGATCGGCATGGCGGTGCGAAGCGGCGCGCCGAGGCCGGACATCGGCACCATGGAGGGCTTCCGCCGGACCCTGCTGGAGGCGAAGTCGATCGCCTATTCGGCCAGCGCCAGCGGCGTCTACATCGAGGGCGAGATGTACCGCCGCATGGGCCTCGAGGCCGAGCTGGCGCCCAAGAGCCGCAAGATCTTCAGCGAGCGGGTCGGCAGCGTCGTCGCCCGCGGCGAGGCCGAGATCGGCTTCCAGCAGGTGAGCGAGCTGCTGCCGATCCAGGGGATCGACTACATCGGCCCCATCCCGCGGGAGATCCAGCAGGTGACGGTCTTCTCCGCCGGCATCGCCGCCAATTCGCGCCAGCCCGAGGCGGCGCGGGCGCTGATCGCCTTCCTCGCCTCGCCCGAGGCGCGCGAGGTGCTGCGCAAGACCGGCGTGGAGCCCCTGCGGTAGCGCCGCCTCAGGTCAGGAAGAGCGCCCCCAGCACCCCGCCCCCGGCCAGCACCCAGAGCGGATTATAATCGGTCCGCCAGACGAGAAGCGTGGAAGCGGCGACCACCACCAGCGGCATGGCGCCATGGGTATAGGAGGCCTGGGCCATGGTGATCCCGGCCGCCAGGATCAGCCCGATCGCCACCGGCACCAGCCCGCCCTGGGCCGGCTTCAGCCAGGGCGCGCCGCGCAGCCGGTGGGTCAGCCCGGCCATGCCCCAGGCCAGCACCGCGGAGGGCACCAGCATCCCGAAGGTCGCCGCCGCCATGCCGCCCGACCCGGCGATGCGCCAGCCCATGACGCTGGCGACCAGGATATTCGGCCCCGGCGCCGCCTGGGCCAGCGCATAGAGCTGGGAGAAGGTCGCGTCGTCCAGCCAGCCATGCAGCTCGACCAGCTGCCGGTGCATCTCCGGCAGCACCGCATTGGCGCCGCCGACCGCGACCAGCGACAGGATGGAGAAGGTCAGCAGGATCTGCAGGATGAGGGTCATCGCGCGACCGCCCCGCCGAGCAGCCCGGCCCGCCGCAGCGACAGCGCGATGGAGACCGGCGCCAGCACCAGCACGATCAGCAGCAGCGGCACCCGCAGCACCGCCGCCGCCAGCGTCGCCAGCAGCAGGATCGCCAGCGCATCCCAGCGCAGCTTCAGCTTGCCCGCCATCTTGAAGGCGGTGCCGATGACCATGCCCGCCGCCCCGGCGGCGATGCCGTTCATCACCGGCGCGACGGCCGGCAGCTGCCCGTAGCGGTCATAGAAGAGACAGAGCCCGATCAGGATGAGGAGCGGGGCGAAATAGAGCCCGCCGGTCGCCAGCAGCGCCCCCGCCAGCCCATGGAAGCGCCGGCCGATCATCACCGCCGCATTGCCCACGTTGGGGCCGGGCAGGATCTGGCCGAGGCCCAGGACCTCGGCGTATTCGCGCTCGGTCAGCCAGTGGCGTTCCTCGACGATGACCCGCCGCGCCCAGGCGGCGACCCCGCCGAAGCCGAACATGCCGATCTTAAGGTAGCCGGTGAACAGCGCCGCCCGGGTGGGAATGAGGGTCGGTGGCGGGGCTTCGGGCAAGGCGGGCGCTCCTCGGGTGGGGCGCCATGGTGGCCGGGATGCGGGGGGCGGTCCATGCCCCCCGGTTGCGGGTCAGCCCCGCCCCATCGCCGGCCCGTGCGGGTCGTGCGCCACCCGGCGCAGCCGCCAGCCGAGCCAGCACAGCAGCCCGCCGGCCAGCAGCGCCTGGATGCCCACCACCCAGATCAGCGCCAGCAGCCCCGGTCCCGGCGCCGCGATCAGCCAGGCGCCGATGAAGACCGCGATCGCCCCGGCCAGGCCCATCAGCACGCTGCCGAGCCGGAAGGCCATCACCAGCCGGATGACGCCGACCGCGATCGACCAGAACCCCGTGATGAAGACCAGCATCAGGGCCGAGGCGACGGGCGCCACCAGCAGCGCGACCGCGGCGCCCAGCGAGACGATCCCGTCCACCCAGAACCAGACCCCGTGCTTCTCCGGCGGCCCCTTCACCGCCTGGTACAGGGTGCCGATCCCGTCGAGGGCCATCCAGGCGGCGAGGAAGCCCAGCATCACCGCCAGCCCCAGCCCGGGGACCAGGAAGGCCAGCAGGCCGAACAGGATCCCGGCGAGGCCGCGCAGCAGGAACATCCACCAGCCGCGGGCCATCAGCCGCACCAGGTGGAAACGGCCGGTCAGGCTGGCGGGGCCGGCCGGCATCGGCTGCAGATCGGACATCGGGGAGGCTCCTCCGGTTGCGCATCGGCATTACGCCCGGGGCCATCCTGCGGCCATGCCCGGCGGGGTGACAAATCCGTAGGGGGATGGGCGCCGGTCGCGCAGCCCGCTACAGGGATCGCCAAACGGGGCGGCGCCCCCGAAGTTTGGCAGGGACCCTCCGGAAATGAGCAGCACGACCAACCTTCCACCGGAGATCCCCCCCGGTGCGCTCGACGACCAGACCGCGGCCCGCGTCGAGGCGCTGATCGAGGAGGAGGAAGGCGCGCAGAACCGCTACACCGGCTGGCTGCACTACGCCGCCACCGGCCTGGCCCTGGCGATGGCGCTGTTCCATCTGTGGGCGGCCTGGGACATCGTGCCCACCACCTCGCTGCGCTTCATCCATGTCGGCTTCGCCATGGGGCTCGGCTTCCTGCTGTTCCCGGTGAGCCGGCGCTTCCGCAACCGGCTGATGCCCTGGGACGTGGTGCTGATCGCCGCCTCCCTCTACGTCACCTGGTACCTGCTCTACGGCGGCGACCTGATCGGCACGGAGCCGCTGATCGACCGCTACGTCTTCCCCGAGACCCAGGACCTGATCGTCGGCTGGGTGCTGATCCTGCTGGTGCTGGAGGTGACGCGGCGGGCGACCGGCTGGGTCATGCCGGTCGTGGCCGGGGCCTTCATGCTATACGCCTTCTTCGGCAACCTGCTGCCGCCCCCCTGGCGCCACCAGGGCTATGGTTCGGAACGGCTGATCCCGCACCTGACCATCACCCTCGACGGCATCTTCGGCACCGCGGTGGATGTCTCGGCCAGCCTGATCATCCTCTTCACCATCTACGGCGCCATCCTGCAGCTTTCCGGCGCCGGCAAGTTCTTCGTCGACTTCAGCTTCTCGGCGACGGGGGGCAAGGCGACCTCGGCGGGGCGGACCGTGGTGCTGTCGTCCTTCCTGCTCGGCGGGCCCTCGGGCTCGGGCGTGGCGACGACCGTGACGCTAGGCACCGTCGCCTGGCCGATGATGAAGCGGGTCGGCTACAAGCCGGACGACGCGGGCGGGCTGCTCGCCGCCGGCGGGCTCGGCGCCATCATCTCGCCCCCGGTGCTGGGCGCCGCGGCCTTCCTGATCGCCGAGTACCTCAAGATCGGCTATCTCGAGGTGCTGCGGATGGCGGCGGTGCCGACCATCCTCTACTACGCCTCGCTGCTCTTCATGGTGGAGCTGGACCAGCGCCGGATCGGCGCCGCCCACCTCAAGGCCGGGACCGAGCGCGAGGTCATCACGGTCGAGAGCCCCTGGGCGCTGACCAAGAAATACGGCTTTCACTTCTCCTCGCTGCTGGCGATCGTGGTCTTCATGGTGCTGGGCTACTCGCCCACCATGTCGGTGCTCTACGCCATGGCGGTGGCGGTGGTGCTGTCCTTCATCCGCCGCGACAGCGCGCTCTGGCCGAGGAAGCTGGTCGCGGCGCTGGCCTCGGGCGCCATCCAGGCGGTGGGCATCGCCGCGACCTGCGCCTGCGCCGGCATCATCGTCGGCGTCATCACCCTGACCGGCCTCGGGCTGAAGTTCTCCGAGATCGCCATCCAGGCGGCGGGCGGGTCGCTGGTCATCACCGCGCTCTATACCGCGCTGATCGTCTGGATCGTGGGTCTCGCGGTGCCGGTGACCGCCAGCTACATCATCTGCGCGGTGGTCGCGGCGCCGGCGCTGATCAAGCTCGGCGTGCCGGACTATGCGGCGCATATGTTCGTCTTCTACTACGCGGTGCTGAGCGAGGTTTCGCCGCCGACCGCGCTGAGCCCCTTCGCCGCCGCCGCCATCACCGGCGCCGGTCCCTACCGCACCACGCTCCAGGCCTGGAAATACACCCTGCCGGCCTTCGTGCTGCCCTTCGTCTTCGTGACGGACCCGGATGGCGTCGGCCTGCTGCTGGCCTTCAAGCCGGGCATGGGCTGGGGCGACGTGGTGGTGCAGATCGCGCTGGCCGCCGGCGGCCTCGCCGCGCTCTCGGCCGCCTGCCAGGGCTTCGCCCGGCGGGCGCTGGCCGGCTGGGAAAGGGCGGGCTTCGTCATCGCCGGGCTGCTGATGATCTTCCCGGCCCTGGTCGAGGCCTTCTTCGGCGCGGGCGTCCCGGCGCCGCATCTCATCGGCGTGGCCCTGGGTGCGGTGCTGCTGGCGCTGCAGTGGCGGGGCGGGCCGCCACGGGCGGCAACCGCCTGAGGCGGGGGCGTGAGAGGGGGGGGTCGCCAGGAAACCGGAATGATGCCGCGGCGTTGGCCAGGGTCTCCCGGAGAGACCGCCATGCGCCACGCCGCCATCCTCGCCCTCGTCCTGCTCGCCACCCCGGTCCTCGTCGCCCCGGCCCTGGCCCAGCCGCGCGGCGGCGACCTCACGCCGCATGGCCAGGGCGGCGCCGGCGCCATCCCGCCGGTGGAAGGCCAGAAGGATGCCGCCCGCATGGCCGGCATCACCCCGCCCGCCAGCCGCTCGGCCGAGATCCTGCGCGACGCCGACCGCGCCCTGGGCGAGAACAACCCCGGCCTCGCCAACGAACTGCTGGAACGCGCCGCGACCGCCCTGCTGAACCAGCCCGGCGTCGAGGCGCGGCCGGATGGCGTCCGCTCGGTCGGCCCCGGCGCCGCCATCAATGCCGCGCGCGAGGCCCTGGCGAAGAACGACCTGCCCGGCGCCCGCGCCCGCATCGCCGATGCGCAGACGGCGATCCGCCGCGCCGATGGCGACACGCGCTGAGGGGCCAGGGCATGGCGCATGTGCTCTGGTCCGCCGGCGCCATCCTGGTGGCGCTCGGCCTCGCCGCGCATCTCTTCGGCTGGGACTCCCTGCTCTGGATCCCCGAGGCGATCCTCGATGCGATCCGCGAGGACCCCAAGACCTATGGCGTCATCGCCCTCGGCCTGCTGCTGATGTTCATCGCCCGCTTGGTCTCCCGCCACCGGTCCTGAGCATTTAGCCCTGAGCATCCGGCCCGGTGGAATTCCGGCCTCGCTTCGTTGCGATAACGGCACTATCCTGCGGGGATGCGTCCCTGGCCCCTGCTGCTCCCGCTTCTGCTCGCCGGCTGCGGCGACACGCTCTGGCGGAATGCCGTCGATGGCATCGTCGATGCCGTCGCGCCCGTCGTCGCCCCGCTGGAGGACCTGCCGGAGCCCGAGGGCCGCGCCCTCCGGCTCTGGATCGGCGGCCGCTCCACCCCGGCGGTGCTGCTGCAGGAATTGGGGGAGCGGCGGATCTGGCGCACCGCCTCCGGCATCGTCGTGGCGACGGAAGGCGGCCGGGTCACCGCCACCGCCGGCATGCGGCAGATGCTGGCCGCGACCCGCTTCGAGGGGCCGGACCCGCTCTCGGCCCCCGCCGCCCTGCTCGACCAGCCCGCCGAGGCCCGCCGCCTGGTGGACCTGATGGATGCCGACCGGGAGCCGGACGGCATGCGCTTCGGCATCTCCCTCGCCTGCCGGCTGCGTGCCGAGCGCACCGGGGATGCCGAGGTGCTGCTGGTGAGCGAACGCTGCCGCACCCGGGGCAGCTTCGGCTTCACCAACCGCTTCTGGGTCGAGGCCGATGGCGGCGCGGTGCTGCGGGCGGAGCAATGGGTCGGCCCGCGGGTGCCGCCGCTGGTGGTGGAATTCCTCAGCCCCGCCAGCTGAGCCCGGCCCGCCGTACCCGCCGCGCCACCCACCACAGCCAGAGGCATTGCACCGCCAGCGCCGGCAGCACGATCAGCGGCTTGGCCCAGGACGCCAGGTTCAGGAACAGCGCCGCCAGCCCGGCATGGAAGAGCGCGAAGCCCCAGTGCACCGCGGCCACCCGGCGCACGCCGAGGCCGCTGCGCTGGGCCATCTGGTACAGATGCGTCCGGTGCGGCGCCCCCACCCGGTCCCCCATCCAGCCCCGCCGCAGCAGGGTGAAGCCCGCATCGAACAGCAGCCCGAACAGCAGCAGCGGCACGATCAGGAAGCTGAGCTGGCTGAAATCGAAGCGTGCCGCGGCGACGGCCAGCACCGCCAGCATGAAGCCGGCGAATTGGCTGCCGACGTCGCCCATGAAGATCCGCGCCGGATGCAGGTTGAAGGGCAGGAAGCCGGCGAAGCCCGCCGCGAGGATCAGCGCCGCGATATAGATGAAGCGGCCGCCCTCGCCGGCCGCGATCACCGCCAGGGCGACGCAGGCGATCAGCAGCGTGCCGCCGACCAGCCCATCCAGCCCATCCATGAAATTCACCGCATTGGTGCAGCCGACGATCCAGAAGACCGTCAGCAGCGCCCCGACCCAGCCCAGATCCACCACGCCCAGATAGGGCAGCGCCAGCCGGGACAGGGTGATGCCGGTGCCGGCGGCGACCAGCGCCGCCCCGACCTGCGCCGCCAGCCGCAGCCGGGCCGAAAGGTTGCGGATGTCGTCCGCCAGCGCCACCCCGGCGATGGCCAGGGCGGCGAAGATCACGCCAAGGAATTGCCGTTCCGCCAGCCGGGCGAAATCCGCCATGCCGTAGAGGACCAGCATCCCGCAGAGGAAGGCGACCACCACGCCGACCCCGCCGCCGCGCGGCGTCGCCACCGCATGGGCGCTGCGGCCGTTCGGGATGTCGAGGATGGGCCAGCGGATCATGGCCCGGACCACCACCGCCGAGAGCAGCGCCAGGCCAAGGGCGAATACCAGGTGTTGCGTCAGCGCTTCGAAGGTCATGCCGGCCGGGGTTTGGCCGAAGCGGCGGCGGGCCGCAAGGCTGCGGCACCTTCGTGATAATGCGACGCTGCCACAAAACCCCGGGCGGTTTCGCTGGTTAGGGAAGTCTAACCCAACAGCTCCGGATGCCCCCCCATGTTCCTTCGTGTCGATAAGCTGCAGGCTGAACTACCCGCACCCAAGCGGAAGGATCCGAATGCGGCTGCTGCCCTGCAGGAACTGCTGGGCGGCAAGTACGGCGAGATGTCCACCCTCGGGAACTACATGTTCCAGAGCTTCAATTTCCGCAGCAAGAGCAAGCTGCGCCCCTTCTATAGCCTGGTCGCCAGCATCACCGCCGAGGAACTCGGCCATGTCGAGCTGGTCAGCAACGGCGTCGCCATGCTGAACAACGGCCCGGACAACGACGGCGACGAGACCGATGGCGGCGACATCTCCGGCGCCCCCTTCGAGGCGATGAAGGACATCCGCTCCTTCGCCAGCTTCGCCTCCCATGGCGGCGGCTCGACGCCGGTGAACAGCAATTCCATGTCCTGGAATGCCGACATGGTCACCACCACGGGCAATGTCGTGGTCGACCTGCTGCACAACTTCCACCTGGAATGCGGCGCCCGCCTGCACAAGCTGCGCGTCTACGAGACGCTGACGGATCCGACCGGCCGCGCCGTCTGCGGCTACCTGCTGGTCCGCGGCTCGGTCCATGCGCATGCCTATGCGCTGGCGCTGAAGCAGATCACCGGCGTCGAGCTGGAGAAGTTCCTGCCGACCCCGAACATCAACCTCGACAAGATCCCCGAGTGCCAGCAGTACCTGGCCGAGGGTTCGCATCGCCGCCTCTATACCTTCAGCCCGGCCGACTACAAGGACATGGCCGGCATCTGGGGCAATGGCGAGATGGCGCTGCCGGGCGACCCGGTCGGCCAGCTCGAGGTCGTGGACGGCATGCCGGAAGGCGGCAAGATCCACCAGCTCACCGGCATTCCCTCGGCCTTCACCCCGGACTACGCGCCCGAGGAAATGTTCGAGATCGCCACCAAGCTCTACAAGAAGGCGTAATGCCGGCGGGCGGGGACATCATCCCCGCCCGTTTCTCGATTGGGCGCCCCCGCATGCCGCGCATCAGCCACCAGCTCGAATACTCGCTCTATGTCGACGACCTCGCGCGGTCGGCGGATTTCTACCGCCGCGTCCTGGGCTTCGAGGAATATCTGCGCGACGACCGCATGATCGGCCTCGGCGTGCCCGGCAACAGCGTGCTGCTGCTGTTTGTGCGCGGCGGCTCGGTCGAGCCCTCCCCCACGCCCACCGGCATCATCCCGCCGCATGACGCGACCGGCCACCAGCATCTCGCCTTCGCCATCCCGGTCGGCGAGCTGGATGCCTGGGATGCGCATCTGGCGCAGGCGGGCGTCGCCCTCGAATCCCGTGTCACCTGGCCCCGCGGCGGCGTCAGCCTTTATTTCCGCGATCCGGACGGGCATTCCGTCGAGGTCGCCACCCCCGGCCTCTGGCCCAGCTACTGACGCTTCCCTGAGCGGGCCGGCAATGGTTGTATCGCGCAACCGTTGCCGGAGCATTCCCATGCCCGACCCCGAAACCGGGCCGGCCTGCATCACCCGGGGCTGGCGTCCCGGCCTGCTCGGCGATGCCGCCGCATTGCAGTCCCGCACCTATGCCCAGCTTTCCGGCTTCGGCGCGGCCTTCGAGGCGGTGCTGGCGCGGGGCCTGGGCGAATTCGCCGCCCGGCTGGACCGGCCGGGCAATGCCATCTGGTCGGCCCATCGCGACGACCTCACGCTCGGGACCATCGCCATCGATGGCGAGGACATGGGGCCGGACATCGCGCATCTCCGCTGGTTCGTCGTGGCGCCGGGGCTGCGCGGCGGCGGGATCGGCCGTCGCCTGCTGACGGCAGCGCTGGACTTTGTCGATGCCGGCGGCTTCGCCGAGACCCAGCTCTGGACCTTCCAGGGTCTCGACGCCGCCCGCCGCCTCTATGAGGCCGCCGGCTTCAGGCTGACCGAGGAACGGCCGGGTGCGCAATGGGGCAGCACGGTGCAGGAGCAGCGCTTCGTCCGCTACCGCAGCAGCCCGAGGTAGTCCCGCCCCAGCGCCTCTGCCCGGCCTTCCCGCGTCACCTCGAACAGCGGGTTGTCCACCGCCAGCCGCTGGCCGCCATCCCGCACCACCGGCCGGATCAGCGCGGTCGCCCGCGCCGCCGTCTCCGGCCCGAACAATTGCAGCGGGAAGCGGATGAAGATGCCCTTGTCGAAGCTGCCCTCGCCGAAGCGGCGGAAGGGCGTGGTGGTCAGGGTGGCGAAGCCGCCCACCTCGATCCCGGAATCGAAGCGCCGGCTCACCTCCAGCGTCCCGCCCCAATCCCCCGCGAGGTAGCGCCCCGCCCGCAGCACCGCGCCCAGGTTCCAGACCGGCAGGTCGGCATAAACCGAGGCATGGCCCGTCGCCACCGAATAGCCCAGCGCCCCCAGCCGCTGCCGGTAGTCCCGCTGCGCCACCCAGGCGAGGTCGAGCCCCAGCGCGAAGCCCCGCTGCTGCGGCCGCCACAGCACCTCCCCCTGCACGCCCTGGAACATCGGCTCCAGCAGCCCGGCCGAGATGCGGGCGAACCAGTCCTCGGACGGGCTCCAGAGCCGCTCGGCATAGAGCGTCGGGATCGCCGTCCGCCCCTCCCGGGCATAGCGGCCGAGGTCGCTCCGCACCCGCGGCAACAGGCTGTTGGAGGGCAGCCCCTTGTCGAGGTTGCCCGCCACCGCCTGGGAGAGGCTGCCGGCCAATGCCAGCCCCTCGCCCAGCCCCAGCCGCACCCCGGCCGCCGCCGCGGCCTGCCAGCGCACCCCCACCCTGGGATCGCCGAGCTGCAGGGCGATGCGCGGCTCCAGCGCCCAGTCCAGGTCGGGGGCGAAGCCCGGCAGGGTTTCGGCCGGCAGCAGGCTGGCGCTGGCCAGCACCTCCTCGGCGCTGCCCGCGCCGGCCGCCGCCGCCTCCACCGCCTCCCGCAGCAGCACCAGCCGGGCGATGGGCAGCCCGGCGCGGTGCCATTCGACGGCGAGGCGCTCGACCTCCGCCGGCAGCGCCGGCTGCGCCGCCCGGGCGACCCTTCCGGCGACCTGCGCCAGGGTCGGGAAGCGCCCGCCGGCGACGGCGATCACCGCCTCCTCGCCGTCCAACCGCACCGCCAGCGGGCGGAAGCCGGCCCGCCGCAGCGCCGCCGCGGCATCGCCGGGCTCCTCCGGCCTGGCCACCATGGCGGGCGGCGCCGGCCGCGGCACCGCGGGCGGCCGCGCCGGGTCCAGCCGCAGCGACAGCCGCAGCAGCAGGTCGGTGCCATGGACGACATGCACCCCCGCATCGACCCAGGGATTCGGCTGCCATTGCAGGCCGATGTTGAGGCGGGAGGCAGCCTGGCCCCGCAGGCCGGTGGTGCGGGCGGGGTAGCCGCCGCGCTCTTCCCGCAGCGCATCGCCGGACCATTCCAGCTTGGCCCGCAGCCCTTCCAGCCCCAGCGCCCAGTCGGGCGGCACCGACCATTCCAGCCCGCCGAAGACCGCCGCGTCGCGGCCGCGGAACAGGCCGCTCACCCCCGGCGTCCCGCCCAC